>NZ_CP012402.1:1055000-1354909 GCF_001305595.1 Azospirillum thiophilum
GCGGCATCGCCGCCGACCTCGGCCTGGGGCTGGGCACATCGACCACCTGGCACCTCAACTACGCCTTCCTCAAGGGCGAGAAGACGCCCGACATGGGGCAGCCGATGGTGCAGGGCCGCGACGGCATCTTCCGGCCGGCCGGCGAATTCGGCCTCGACCGCTCCACCTCCTACGTCCGCAACCTCGACCGCGACGACACCGCCAACCACATCCTAACGTCGACCTCCTCGCATGAGGTGAACAGGTCGCTGTCCATCTACAACGACTCCCGCTTCAGCCACTACCAGCGCAACTTCGCCTCCACCACCCCGGCAGCGATCAGCGGTGCCAGCGCGACCCAATTCCTGGCAGGCCGCAACCCTGCGCTGGCCTACGGTGCCGGCGGCGGCATGGCCTTCAAGCAGCAGGGCTGGGGCGTCCAGAACGTCACCGGCGCGAAGTTCGACGGCACGCTGTTCGGGCTGCGCCACGCGCTGAACGGCGGCCTGGACGTCAGCTACCAGCGCGACAAGCGCGAGACCGGCACCTGGGTCAACCGCACCAACAGCCAGACCGTGCGGTCGCCCTCCCACAGCTATGCCGCCAATACCGCCATCATCTTTCCGGAAAGCGGCGGGCGCCAGGCGAGCGTCACCAACACCGGCCTGTTCGTGACCGACCGCGTGTGGCTGTTCGACCAGCTGTCGGTCCAGGGTGGCCTGCGCTGGGATTACTTCCGCACCAGCTTCGGCGCCGCCAGCCCGACGGTCGCGGGCGGCACCGGAACCGAACGGACCTGGAGCCCCTCGGTCAGCCTGATCTACGAGCCGACCAAGGAATCGTCGGTCTACGCTTCGTTCTCGCGCTCCTACAAACCGATCGGCACGGATATCGCCGCGGCGGTGACCAACGGCACGGCCGAGACGCCGAACAGTGCCCGCAACTTCGATCCGGAACAGACCGACCTGTACGAGATCGGCGGCAAGGCCGACTTCCTGAACGGCCGGCTGGGCGTCAGCGCCGCGATCTTCCAGGCCGAGAAGTCCAACACCTACTCGATCGATCCGACCACCGGCACCGTCACCGACGGCTTCTCCGAATCCGGGCTCGGCATCCGCGTCCGCGGCTTCGAGGCCAGCATCAGCGGCGAGGTGACCGAGCACTGGAACATCTACACCAATTACGCCTATCTCGATGGCAAGGTGACGGAGGCCCGCACCAACCCGGCCGTCGTCGGCAAGGTCGCCGCCAACGTGCCCAAGCACAATGCAAGCCTGTGGACGACCTACGGGTTCAAGGCCGGCATCTCCGGGAAGTTCACGGTCGGCGGCGGCGTGCAATATGCGTCGGAATATTGGGCGGACAGCGCCAACACCGCCCGCATGCCCGACAGCTTCTCGGCCGACGCGATGGTGTCCTACGAGTTCAGCAACGTCTCGGTGGCCCTGAACGGCTACAACCTGACCGACCATCGCAACTACACCTCGGCGTTCAACGCCAGCCGTGCCGTGCCCGCGTCGGGTCGGACGGTCATGCTGACGACGGGACTGACGTTCTGAGCACGCTGATCGGTCATCACAAGGTCTGAAAAGGCCGGCCGGACCGCCTGCGACGGGCGGTCCGGCCGGTTGTCCGTTGTCCTTTGTCCGCTGCCTGATCTCTGTTCTACGAGGAAACCCGCCATGCTCCTGCAGATTCCCGATATCCTCACCGCCGGAGAGATCGCGCAGTGCCGGGCGGTGCTGAAGGCCTCCCCCTGGGTGGACGGGCGCGTCACCGCCGGCGACCAGGCGGCCGGGGCGAAGCACAACCTGCAAATCCCGGAGGAGAGCGAGACGGCGCGGGAACTCGGCATGGTCATCCTCCGCGCGCTGGCCCGCAGCCCGGCCTTCAATTCGGCGGTGCTGCCGCTGCGGGTCCTGCCGCCGATGTTCAACCGCTACGATCCGGCGATGACTTATGGCTTCCATGTCGACAACAGCATCCGCGCCATCCCCGGCAGCGGCGGCCTGCGCATGCGGGCAGACGTGTCGACCACCATCTTCCTCGGCGATCCCGAGGAATATGACGGCGGTGAACTGATCGTCGAGGACACCTACGGCACCAAGTCGGTCAAGCTGCCCGCCGGCCACGCCGTGGTCTATCCGTCCAGCAGCCTGCATCGGGTCAGCCCGGTGACGCGCGGGTCGCGCTGGGCCTCCTTCTTCTTCACCCAGTCGATGGTCCGCGACGACGGGCTGCGCGCCATGCTCTACGACCTCGACATGGCGATCATCGATCTGCGGCAGGAGCTGGGCGACGGCCACCACGCGGTGCTGTCGCTGGTCAACCACTACCACAACCTGCTGCGCCGCTGGGCGGAGCTGTGATGGCCGAGGGCACAAGAGCCTCCTGTTCGCCGGGATTGAGCATCGCCGACACCTTGCTGGCGCTCGGCCAGTCCTGCCTCGACCGTGGCGAGGGGGACCGGGCGGTCGCCTGGTTCCGCAGCGCCGCGCGCGGCGGCGACGCCCGCGCCATCACCATGCTGGGCCGCTGCCTCGAACATGGCTGGGGCATCCAAGCCGATCCCTGCCAGGCCGCCGCCCATTACCGCAGGGCCGCCGATCTCGGCGACGGCTGGGCGATGTTCAATCTGGCCGACCTCCATTGCCACGGCATCGGCGTTCCCGCCGACGACGAGGCCGCCTACCGGCTCTATGCAGCCTCTGCATCCAGGGGCAACGCCAAGGCGCTGAACATGCTGGGGCTGTTCCACGAGAGCGGGCGGGCAGTTCCGGCCGCCCACGGCGCGGCGCGCGCCCTGTTCAGGGCGGCGGCGGAAGGCGGCGACTGCTGGGGCCGCTTCAACCATGCCCGCATGCTTCTGCGGGATGGGTCGGCGGAGGAGGCGCTGCGCTGGTTCCGCCTCGCACTCGACAGCGGCTTCCCGGACTTCTACCGCAGCATGGCCGCGGCGCTGGCACCGCATCCCGATCCCCGCATCCGGGCCCTGGCCACGCAGGCCGGCGCGAAGGCCAGCGCCTGCGCGGGGCCGGCACACCGGAATGAGGTTCGTCCATGATGGTTCCACCCGACACCGTTTCGTTGGCCGACTACGAGCGCCATTTCGACGACCGGGTCGATCCGGCCATCCGCGCCTACATCGCCGGGGCCGGGGCCGACGGGATCACCCTCAGCGCCAACCGCGAAGCCTTCGACCGGCTGCGGCTGATGCCGCGCGTGCTGCGCGACCTGTCCGGCGCGACCGCCCGGTCGGAGCTGTTCGGGGAGATGCTGGATTACCCGATCATCCTGGCTCCGATGGCCTATCACAAGCTGGTCCATCGGGACGGCGAACTGGCGACGGTGGAGGCCGCCGGCCTGACCCGCAGTTGGATGACCGTCAGCACCCAGGCCAGCGTCCGGTTGGACGAGATCGCCGCGCGGGCGACGGCGCCCCTGTGGTTCCAGCTCTACACCCAGCCGTTGCGGGGCGATACCCTGACCCTGGTGCGGCGGGCGGAGGATGCCGGCTGCAAGGCGCTGGTCCTGACGGTGGACGCGCCGGTGAACGGCATGCGCAACATCGAACAGCGCGCCGGCTTCCGCCTGCCTCCCGACATCGCCCCGGTCAACCTCGCCGGCCTTGCACCCGACGGCTTCAAGCCGGCACGGCCCGGCAGCCCGGTGTTCCAGGGCATGCTCCACGCCGCCCCGACCTGGGACACGGTGGAGTGGCTGTGCGGACGGACGCCGCTGCCCATCCTGCTGAAGGGCATCCTCAATCCGGACGACGTAGAGCCGGCCATCGCGGCCGGAGCACGCGGCCTCATCGTTTCCAACCATGGCGGCCGGACGCTCGACACCCTGCCCGCCTCGATCGACGCACTGCCGGCAGTGGCCGCCAGGGTCGCCCGCCGCCTGCCGCTGCTGATGGACGGCGGCATCCGCCGAGGCACCGACATCCTGAAGGCGATCGCGCTGGGCGCCGACGCCGTGCTGGTCGGACGGCCGGTGCTGCATGCGCTGGCGGTTGGCGGGCTTGCCGGCGTGGCCCATATGCTGACCCTGCTCCAGACCGAGCTGGAGGTGGCGATGGCCTTGACCGGGCGGCCACGTCTGTCCGACATCGATCGCGAGGTGATCTTCGGTGGCTGAGCACCGGTCCGGCCATCGGGCAGCCCCCCTCCGTATACGTCTTTTATATTTTTCGTCCCCGCCGCCCCCCATCGAATTTATACGCGGTTCCGGCGCACGCTCCCATGGTCGCGCTCCCTCTTGATCCAGGTTATCCCGCCGGTGCCGAACCGGCGCGACGATCGGGACGAAGGGTGCGCAATCCCGGAGACGACACAATGCTCGACATCCTGTTCCTGGCGCTCACCGTCGGCTTCTTCGCCGCGTCAGTCGCCTATGTCCACGCCTGCGACCGGCTGTAGGAGGGCGCCCGCATGACCCTCGACTACGCACTGGCCGGCATCATGGCCATCGGGCTGTTCGCCTATCTGGTCTACGCCCTGATCCACCCGGAACGGTTCTGAGGAGCTCCTTTCCATGACCGTCAACGGCTGGATTCAAATCCTCGTCTTCCTCGCCCTGGTCGCCACGGTGACGCGGCCCCTGGGCGGCTTCATGACTCGCGTCTTCACCGGGGAACGCACGCTGCTGTCGCCCGTTCTCGGCCCCGTCGAACGCGGGCTCTACCGTCTGGCCGGGGTCGATGAGAAGACCGAGCAGCATTGGGTGACCTACGCCGTGTCGATGCTGCTGTTCAGCGCCGCCGGCATGCTGCTTCTCTACGCCCTGCAGCGGTTGCAGGACGTGCTGCCGCTAAACCCGCTGGGCATGGCGGCGGTTCCCGCCGACCTCGCCTTCAACACCGCGGCCAGCTTCACCACCAACACCAACTGGCAGAATTACGGCGGCGAGACCACCATGGGCCATCTGGTCCAGATGATGGGACTGACCTTCCACAACTACGTCTCGGCGGCGGCCGGCATCGCGCTGGCGGTGGCGCTGGTGCGCGGCTTTTCCCGCGCATCCTCCCGCACGGTCGGCAATTTCTGGGTCGACCTGACCCGCTGCACGCTCTACGTCCTGCTGCCGCTCTGCATCCTCTACGCCCTTTTCCTGGTGTGGCAGGGTGTGCCGCAGACATTGGCGGGAGCCGTCGACGCCACCACGCTGGAAGGGGCGAAGCAGACCATCTCGCTCGGCCCCGTCGCCTCGCAGGAGGCGATCAAGATGCTGGGCACCAACGGCGGCGGCTTCTTCAACGTCAACTCCGCCCACCCCTTCGAGAATCCCAACGCCCTGACCAACCTCGTGCAGATGCTGTCGATCTTCGCGCTGGGGGCCGGACTGACCAACCTGTTCGGCCGCATGGTCGGGGACGAGCGTCAGGGCTGGGCGATCCTTGCCGCCATGGGGCTGCTGTTCGTCGCCGGCGTCACGCTGGCCTATTGGGCGGAAGCGCAGGGCAATCCGGCCTTCGCCGCGCTGGGCATCGACGGCTCGGCCGGCAACATGGAGGGCAAGGAGACCCGCTTCGGCATCGCCGCATCCGCGCTCTTCGCGACCGTCACCACCGCCGCCTCCTGCGGTGCGGTCAATGCCATGCATGACAGCTTCATGCCGCTGGGCGGCATGGTGCCGATGATCAACATGATGCTGGGCGAGATCATCGTCGGCGGTGTCGGCGCCGGGCTCTACGGCATGCTGCTGTTCGCCATCGTCGCGCTGTTCGTCGCCGGGCTGATGGTCGGCCGCACGCCGGAATATCTCGGCAAGAAGCTGGAGGCGAAGGAGGTCAAGATGACCATGCTCGCCATCCTGTGCCTGCCGCTGATGATGCTGGGCTTCACCGCCTTCGCCGTGGTTCTCGACACCGGCACCACGTCGATGGCCAATGCCGGCCCGCACGGCTTTTCCGAAGCGCTCTACGCCTATGTCTCCGGTGCGGCCAACAACGGCAGCGCCTTCGGCGGGCTGACCGGCAACACCCCCTGGTACAACGTCACGCTCGCCGTCGCGATGCTGGTCGGGCGCTTCCTCGTCATCGTGCCGATGCTGGCGATCGCCGGCTCGCTGGCGGCCAAGCGGCGGGCGCCTGCCTCGGCCGGCACCTTCCCCACCCATGACGGGCTGTTCGTCGGACTGCTGGTCGGCGTCATCCTGATCGTCGGCGGCCTGACCTTCTTCCCGGCCCTCGCCCTCGGCCCGGTGGCCGAGCATCTGGCGATGTCCGCCGGCACCCTCTTCTGATCGGGAACGCTCCCATGCATGCCATAAGCAAACGGTCGGGCCGGAAACCGGCCAAGTCGTCGGCCAGCACGCTGCTCGACCCTGCCATCCTGCTGCCGGCCATCGGCGGTTCTCTCCGCAAGCTCGACCCGCGCCAGATGATCCGCAACCCGGTGATGTTCTGCGTCGAGGCGGTGGCGGCACTGGCCACCCTGCTGGTCCTGCGCGATGCGGTCACCGGGGCAGGTGTCAGCGGCTTCGCCATCCAGATCGTCGTCTGGCTGTGGTTCACCCTGATCTTCGCCAATTTCGCCGAGGCGGTGGCGGAGGGGCGCGGCAAGGCCCAGGCCGCCAGCCTGCGCAGGACCCGCACCGAGACCAGCGCCAAGAAGCTGGAGAACGGGACGGTCCGCACCGTTCCCGCCACCGCCCTCAAGCCCGGCGACCTCGTGCTGGTGGAGGCCGGCGACATCATCCCGTCGGACGGCGAGGTGGTGGAGGGGGTCGCCTCGGTCAACGAGGCCGCCATCACCGGCGAATCCGCCCCCGTCATCCGCGAGAGCGGCGGCGACCGCTCGGCCGTCACCGGCGGCACGCAGGTCATCTCCGACCACATCACGGTGCGCATCACCGCTGCGCCCGGCTCGACCTTCCTCGACCGCATGATCTCGCTGGTGGAAGGCGCCCAGCGCCAGAAGACGCCCAACGAGATCGCGCTGAACATCCTGCTGGCCGGGCTGACCATCGTCTTCGTCATCGCGGTGGCGACGATCCCCAGCTTCGCCGTCTATGCCGGCGGATCTGTCGGCGTGCTGGTGCTGGTGGCGCTGTTCGTCACCCTGATCCCCACCACCATCGGCGCGCTGCTGTCGGCCATCGGCATCGCCGGCATGGACCGGCTGGTGCGCTTCAACGTGCTCGCCATGTCGGGCCGGGCGGTCGAGGCGGCGGGCGACGTCGACACGCTGCTGCTCGACAAGACCGGGACCATCACGCTCGGCAACCGCCAGGCATCGGAGTTCCTGCCCGTCACCGGCGTCGGCGAGGAGGAGCTGGCCGACGCCGCCCAACTCGCCTCGCTGGCCGACGAGACGCCGGAAGGCCGCTCCATCGTCGTGCTGGCCAAGCAGGATTACGGCATCCGCGCCCGCGCCATGGAGGAGATGCACGCCCATTTCGTCCCCTTCACCGCGCAGACCCGCATCAGCGGCATCGACACCGACGGGGCGGTGATCCGCAAGGGCGCGGTGGACGCGGTTCTGGCCCATGTCCGCGGCTCGCAACGCATCGCGGTAGCCGGTGGGCGCAGTGTCGCTGCCTTGCACCCGGCGGCCGACCCTGTGGAGCGCGAGATCCTCGCGATTTCCGAACGGGTCGCCAAGGCCGGCGGCACGCCGCTGGCGGTGGCGCGCGACGGACGGCTGCTCGGCGTCATCCATCTGAAGGACATCGTCAAGGGCGGCATCCGCGAGCGTTTCGCGGCGCTGCGCCAGATGGGCATCCGCACGGTGATGATCACCGGCGACAACCCGATGACCGCCGCCGCCATCGCCGCCGAGGCCGGGGTGGACGATTTCCTCGCCCAGGCGACGCCGGAGGCCAAGCTGCAGCTGATCCGCGACGAGCAGGCGAAGGGCAAGCTGGTCGCCATGTGCGGCGACGGCACCAACGACGCGCCGGCGCTGGCCCAGGCCGATGTGGGCGTCGCGATGAACACCGGCACGGTGGCGGCGCGCGAGGCCGGCAACATGGTCGACCTCGACAGCGACCCGACCAAGCTGATCGAGATCGTCGAGATCGGCAAGCAGCTGCTGATGACCCGCGGCGCCTTGACCACCTTCTCCATCGCCAACGACGTGGCGAAGTATTTCGCCATCATCCCGGCGATGTTCCTCGCCTTCTACCCGCAGCTCCAGGCGCTGAACGTGATGAATCTCGCCAGCCCGGAAAGCGCCATCCTGTCGGCGATCATCTTCAACGCGCTGATCATCGTGGCGCTGATCCCGCTGGCGCTGCGCGGCGTGAGCTACCGCGCGGTCGGAGCCGCGTCCCTGCTGCGCCGCAACCTGCTGATCTACGGCCTCGGCGGGCTGGTGGTGCCCTTCGCCGGCATCAAGGCCATCGACCTGATCGTCACCGCCATCGGCCTGGTTTGAGGAGCCCGACATGTTGAAGGAACTGCGTCCCGCCCTGGTGATGACCGTCGCCCTGACGGTCGTCACCGGCCTCGCCTACCCGCTGGCCGTCACCGGCATCGCGCAAACCCTCTTCCCGCATCAGGCCAACGGCAGCCTGATCGAACGGAACGGGACCGTCGTCGGCTCCGGCCTGATCGGGCAGGAATTCGCCAGTGACCGCTATTTCCACCCGCGCCCGTCGGCCACCACCGGCGCCGACCCGGCCGACCCGGCGAAATCCACCTCGCAACCCTACAATGCCGCCAATTCAATGGGCTCCAACCTCGGTCCGACGAGCAAGGCGCTGGCCGAGCGGGTCGAGGCCGATGCCGGGAAACTGAAGTCAGAGAACCCAGGCGTTGCAGTTCCGGTGGACCTTGTGACCGCATCGGGCAGCGGGCTCGACCCCCACCTGTCGCCGGCTGCCGCCGACTTCCAAGTGCCGCGCGTCGCCCGGGCGCGCAGCCTGGGCGAGGATGCCGTCCGCCAGCTGGTCGCCGCCAACACCGCGCCGCGCCCGCTGGGCTTCCTCGGAGAGCCGACGGTCAATGTGCTGGCGCTCAATCTTGCCTTGGACAGGACGGCGGCACCCCGCTAAAGATCCGGCAACCAATGTGCGGCGGGAAGGCGGCATGAACGAGGACCAGGGCGACCGCAGCAGCCGCCCATCGCCGGACGCCCTGCTGCGCCAGGCGGAACGGGAGGAGCGGGGGCGGCTGAAGATCTTCCTTGGCGCCGCGCCCGGCGTGGGCAAGACCTTCGCCATGCTGCTGACCGCCCATGCCAAGCGGCGCGAGGGCGCCGACCTCGTCGTCGGCGTGGTGGAGACCCATGGCCGCGCCGACACCGAGGAGCTGACCGCCGGGCTGGAGATCGTTCCCCGCCGCACCGTCCGCCACAAGGGCCATGCGCTGGCCGAAATGGACCTGGACGCCATCCTCGCCCGCCGGCCGAAGATCGTGCTGGTGGACGAGCTGGCCCACACCAACGCCCCCGGCGGACGTCATGCCAAGCGCTATCTCGACGTCATGGAGCTGCTGGATGCCGGCATCGACGTCTACAGCACGCTGAACATCCAGCATGTCGAAAGCCTGAACGACGTCGTCGCCAAGATCACCCGCGTCCGCGTCCGTGAGACGGTTCCCGATTCCATCATCGACCGTGCCGACGACATCGAAGTCATCGACATCACGCCCGAAGACCTGATCCAGCGCCTGCAGGAGGGCAAGGTCTATGTCCCCCGCACGGCCGAGCAGGCGATCCGCCATTACTTCTCCCCCGGCAACCTGACAGCGCTGCGCGAACTGGCGCTGCGCCGCACCGCCGAACGGGTCGACGACCAGCTTCTGACCCATATGCAGGCGCACGCCATCGCCGGCCCCTGGGCCGCCGGCGAAAGGCTGCTGGTCTGCATCGACCAGGATGCCAGCGGCGGGGCACTGGTCCGCTATGCGAGGCGGCAGGCGGAACGGCTGCGTGCCCGCTGGAGTGCCATCCATGTCGAGACCAGCCGCGACCTGCGCCTGACCGAGGCGGAGCGTGACCGCATCGCCGACACCCTGCGGCTGGTCGAACGGCTGGGCGGGGAAGCGGTGACGGTTCCCGGCCGCGACGTCGCCGACGCGGTGGTCGAGTATGCCCGCGCCAACAACATCACCCATATCGTCATCGCCAAGTCCGGACGCCCGCGCTGGGCGGAGCTGCTGCACGGCTCGGTCGCGCATGGCCTGATCCGCCGGGCCGGCGACATCAGCGTCCATGTCATCGCCGCCGCCCCGGCCGACACGGTGCCGCCCAAGACGGTGCGGACCGCGGCGACCGGCCGCCCGTCCTTCCAGGGGCTGCCCTACCTCGCCGCCAGCGCCTATGTCGCGGCGGCGCTGGGGCTGGGGCACCTGCTGCATCTGGCACTGGGGCTCAGCAACATCGCGCTGGTCTTCCTGACCGCCGTGCTGGGCAGCGCCGTCACCGGCGGGCTGGGACCGTCGCTCTATGCCTGCATCGCCAGCGTTCTGGCCTTCAATTATTTCTTCCTGCCGCCGCTCTACACCTTCACCATCGCCGACCCGGAAAACATCGTCGCGCTGCTGGTCTTCGCGGTGGTCGCGGTGATCGCCAGCAACCTGACCGCCCGTGTCCGCGCCCAGGCGGTGACGGCGCGGCTGCGCGCCAGGACGACGGAGGATCTCTACCGGTTCAGCCGCAAGCTGGCCGGCGTCGTCACCATGGACGACCTGCTGTGGGCAACCGCCTATCAGATCGCGGCGATGCTGAAGGTGCATGTCGTCCTGCTGATGCCGGACGGCGACGGGGTCGGCAGCATGGACGGCAGCAGGGAGGGCGACCGCCTCGCGGTGCGCGCCGGCTATCCGCCGGAGGATGTGCTGGACGAGGCCGATCTCGCCGCCGCGGTGTGGAGCTGGCGCAACAACAAGCCTGCCGGCCTCGGCGCCGACACCCTGCCGGGCGCCCGCTGGCTGTTCCTGCCGATGCGGACCGGCCGCGGACCGGTGGCGCTGGTCGGCATCGACACCGGCGCCGGCAGTCCCGGCCGCCAGCGCGGCGGCCTGCTGGCCCCGGACCAGCGCCGCCTGCTAGACGCGCTCAGCGATCAGGCGGCGCTGGCGATCGAGCGGGTGATGCTGGCTGAGGATGTCGACCGCGCCAAGCTGGCGGCGGAGACCGAACGCCTGCGCTCCGCCCTGCTCACCTCGATCTCGCACGACCTGCGCACCCCGCTGGCCTCCATCCTGGGCTCGGCCACAAGCCTCACCCGCTACGGCACCGCGCTGGACGAGCCCGCCCGGCTCGAACTGGCGACAACGATCCAGGAAGAGGCGGAGCGGCTGAACCGCTTCATCGCCAATCTGCTGGACATGACCCGCCTGGAATCCGGAGCCATCCGCCCACGCACCGGCCCGGTCGATTTGTCGGAGGTGGTCGGCAGCGCCCTGGAGCGCGCCGGCCGCATCCTTGCCGGCCACCGGGTCGAGGTCGACCTCGCCGCCGACCTGCCGATGGTCGATCTCGACCCGGTGCTGTTCGAACAGTCCCTGTTCAACCTGCTGGACAATGCTGCCAAATATGCGCCGGCCGGATCGCAGGTGACGGTGCGGGCTCGTCGCGTGCCGGCCGGCGTCGAGGCCCAGGTGATGGACGAGGGCGACGGCATTCCGCCCGCCGATGTGGACCGCATCTTCGACAAGTTCTACCGTGTCCACGCCCAGGACCGGCAGCGCGCCGGCACCGGGCTGGGGCTGGCGATCTGCCGCGGCTTCGTCGAGGCGATGGGGGGCAGCATCGTCGCCGGCAACCGCCGCGACCGGTCCGGCGCCGTCTTCACCCTGACCCTTCCCGCCGCGGCAGACCTGCCCATGCCGGAGGAGACTGCGCCATGACCTCGCCCTCCGCCCCGCTGCGCGTCCTGGTCGTCGACGACGAGCCGCCGATCCGCCGCTTCCTGCGCACCAGCCTGTCGGCCCAGGGCTATGACATCGTGGAGGCCGAGGACGGCGACGCGGCGCTCAGGGAAATCCATCGCCGGGTGCCGGACCTGCTGGTGCTCGACCTCGGCCTGCCGGGGATCGACGGGCTTGAGGTGATCCGCCGCCTGCGGGCCGGCGACCCGGCCTCCCCCGCGATCGCGGCGCTGCCCATCATCGTGCTGTCCAGCCGGGTCGACGAAGCCGGCAAGGTGGAGGCGCTCGACCTCGGCGCCGACGACTACGTCACCAAGCCCTTCGGCGTCGACGAGCTGCTGGCCCGCATCCGCGCCGCCCTGCGCCACCGCCTGCAGCGCCAGGGCGAGCGGCCCCTGTTCCGCAGCGGCGACCTGACGGTCGACCTCGTCCGCCGCATCGTCACCGTACGCGGCGGAGAGGTGAAGCTGTCGCCGCGCGAATATGACCTGCTGCGCCTGCTGGTCGCCCATGCCGGCAAGGTCCTGACCCACCGCATGATCCTGAAGGAGGTCTGGGGCGGCGAGACCGACATCCAGTATCTGCGCATCTACATCCGCCAGCTGCGCCAGAAGATCGAGGCGGAACCGGACCGCCCCCGCCACATCCTGACCGAAACCGGGGTCGGCTACCGCCTGCGGGGCCCGGATTGACCGGATCGACCGGTTCCGCACCGCCGCCCCCTTGACCTCCGGGCACGGCATCGGGAAGATGGATCGGACACTAACCGAACCCGGTTTCTCCCTTGAGCACGCAATCCGTTCCCTTCCGGCGCTTCTCGACGGACGTCCTGCCGGAAAAGGAGCGCTTCGGCGCGTGGCGGGACGCCATGACCTCGGTCTACGAGATCGCTCCACCCGACGGCGACGCGCGCCGGCACTTCACCGGCACGGCGACCAGCACCCATTTCGGTCCGCTGATCGTCGGGACCATGGACGTAGACGCCCTGGCCTACCACCGGTCGCCGGCTCGGATCCGCTCGGACCATATCGACCACTTCATCATACGCCTGGACAGCACCGGCGCCGCCGGCAACGCGTCGGACGAGATCCTGGTCAAGGACATGGGGCAACCGCTGGAACTGCCGACGATGCGGTTGCAGGGAGCCTGCGTGATCGTGCCCCGGGACGTCATGACCGACATGCTGCCGCGGGCCGACGCACTGCATGGAACGCGCCTGGGCGGTATCATGGGGCAATTGCTGGCCGACCATCTGCGGTCGCTGGCCCGGGCGGCTCCGGCATCGACGATGGCGGACGCGCCGCATGTGGTGCGGGCCATCCGCGGGATTCTCACCGCCTGCCTGGCCCCCACCCACGACACCCTCCGGCAGGCAAGGCCGCAGATCGCGGCAACCCTGATGATGCAGGCCCGGCGCCTTATCGACGCCAACCTGAACGATCCCGGGCTGTCCGCCGACCGCCTGTGTCTGGCACTGGGCCTGTCACGCTCGGCCCTCTACAAACTTTTCGAGCCGCATCGGGGCATCGCGCGCTACATCCAGGGCCGGCGTCTGCTGCGAATCCGCGAAATCCTTTCCGATCCCGCCGACGGCCGCCGCATCGGCGAAATCGCCTTCGCGTTCGGCTTCACCAGCGAGGCGCATTTCAGCCGGACCTTCCGGCGCGCGTTCGGCTGTACGCCGTCGGACATCCGGGACGGCTGGGCATCGGCCCCCGCAGACGGTCGCCATCGGGCGCGTGGCGCCGAGAGCCACGACACCAGGGCCGCGGCCGGACAGTTTCCTGACTGGCTGCGCCAGCTCCGCGCCTGACGCGCTGCTCCGCCGGAGCCGCGGACGCGTGGTCAAGGAAAATGGACCCACGGTCATGGTCCGGGTTCCGTTGCCACGCTAGCGTACGGCATTCGAAGCGCCGGTCGGCGCCCGATCCCTTTCGACCGGAGGCAGCACCCATGTCGTATGATTTTTCACGATTGTTGGACAGCAAACTCAGCATGAACGAGCGCCCGCTGGTGATGATGTGGTCCATCTCGGCCGGCGGTGCCGCCGAAGCGGTGTTTCTGACCTGCCTCGAACAATTCAAGCAGTCGCCGTCCAAGGCCAAGGTCAAGGCCATCTTCGAATGGCTGGTCGATCAGGGCGATGCCTCGACAAAATCCGGCTGGGGCAAGGGGGACGGCCATTGGGGCTCGATGAACCTTGAATCCGACGGGGTCAGCAATTCGGTCAAACAGACGGCCGCTACGATTTCCACCAATTCCAAATATTACATTGCCCGGAAGTCCTGGTGGGGGAAGAGAAGCGCGGCCCTGCACGGCAACCTTGGAAACAGCCCGGCTCCGAACATGTTCGATGGATTGATCGGACAGGCGGTCTCCGCCCTCAACACCGTTACTCCCTCGTTCGGCGGCTGGACGATCGATAAGCTCGACAGGCAGGACTCCTACATCGTCAGCCGGCTGAAGGGCATGGAATACATGAACAACGCCTTTCAGACCGCCGGGTTCAACACCGCCGCCATCGGCATCCGCCTGCCCTTCAAGTTCCGCTGACGGCGGGTCCGGCCCGGCACCGGACAATTATTCCGCAGGCCGGGCGCTTTCCAGGGCTTCGCGCTCGGCCCGCAGAGCCTCGAGCTTCGTTTCCAGCTTGCGGATCTTCTTTCCGAGTTTGCGCAGGCGCTTGCGCGGTGGCTTTGCCGCGATGCGTTCGGCCCGGATGCGCCCGTTGATCGCCGCCTTGGCCTCATCCGGCAGCCGTTTCCAGCCTTTCACCTCCGCCTTCGTCCGGCGGCAGCCGCGACATGCGCCGTTCGTGTCGAAGCGGCAGCTTCCAATGCACGGGTTCCCGGTGTCCTTGCTGCTTGTGGTCCTAGCCATGGGGCCCTGTCGAATGATCGCGTCCAGTCGGTGACAATGTCGTTTCGGAACGCCTTTCCGACAATGGCGACCGCCCGCACCAAAGCCTTCCTGATATTGTATGGATCCGGCGCAGCGGCAATTGAATGGTGCGTCATACTGGCACATCGGCGAGATTGCGCGGCTTTTAGCCATACAATTAACTTGCAGGCATGCGGTCAATATTCCATACAAAGCTCATTGCCAGATGGTCGCCCCGCCATTCGCCCCGGCAATGGGCAGGCGGCCGGACGGTTCCTTCGAGCCAGGTGCCCCATGCCAAGCGACGCGCCCCTCATCACCCGCCGCCCGGAACACGCCGCCGCTCCGGCGCCTGCTTCCGCTTCCTCCCCCGCCTATGCCTCCCATCGCAAGATCCACCCCAAGGCTGTGCGCGGGCGATACCGGCGTCTGAAGACGGTGCTCGGCGCGGTGCTGCTGGCGCTGTTCGCACTGCTGCCGTGGCTGCGGTGGGATCGCGGGCCGGACGCGCCCGATCAGGCGGTCCTGTTCGATCTCGACGGCCAGCGCTTCTACATGTTCGCCGTACAATTGTGGCCGCAGCAGGTCTATTACATCACCGGCATCATGATCATCGCCTCCATCGGGTTGTTCCTGGCGACGGCGGTCGGCGGGCGGGTCTGGTGCGGCTTCACCTGTCCGCAGACAGTCTGGACCGATTTGTTCGTCTGGGTCGAACGGCAGGTGGAGGGCGACCGCGGTGCCCGCATCCGGCTGGATCAGCATCCCTGGACCGCGAACTGGCTGGCGAAGAAGGCGGTCAAGCACACGGCATGGCTGGCCATCGCCTTCGTCACCGGCTTCCTCGGCATCGCCTACCTGACCGATGCGCCGACCCTGGCGGCGGACCTGCTGCGGTTCGACGCGTCGGCACTGGCGGTGGGTTCCATCCTGTTCATGACGGCCTGCACCTATCTGATGGCAGGCTTCATGCGCGAGCAGATGTGCTTCTACGTCTGCCCCTGGCCGCGCATCCAGGCCGCCATGCTGGACGAGGAGAGCCTGGTGGTCACCTACCAGGACTGGCGCGGCGAGGGGCGCGCACCGCTGCGCAAGAACGAGGGCTGGGACACGCGCCGGCACCAGGGCTTCGGCGATTGCATCGATTGCGGTCAATGCGTCCAAGTGTGCCCAACCGGCATCGACATCCGCGACGGCATCCAGATGGAATGCATCGGCTGCGGCCTGTGCGTGGATGCCTGCAACGACGTGATGGCGCGCATCGGCCAGCCGGGCGACCTGATCCGCTTCGACACATTGACCGCCCAGGCCGCGAAGGCGGCCAATACCACACAAGCCGCCAAGGCGGCGGTCGCCCTGCCCCGCTACCGCCTGTTGCGGCCGCGCACCATCGTCTACGGCCTGATGCTGGTGGTGGTCGGCGGGGCGATGGCCATCGCCCTGGCGTTCAAGCCGAGTAACGATATCGCCGTGCTGCGCGACCGTGCGCCGCTGTTCGTGATGCTCAGCGACGGACGCATCCAGAACGCCTACACCATCAAGATCGCCAACATGTCCCTGACAGGCCGGCACTATCGACTGACCCTGTCCGGCCTGCCTCAGGCGAGCCTCAGCCTGTCGGGCGAGGGCGGGGAACTGAACGAATTGGCATTGTCGGCCCGCGCCAACGCGGTGGATACCTACCGCATCCAGGTCCGCGTGCCCAAGGCCGCGCTGTCGGCCCCCTCGACGCCGCTCACCCTCACGCTGACGCCGGATGCCCTGTCCGGTCCGGCCGGCGAGCCGGTCCGCCACGACAGCGTGTTCCTAGCACCCTGATCCGGCGGCTCCGGCACCGATCGGGTGGAACGGCTTGCGGCCAGGACCGCGAAACGCGCATATGTTGCGGACAATCCGGCCCGGTGCCGGCAACGGTCAGGATATCCATGCAATCCGATATGGCAGAGCAAACCGGTGGCGGCCTCTGGCAGCCCGACCTGACCGACCGGGACAGGCCGCTCTATCTCGCCATCGCCGATGCCATCGCCGACGATGTCCGCGACGGCCGTCTGGCGGTGGGGCAGCGGATGCCACCGCAACGCACGCTGGCCGACCGGCTGGGACTGGACCTGACCACGGTCAGCCGTGCCTATGGCGAGGCACGCCGGCGCGGCCTGCTCGACGCCCGTGTCGGCCAGGGGACCTTCGTCCGCCAGCAGGACGCCCCGGTGCCCGGCCCGGCCCGACGCCTGACGACCGCTCCCGTTCCCAACCCCATCCCGGCCGTCATCGACATGACGATGAATCAGCCGCCCCTTCCCGACGCGCCGGAGCTGCTGGACCGGGTGCGCCAAGGCATAGAGCTGGCGGTCCGGCAGATCGATCCGCAGTCGCTGCTCCGCTACCCCGATTCCGGTGCCGGCGCCACCGACGAGGACCGGGCGGCCGGCGCGCGGTGGCTTGCCAGGCGGCAGCCCGACCCGGCCGGCGGCAGCGACGCCGAAGAGGCCGCCAGCCGGATCGCCACCCGAACCGTCGTCTGCCCCGGCACGCAGGGCGCCCTGCTGGCGTTGCTGAGCATGCTGGCCCGCCCCGGCGACACCGTCTGCACGGAGGCGCTGACCTATCCCGGCTTCAAGGCCATCGCGCGGCAATTGGGGCTGCAGGTGATCGGCATACCGATGGACGGCCGGGGGCTGGACCCCGATGCGCTGCGTGCCGCCGTCAAGGCCCATGCGCCCAAGGCGCTCTATTGCACCCCGACCCTGCACAACCCGACGACGGCGACCCTGCCGGCGGAGCGGCGCGAGGCCATCGCCGCCATCGCCCGCGACCATGGATTTCCCATCATCGAGGACGACATCTACGGCGTCCTGCCGCAGGATGCGCCGCCGCCCATCGCGTCGTTCGCGCCGGACGTGACCTTCCATGTCGTGGGTCTGGCGAAATGCGTGGCGCCCGGCCTGCGCATCGCCTATGTCGCCGCACCGGACGGGCGGCAGGCGATCCGGCTCGCCTCCGCCCTGCGGGCGACCATGCTCGGCACCCCGCCGATCCTTGCCGCGGTCGCAACCCAATGGATCGGCGACGGCACCGCCGAACAGCTTCTGTCCGCCATCCGGGCGGAGGCAAGGGTGCGCCAGGGCATGGCACGCGACCTTTTGCCGCCTACGGCGATGACCGCCCATCCCGACGGCTTCCACCTGTGGCTGACCCTGCCGCCGAGTTGGACGCGAGGCGAATTCGCTTCCCACCTGCGCACCCGCGGAATCGCCGCCGCAGTCAGCGACACCTTCCTCGTCCCCGGCCCCGACCTCGTCTCCGGTTTCCAGCCCGGGCCGGCCCCGGAGGCGCTGCGCATCTGCCTCGGCGCCCCACCTGCCCGCGCCGATTGCCGCCGCATGCTGGAAACACTGGCCGATACACTGGAACAAAGCCCTGCGGTGATCGGCATCGTCATCTGAACCCCGTTGCTCCAAAGAGCCGAGCCTGTGGCGGAAATCATCCAACAGGCCGACTCTGCTGTTCAATTCACTGAGCGGAGACACCGTCAGCCGGGAGGTCTCTCGTCCTGCATCCCGACGATGCCCTGTCCGGATCGGTCCGCCACAATCATACCGTAAGCAAACAAATGCATACCATCATCTGAATATGCTATTCAGCAACTCCTGCGGAGGTACGCGTGTGCGGGCACGCGAACGGCATCCGGATTGGAGCGTGATGGTGGGGGCTGCGGGGATCGGTATGACTTCGACACAGCGTTCGGTATGCGCGGCGGTGGCACTTACGGCAGTGCTGGGCTTGGGGGGCTGCAACCGACAGCAGCCCATCTACACGGTCACCGATCATCCCGTGCCGGCGGGGGCGCGGACCCTGCCCATGAGGTCGGTCGAACAGGCGATCCTCGAAGCGGCGGCGGAGAAGCGCTGGACCGTGGACCGTGTCCAGCCCGGTCTGATGCGGGCGACCCAAGAATGGCGGACGCATACGATGACGGTCAACATCCGTTACGATCAGAACCGCTACGGCATCGAACACGTCGCGACCTCCAACCTCAAGGAACAGGGGGGAATGGTCCACCGCGCCTACAACTCGAACGTCAAGGCGCTGGAGGACGAGATCGAGCGTCGCCTCTACCGCGCCGGCTATTGACCCGGGTAATGGCGATGAATGGCCATTCCGTGAACGGGTCCGGGCCGGTCGGGACCGGGCTGCGGTTCGCCCTGAACCGTTGGTCGGCCTGGGCGCCGGGGCGTGAGACGCGCGCCGCATGGTGCGGCTGGGCCGGAGCGCCGGACGGGATCGAGGCGGATGCGGCGACATCCCCCTTGCCCATGATGCTGCGCCGGCGGGCGACTCCCCTGGGGCAGAAGCTGATCGCGGCGGCGCTGGCCTGCGGCGACGCCGTCGCGCGGGCGCGCTACGTCCTGGCGTCCCGTCATGGGGAGTTGAGCCGGACCGTGACCATTCTGGAGGCGCTGGACGCGGGGGAAGCGCCGTCACCGGCGGAATTCAGCATGGCGGTCCACCATGGATTGGCCGGCCTGCTCTCGATCCATGCCGGCAACCGCGCCGGCCACACGGCGCTTGCCGCCGGGCCGGACAGCTTCGGCTTCGGCCTGCTGGAGGCTGCCGTCTGTCTGGCGGAACGACCGGACGAACCGGTGCTTCTGCTCTACGGCGACGATGTGCTGCCCGATGTCTACGGCGCATTCCGCGATGCGGATGATGCCGGTCTGCCGATGGTCTGCGCCCTGCTGCTGGAAGCCGGGGACGATATCCTCTTTCACGCCACCCCCAACCGCGGCGGCATGCATCCGGCGCCCTCCGCCGCATCGGATTTCCTGCGCTTTCTGTTGTCGGGTGAGCCGGCAGCCACCTCGGCGGGCGGGCGCATGACCTGGACCTGGCGGCGCCATGGTTGAGCGGCTCGATCATCTGCGGCGTGTGGCGTGCACGGGGCTCGCCTTTGCCGCGCTGTTCGGTGGCGGAGCGGTTCTTGCCCTGACGGTGTTTCCACTGGTGACCCTGCTGACGCCGCCGGGGGCAAAGCGCCGGGAACGCAACCAGTTGCTCGTCCACTGGCTGTTCCGTGGCTATGTGTGGACCCTGACACGGCTGAGAGTGATCGAGGTGACGGTACGGGGGGCCGACCGGCTGCGTGCGGCCGGCGGCCGGATGATCGTCGCCAACCACCCCACCCTGCTGGACGTGGTGCTGCTGATGGGGCTGGTGCCGCGCAGCCAGTGCATCGTCAAAGGTGCGCTTTGGAACAGCCCCTATCTTGGGCGCGTGGTGCGGGGGACCGGCTATATCCGCAACGATCTGGAACCGGAAGCGCTTCTGGAGGCATGCCGGGATTCCATTGCGCGCGGCGACAGCCTGATCATCTTTCCCGAAGGCACCCGGACGATACCGGGCGAGCCGCCGCGTTTCCGGCGCGGCTTCGCCAACATCGCCACGATGCTGGAAACCGATATCCAGCTCGTCGTCATCACCTGCCGGCCGCTGACGCTGGTAAAGGGAGAGCCGTGGTGGAAGGTTCCGTACCGCCGCCCGCGCTTCCATGTCGAGGTTGGCGACCGCCTGGACGCCCGTGAATGGTTGGGGTATGAGTACCGGTCACTTGCTGCACGCAAGTTGGTCAGACAGCTTGAAGAGTATTACATGGAATGCTCGGCCAATGGTTGATTTGGAAAACGAAATTAAAACGCTGATCGTCGAGTCTCTTAAACTGGAGGATATCCGGCCGGAGGATATCGACAGCTCGGAACCATTGTTCGTCGATGGCCTCGGATTGGATTCAATTGATGCGCTGGAGCTTGGCGTCGCCCTTCGCAAGCGGTTCGGCATCAAGATCGACTCGGTCACCGGAGATGTGAAGGCGCATTTCGCAAACGTGCGGAGCCTTGCGCTCTTCGTCCAGTCGCAGCAGGTGGAGTGAACGGGCATGATGACCCGCGAGCAAGTCTATGAAAAGCTGAAGGGCTACCTGGAGGACATGTTCGAGGTGGAACCGGACAGGGTTACACCCGAATCGCACCTGTTCGAGGATCTCGATCTGGACAGCATCGACGCCGTCGATCTCGTCGTGAAGCTTCAGGACCTGACCGGGCGCAAATTCAAGCCCGAGGAGTTCAAGAGCGTGCGCACCGTCGGCGACATTCTCGACCGCGTGCAGGCGCTTCTTCTTGCGGCCTAGGCGCCTCTCTCCGGCGGCCGTGGCACTGATGGCCGCCGGCATGCTCTATCCCGCCATCGTCTATGCCGCGCGCGATACGGTGCCGCCTGCGGCATTCGTCGCGGCGGCATTGGGGCTGATCGGGCTGCGGCTGTTGATTTCGGGCGGGGAGGCGGGGCGCGCATGGCGTCCGCCGCTGTTGGCCGGCGCCGCAGCGCTGACCGCCCTGCTGCCGCTCGACCCCTGGCTCGCGGCGCGGGCCTATCCCGTGGTGCTCAGCCTGGGCTTCGCCGCCGCCTTCGCCGTCACCTTGCGCGATCCGCCGTCCCTGGTCGAACGGCTGGCCCGCCTGCGCGAGCCGGATCTGCCGCCGGAAGGACAGGCCTATTGCCGGGCAGTCACCTGGGTATGGACGGTTTGGCTGACCCTCAACGCAGCCGTCGCCGCCGGCTTGGCCCTGGCAGGGAGCGACGAGGCCTGGGCGCTGTGGACCGGGCTGCTCACCTATGGGGCCATGGGGGCGCTGTTCGCGGGGGAATGGGTGGTCCGCCGGCGGGTGCGCGGGACCGTCCGATGAACGCACCGCTTCTCTGTTCCTTCGGCCGGATCCTGATCGACGGGCATGACGGCCCGCTGGCCTCCAGCAGCGGCTGCGTGATCGGCGCCGCCCGTTTCCGCGCCGACGTGGCCGCCAACGCCCTGCGGCTGCGCCGGGCCGGTTGCCGGCGGGGAATGCTGGTCACCACAGACGCCTATTGGGGTGCAGTGGGGCTGTTCGCCCTCTGGCTGGCGGGATCGGAGGCGATTCTGCCGTCCAACGCCCAGCCAGGCACGCTGGAGGGACTGCGTGGCGGCTGGGATATGCTGGTCGGCGATGGGCGCCCGGCAGCGGAACCGTTCCTGCGGCTGGAACCGGGGGACGGCGGACTGCCGCTCGACGCGCTCGACCCGGCCTCGCCACTGACGGTTTTTACCTCCGGCACCACCGGCGCGCCCAAGCGGATCGCCAAGACCCTGGAGCATTTGGAACGGGAGGCGGCGGCGGTGGAGGCCGCGCTGGGCGCCATGGTGCCCGCCGGTGCCTGGGTGCAGGCGACGGTTCCCCATCAACATGTCTACGGTCTGGCCTTCCGCCTGTGCTGGCCGCTGGCGAGCGGACGGCCCTTCGCCGGGAAGGCACATGACCTGTGGGAAACCGCGGCGGCGGCGCTGAGCGGAGGAGATGTGCTCGTCACCAGCCCGGCCCACCTGACCCGGCTGGACGGGCTGGTCCCGTTGCCACCTGACCGCCGTCCCGGCCTGATCCTGTCGGCCGGCGCGCCGCTGCCGGAGCGGGCGGCGCGTCTGGCTGCCGATCTGCTCGGTACCGTCCCCACAGAGATTTTCGGTAGCAGCGAAACCGGCGCCGTCGCCCTGCGCCACCGTGTCGACGCCGTCGCCGACCCGCCGTGGCGTCCGCTGCCCGGCACGCGGGTCGAACGCATGGAGGATGGCGGGATGCGCGTCCTGGCCGCCCATGTCCCCGGAGGGAGGCACGAGGGCGCCGACCGGATCGACATGGCGTCGGATGACGGCTTCCGCTTCCTGGGCCGGGCGGATGGATTGGTGAAGATCGAAGGCAAGCGCATCGGACTGGCCGAGGTGGAGCGGCGGCTGTGCGGCCTGCCCGGGGTGGCCGACGCCGCTCTGACGGTGGTGGAGCGCGGGGATGACGGCAAGGCCCGCCTGCGCCTAGGGGCGGTGGTCGTCCCTGACCCCGCGGGGGCGGAGCGGCTGGCCGCCCTGGGGCCGTTCCGCTTCAGCCGCTTGCTGCGCCGGGACTTGGCGGCGACCCAGGAACCGGCCGGCCTGCCGCGCCTGTGGCGTTTCGTGGACCGCCTTCCGGCCGGCCCGCTGGGCAAGCGCAGCGCCGCCGCCCTCGCCGCCCTGTTCACCGAGGAGACGTCCGTGAAGCCCACCGAACCCGATATGCACGCCCTGCGTCCCATCGACGGCGGGGTGGAACTGGATCTGTTCGTGTCGCCCGACCTTGCGGCGCTGGATGGGCATTTCCCCGATTTCCCGATCGTGCCGGGGGTGGCGCTGGTCGATTGGGCGGTGAGGAACGCCGACCGTCACCTCGGCCTGTTCATCGGAGCGGCGCGGAATTTCCAGGTCAAGTTCCGCCGCGTGACCGTGCCGGGCGGCATTGTCACGTTGAGCCTGCGTCACGATCCGGCACGCCGGCGCCTGGGCTTCGAGTACCGCGATGGCGGCGGGGTTCTCACGTCCGGCTTCATCAAGGTCGAGGACACCGGGGCGGCCGGTGCATGACCACTCCCTCGGTTCTCCTGGCCCCCGGTTCCCTGAACCCTGCCTTCCATGCTTGTGCCGTCGTGCCCAGCCACAACCATTGGCGGGTGGTGGGCGACGTGGTTTCGGGCCTGCGCGCCCAGGGGATACCGGTCTTCGTGGTGGATGACGGCAGCATGGAACCTGCCCGCTCCACCCTCGCCGCCCTGCACGATCCCACCAACGGCGTCACCGTCCGGCGGTTGGAACCGAACCAGGGCAAGGGGGCGGCGGTGATGGAGGGCATCCGACTGGCGCTGGCCGCCGGCTTCACCCATGTGGTGCAGGTGGACGCCGACGGGCAGCACGACCAGACCGCCGTTCCCCGCCTGCTGGCCCTGGCACGCCGCCATCCCCATGCGCTGGTGACCGGCAGGCCGGTCTATGACGACTCCATCCCGACCGGCCGGGCCATCGGACGCTGGGTCACCCATGTCTGGGTCTGGATCGAAACCCTGTCCCTCCGCATCCGCGATTCCATGTGCGGATTCCGCGTCTACCCGCTGGCGCCGGTGGCGGCGCTGACGGCGACCGGCGCCCGGATCGGGCGGCGGATGGATTTCGACACCGAGATCATGGTCCGCCTGTTCTGGCGCGGCACGCCGGTGGCCGAACTGCCGGTGAGGGTCACCTATCCGCCCGACAACACCTCCAATTTCGATGTGCTGCGGGACAATGTCCGCATCTCGTGGATGCATACCCGGCTGGTGTTCACCATGCTGGCGCGGCTGCCGTCGATCCTGGCCAACCGCCCGCCTCCGCTGCCGTCGCTGGACAAGCCCAGCCATTGGGCGGCGCTGGGCGAGCGGGGCATGGCCCGGGGGTTGCGGATCTGCGCCGCCGCCTACCGCCTGTTCGGACGGCGCGGCTGCATGGCGGTGCTGGCGCCCGTGGTCCTGTATTTCTACCTGACGGGAACCGAACAGCGGCGGGCCTCGCACGATTTCCTGACCCGCGCCTTCGCGGCCAAGGGAATGGCGCGGGCGCCCGGCTGGCGGGACGGCTACCGCCATTTCCTGTCCTTCGCCGGACGGGCCCTGGACAGCTTCGCCGCCTGGACGGGCGGGACGAAGACCGGAGAGGTCGAGCCGGCGGAGGTCGATGCCTTGCGCAAGGCGGAGGCCAGTCCCCGGGGCGCGCTGTTCATCGTCGCCCATCTGGGCAACATGGATCTGTCGCGCGCCCTGCTGGACGAGGAGACGCGACGCCGGTTGCTGGTGCTGGTCCACACCCGCCATGCCGAGAACTACAACCGCCTCCTGCGCGATTTCAATCCCGAGGCCGGGGTCAACACGCTCCAGGTGACAGAGGTCGGGCCGGATACCGCCATCGCCCTGAAGGAGCGGGTGGAACGGGGCGACTGGGTGGTGATCGCCGGCGACCGCACACCGGTGGGCGGTGGCGGGCGGGTCAGCCGGGTGCCCTTCCTGGGGGAACCGGCCCCCTTCTCACAGGGCCCCTACATCCTGGCTTCTCTGCTGGAATGCCCGGTCTATCTGCTGTTCTGCCGGCGCGAGGCCGGCCGCCACCGCCTGTATGCCGAGCGGCTGACCGACCGCATCGACCTGCCGCGCGGCCGGCGGGCGGAGGCTCTGGACGGCTGCGCCGCCGCCTTCGCCTGCAGCCTGGAGCGCCATGCGCTGGCCGATCCGTTCCAATGGTACAACTTCTTCGATTTCTGGGCGCCGGAGGGCGCGGGGGAACCATGAGCGCTGCCGATATGATTTCCGCCGAGGTCACCATCCAGGCGCAATTCTACGACCTCGACCCCATGCAGGTGGTCTGGCACGGCAATTACGCCCGCTATCTGGAACAGGCCCGCTGCGCCCTGCTGGACCGCATCGGCTACAACTACCCGGAGATGGCTGAGTCGGGCTTCATGTGGCCCATCGTCGACATGCAGCTGAAATATGTCCGCCCCATCCGCTTCGCCCAGACGGTGCGGGTAACGGCGACGCTGGTGGAGTACGAGAACCGCCTGCGCATCGACTACCGCATTCGCGACGCCGGATCGGGCGAGGTGCTGACCAAGGCCCGCACCATCCAGCTCGCCGTCGCGATCGGGACAGAGGAGCTGGCTTTCGAGTCCCCGGCCATTCTGATCGAGAAAGTGAAGGCGCTGCTGTGATCCGCTTCCGTCTTCCGGCGGCGCTGCCGCCGGTGCTCCTCGCCATCGCGGTCCTCGCCGCCCTCCTTGTCGCGCGCGCCGTCCCGGCAGCCGAACCGGCGGCGCTGGCCGAGGGGCAGGTTCTGCGCGGCCGTTTCGTACAGGAACGAACCCTCAAAGGCTTCGCGGCACCGCTGAAAAGCGAGGGCCGGTTCCTGCTGGCCCCCGGCCGCGGCCTGATCTGGCAGGTGGAGAAGCCCTTCGCCATCACCACGGTGATGAGTCCCGCCGGCCTGATGCAGGAGGTGCGGGGCAACGAGACCATGCGCCTGTCCGCTGCCAAGCTGCCCTTCATGTTGCGGATGTACACCATGCTGGGCGGCGCGCTGACCGGCGACTGGAAGGCGCTGGACGGGCTGTTCTCCGTCACCCGCGGCAGCGACGCCGCGGGCTGGAGCCTGGATCTGGCACCGTTGCGGGCCGACGATCCAGCCATGCCCATCCGCCGGATCGCCGTGCGCGGCAACCGCTTTGTCGACAGCGTGGAGATCATCAAGCCCGAGGGCGACAGCGACCGCCTGAGCTTCCTCGACCAGAGCCTGTCGGCAACGGCGCCGGGGCGGGACGAGGAAAAACTGCTGGAAAGCCTGGGCGCGTCGTCGCCATGACGCATCCGTTCCTCCGGCCGGGGACCGCCCGCCTGCTGGCCTTCGTCTGGCTTCTGGTGGTGGTCGCCGGTTGCGCCTATCTGGGCTGGCGCGTGCAGTCCGGGATGCCGCTGCGCACCGATCTGCTGGCCCTGCTGCCGAGGGAGGAGCAGGACCCCACCCTTCAGCGCGCGAACGACGCGGTATCCCGCGCATTGGGCCGCCGGATCATCGCCCTGGTCGGGTCGGAGGACCGCGCCGCCGCGCGCGGCGCGGCCACCACGCTGGCGCGGGATCTGATCGCGACCGGGCTGGTCGCCACCGTCAACGAGGGGGTGGACCCGTCGCGCCTGCGGGCCTTGGGCGCCCTGTATTTCCCCCACCGCCACGGCCTGCTGAGCGACGCCGATCGCACCACGCTGCTGGCCGGACGGGGGGAGGATCTCGCGACGCGGGCGCTGTCGCAACTGTTCGGCGTCGGCGGCATCGCCGATGCTGGCCTGCTGCGCAACGATCCCTTCCTGCTGCTGCCCTCCTTCCTGACGGCGCTGCCCTTTCCCCTGTCGCGCCTGACGCTGGACGACGGCATGCTGACGGTGACGGAAAAGGGGACCACCTGGATTCTGGTCGGCGCCACCCTGTCGCGCGAACCGTTCGAGCTGGAGGTGCAGAGCCGGGTGGTGGAGGCCTTCGACGCATCGGCCTCCCAACTGGCCGCAGTTCACCCCGACTTGCAGATCAAGCGCCTGGGAGCGGTGTTCTTCGCCCAGGCCGGAGCCAGCACCGCCATCGACGAGGCGACGCTGCTGTCCATGCTGGAACTGGGCGGCACCGTGCTGCTGATCCTGGTTGTGTTCCGCCGGGTTGGGCCGCTGCTGCACAACGTGCTGGCACTGGGGGTGGGGATCGCCATGGGCTTCACCGCCGGGCTGCTGCTGTTCGGGGAGCTGCATGTGGCGGCGCTGCTGTTCGGTACCAGCCTGATCGGGGTGGCGGTGGATTACGGGCTGCATTACAGCAGCGGCCTGTTCGACGAAAGCACGCCCACCCCGGCCGACCGGCTGGCCCACGTCCTGCCCGCCATCACCCTTGGGCTGACGACGACGCTGATCGGCTATGCCACGCTGGCCCTGGCGCCCTTTCCCGGGCTGCGGCAGATCGCGGTGTTCTCCGCCGCCGGTCTCGTCTCCGCCTTCGCCACCGTCGTGCTGTGGCTGCCGCTGCTCGACCGCGGCAGGACGGTGCGGCACGGGGCGCGGATGATGCGTATGGCCGAGCGGCTGTGGACCTTCTGGGAAACGCCCCGGTTGCGCCCGCTACGGCTGGCGATGCTGGCGGCGCTGGCCCTGGCGGGGACCGTCGGCATGATGCGGCTGCATGTGGACGACGACGTGCGGCGGTTGCAGCCGATCTCTCCCGACCTCGCCCGCCAGCAGGCGGAGATCCAGCAGCTGATCGGCGCCACCACCGCCCAACAGTTCGTGCTGGTGCGTGCGCCCGACGACGAGGGAGCGTTGCGGACGGAGGAGGAACTGGCCGACCGGCTGGTCCCGCTGGTGCGCGATGGCGCCATCGCGGGTTTCCAATCCCCGGCCGCCTTCGTTCCCTCCGCGATCCGGCAGGGGGAAAACATGGCCCTGGTCCGCGACGCCCTGGAAACGCCCTTCCTCGCCACCTACCGGGCACAGACAGGGTTGCCGGAGCCGACGGCCGGCACCGGCGGCTCCGGGCCCGCCGAACCGCTCCGCCTGAACGACGCGGTGGGCACCGTGCCGATGCTGGGGGAACTGGTGCTGGCGCCGGGACTTCATGCCGTGACCCTTCAGGGATTGACCGATCCTGCCGCCTTGCGCGCCGCCCTGTCCGGCATGGACGGGGTGCGGCTGGTCGATCCCGCCGGCGATTTCAGCGCCCTGCTCGGCAAGTACCGCGAACGGGCCGTGCTGCTGGTTGCGGTGTCGGCGCTGCTGATGGTCGGCCCCCTGGCGTGGCGCTATGGCTGGCGGCGGGCGGGGCGGACCATGTTTCCGCCGCTGTCCGCCGTGACGCTGGCCCCGGCGCTGGTTGCCCTGACCGGGGAGAGCATCACCTTCTTCCACATCATGCCGCTGATCCTGATCCTGGCCATCGGGGTGGATTACGCCATCTTCTGCGCCGAGGCGGGGGAGGACCGGCAGCCGGTCACCCTGCTGGCGGTGTGGCTGGCGACGCTGACCACGCTGCTGTCCTTCGGGTTGCTGGTGGTCAGCAAGGCTGGGGCCGTGCATGGGTTCGGCCTGACCATGCTGTTCGGCATCCTGCTGGCGTTCCTGCTGGCTCCGCTGGCCGCCCGGCCGGGCAAGCGCGGCGGAACGCGCACGGGCTGTGCAACCAAAAGCGATTCGTGTAGTGTGCCGAACTTTTTGAAAAGGGCACGCGAAAAGGCATGACACGCAAGGCCTGGATGGCGCTGGCATTCATACTCGGCGGCTGCGTCGCGGCCCCCGGACCGGACAGCCGCGCGCCGATGCTGGGACCGGACCTGCGGCTTGCGCTGCCCCGTCCCGCCGACCTCGGCCGCAATGTGGAGGCGGCGCAGCTCATCTCCGGCAGACATGGGGACCGCAGCTTCGTGTTTGAAGGGCACATCAGCGTGACTCCTGAGAAAATGACGCTGGTCGGCCTGGATACGCTGGGCCGCCGCGCCATGACGGTGACCTGGACCGATGCCGGGGTCGATGTCGACGCCGCGCCCTGGCTGCCGCCGGAAGTGAGGCCCGGTGCCATGCTCGCCGATCTGGTGGTCCTCTACTGGCCGGAAGCGGTGGTTCGCCGGTCCCTGGCGCCCATCGGCGGCGAGCTGGCACAGGAACCGCATGCCCGCACCATCCGCCTGGGCGGAAAGGAGGCCCTGCACGCCGAATACGGCTGGAACGCCGCCGGCCCCTCCCCCGGTCCCTGGACCGGCACCATGCGCTACACCAACAGCGCCTGGGGGTACGAGATCGAGGTCCAGTCGCAGGAAGTCGTGCCATGATACGGCCCGGCATCGCCGCCATGGGGCTCGTCACCCCCATCGGTGCGGGAAAGGCCGAGGTGGCCGCCGCGCTGTTCGCCGGCACCCGAGCCGGGCTGGTCCCGCGCGACGACCTTGTGCCCGGCCGGACCGTGCTGTCGGGTGCTGTCCCGGTCCCGCCGCCCGGATCGGAGCCGGGAGCGGAGCCGCGCAACAACCGCCTGATGCGCCTCGCCCTCGACCAGATCGGGGAGGAGGTGGAACAGGCCGCCCGGCGGTTCGGACGGGACCGGATCGCCGTGGTCGTCGGCACCAGCACGGCCGGCATCGCCGAAGGCGAGGAGGCCTTCCTCGTCCATCGGCGCACCGGCTCCTGGCCCGCGGGGTTCCATTACCGGCATCAGGAAACCGGCGGGCTGGGGGATTTCGTCGCCCGGACATTGGGGGTGGAGGGGCCGGCCTACACGGTGGCGACCGCCTGCTCCTCCAGCGGCAAGGTGTTCGCGTCGGCCCGCCGCCTGCTGGCCGCCGGCCTCTGCGACGCCGTGGTGGTGGGCGGGGCCGACACCCTGTGCCGGATGACGTTGGGCGGCTTCGCCTCGCTGGAGGCGGTGTCGGCCGGGCTGTGCCAGCCCTTCAGCCGCAACCGCGACGGCATCAACATCGGCGAGGCGGCGGCGGTCTTCCTGCTGACCCGCGACCCCGCACCGGTGACACTGCTCGGCATCGGCGAAGGCTCCGACGCCCATCACATCAGCGCGCCCGATCCGGAAGGCAAGGGAGCGCTGGCCGCCATGCGCGCCGCCCTGGACGACGCCGGTTTGCAGGCAAGCGCCATCGGCTACGTCAACCTGCACGGCACCGGCACGTCGCTCAACGATTCGATGGAGGCGAAGGCGGTGAATGCCCTGTTCGGCCCCGACACGCCATGCAGTTCGACCAAGGCCATGACCGGCCACACGCTGGGCGCCGCCGGGGCCTGCGAGGCGGCCTTCCTGTGGCTGACGCTGCACCCGGACACCAACCCCGACCGACTGCTTCCGCCGCATCTGTGGGACGGCGCCGCCGATCCGGCCCTTCCGCCACTCGCCCTAACCCGGCCGGGCGACCGACTGGCCGGGAAGGAGGACCGGGTGGCGATGCTCAGCAACTCCTTCGCGTTCGGCGGGTCGAACGTGGCGTTGATCCTGGGGATCGATCGGGGATGAAATCCTGCCCCTGGCCGGTGGAAGAGCTTCTGCCCCATGCCCGCCCGATGATCCTGATCGACACGGTGGAAGGCTACGATGCCGCCGGCCTTATGGCGGCGGTGACCGTGCGCACCGGCGAGCCCTTCATCGATCCCGAACGCGGCGCACCCGCCCATCTGGCCATCGAATGGATGGCGCAGGCCTGCGGCGCCTTCGTCGGAGCGGAAGCGCGGGAGGCCGGCGCGCCGGTGCGGCTGGGCCTTCTGCTCGGCACCCGCGCCTTCACCGCGGATCGATCCTGGTTCGCGCCGGGAACAATGTTGGGCATCCGGGTGACGCTGGTCTATCGCGACGGGGAGATGGGCGTGTTCGACTGCGTGGCAGCAGTCGGCGGCGAGACCGTGGCTGCGGCCCAGCTCACCGTCTATCAGCCCGCGGATGCCCGGACCCTGTTGGAGAACAATTCATGACGCGACGCATCCTGGTCACCGGCGCCTCCAAGGGAATCGGGCGCGCCATCGCCGAACGGCTGGCCCGCGACGGCTTCGCGATCACCGTCCATTACGGGCGCGACCGCGACGGGGCGGAAACGACACTGGACGCCATCCGTGCGGCGGGCAGCGACGGGCGGATCCTGGGCTTCGACATTTCCGACCGTGCCGGCTGCCTCGCGGCGTTGGAGGCCGAGCTTGACGCCCATGGCTCCTATTACGGCGTGGTGCTGAACGCCGGCATCGCCCGCGACGCCGCCTTTCCCGCCCTGTCGGACGAGGATTGGGACTCGGTGCTGCGCACCAACATGGACGGTTTCTACAATGTGCTGAAGCCGCTGGTTCTGCCCATGGTCTCGGCGCGTGCCGGCGGGCGCATCGTCACGCTGTCTTCGGTGTCAGGCCTGACCGGCAATCGCGGGCAGGTTAATTATTCCGCCGCCAAGGCCGGCATCATCGGCGCCACCAAGGCGCTCGCCGTCGAGTTGGCCAAGCGGAACATCACCGTCAACTGCGTCGCTCCCGGCGTGATCGAAACCCAGATGATCGACGGCATACCGATGGACGAGGTGATGAAGGCCGTGCCGATGCGCCGCCTCGGCCGGCCGGCGGAGGTGGCGGCGGCCGTCGCCTTCCTCTGTTCCGACGAGGCCGGCTACGTGACGCGGCAGGTGATTTCCGTGAACGGGGGCATGGTCTGATGCGCAGGGTCGTCGTTACCGGAATGGGCGGAATCACGGCGCTGGGCGACAATTGGCCCGAGATCCGCGCCCATATGCTGGCCGGGCGGACCGCCGTGCGCACCATGACCGAATGGGACCGTTTCGACGGCATCAACACCCGTCTGGCCGCTCCGGTGCCCGGTTTCTCCATCGACGACCGCTATCCCCGCAAGAAGACCCGGACCATGGGACCGGTCGCCCGGATGGCGGTGCGCGCCACCGAACGCGCGTTGGAGGACGCCGGCCTGCTGGGCGATCCGGCGATCAGGTCGGGGCGCACCGGGATCGCCTACGGCTCCTCCTTCGGCAGCCCGGCACCGGTGATCGCCTTCGCCGAATTGATGACCGCCGGCACGTCCAAGACGCTGAACGCCACCAGCTACATCCAGATGATGAGCCACACGGCGGCGGTGAACATCGGCCTGTTCTTCGGCGTCACCGGCCGGATCATCCCCACCAGCAGCGCATGCACCTCGGGCAGCCAGGGGATCGGCTATGCCTGCGAGGCGATCCAGTGGGGCAAGGCCGACGTGATGATCGCCGGCGGGGCGGAGGAGCTGGACGTGACGGAATCGGCCGTCTTCGACACGCTGTTCGCCACCTCCACCCGGAACGACAAGCCCCATACCTCGCCCCGTCCCTATGACCGCGACCGCGACGGGCTGGTGATCGGCGAGGGAGCCGCCACATTGATCCTGGAAGAGCGCGAACACGCCCTGGCGCGGGGCGCCCGCATCCATGCCGAGATCGTGGGCTTCGCCTGCAATTCCGACGGCAACCATGTGACCCAGCCACAGGCCGGTACCATGGAGATCGCCTTGCGGCAGGCACTGGCGGACGCGTGCCTGCCGCCCGAAGCGGTCGGCTTCGTCAATGGCCACGGCACCGCGACCGAATGGGGCGACATCGCGGAAACCGCCGCCACCCACGCGGTGTTCGGCGAGCGCATGCCCATCCATTCGCTCAAGAGCTATTTCGGCCATTCCCTGGGCGCCTGCGGGGCCATGGAGGCCTGGCTCGGCATCGCCATGATGCAGGAAGGTCTGTTCGTCCCCACCGCCAACCTGGATGTCGTCGACGAGCGCTGCGCTCCTTTGGACTACGTGCAGAATGAAGCGCGGCGACTGGATATCGACCATCTGATGTCCAACAATTTTGCGTTTGGCGGAATAAACACGTCGCTGATATTCCGCAAGGAAAGTTGACGCCTGGGCCGATCGTTCATGTCAGCGGTCTTGAGGGATGGCGTGCCGCCCCCCTCCTGGGTCATCGGCGACAGCACGGCGTGATCCTCCCCTGGCCGCTTGGCCAGCCGCCCGAGCCCATCATTCCACTTTATGCAATGAAGAAGTGCCAAAGCGGGTCATTCCCGTCATGTGACCGATGGAGCAGTCTGGCGATGCGGCACGGGAATGGACCCGGCCAGTAAATCGCAGGATCAGGACATGAAACTCTATCATCACCCCCTGTCGGGCCACTCGCATCGCGCCGCCCTTTTCGTCTCTCTTCTTGGGATTCCCCATGAACTGGTCGAGGTCGACCTCAAGGCCGGCGCCCACAAGAGCCCCGAGTTCCTGAAGCTCAACCCCTTCGGCCAAGTACCGGTCCTGGATGACGACGGCGTCATCATCACGGATTCGAACGCCATCCTCGTCTATCTCGCCAAGAAGGCGGGGCGCACCGACTGGCTGCCGGAAGACCCGAGCGGTGCTGCCGCCGTTCAGCGCTGGCTCTCGGTGGCGGCCGGAGAGGTGGCGTACGGCCCCGCGGCTGCCAGGCTCATCACCGTGTTCGGAGCGGCCTACAATGCCGAAGAGGTCATCGCCCGGGCGCATGTCCTGCTGAAGCGGCTCGAGAGCCGGCTGGGCGGACAGGATTGGCTGGTCGGCGAGAATCCGACCATCGCGGACGTTGCGGTCTACAGCTATGTCGCCCAGGCACCGGAAGGCAACGTCGACCTCTCGGGCTATCCCGCGGTCAACGCGTTCCTCCGCCGGGTCGAGGGCCTGCCCGGCTTCGTCCCCTTCGTCCGGACGCCGGTCGGCCTCGCCGCCTGATCCCCGCATCGGCACGCCCGCAACCTGGATCCGCATAAGGACACCCGAGATGACCGCGACATTGACGACGCTGCCGACTTGGCACGAAGGCGAGACGTTCATCCAGGAAAAGCTGGGTGTCGCCGAGCGGATGGCAGCCATAGGCCAGCGGGCGCTCCGCGATCACATGCCCGACCAGCACCGCGACTTCTATGCCCAGCTTCCCTTCATCGTGCTGGGCAGCGTCGATCCCCAGGGCGCCCCCTGGGCCACGCTGCTCGCCGGCAAGCCGGGCTTCCTGTCGTCGCCGACACCGACAACCCTCGACATCGCCGCCCACGCCGACCCCGGCGACCCGGCGGCCGACGGCATGCGGGACGGGGATGCCGTCGGCCTGCTGGGGATCGAGATGCACAGCCGGCGCCGCAACCGCATGAACGGCATCCTCTCGGTCGGCGAGGGTGGAATCCGGGTGGAGGTCGACCAGAGCTTCGGGAATTGTCCCCGCTATATCCAGCTTCGCGACATTGCCTTCGCCCGGGATCCCGGGGATAAATTCACGGGCGTCGTGGAGGATCTGCCTGAACTCGATGCTCCGGCCCGCGCCATGATCGCGGCGGCGGACGCCTTCTTCGTCGCCACCTATGCCGACCGCAAGGAGCGCCGGCAGGTCGACGTGTCCCATCGTGGCGGCAAGGCGGGATTTGTCCGTATCGCCGGGGACGGTACCCTCACCGTGCCCGATTTCAACGGCAACCTCTTCTTTTCGACTCTCGGAAACATCGTCCTCAACGGCAAGGCCGGGCTTGTCTTCATCGATTACGAAAACGGCGACCTGCTGCAGATGACCGGCGACGCGGAGGTCATCCTGGACTCGCCGGAGATCGCCGCCTTCCAGGGCGCGGAGAGGCTGTGGAGCTTCCGGCCGCGCCGTATCCTGCGCCGGCAAGGCGCGCTGGCGCTGCGCTGGTCGTTCCGGAAAGACGGCTGGTCGCCCAGTTCGCTGATGACCGGGGACTGGACCCAGGCGGCAGCCCGCCTGCAGGCGAGCGACCTCGCGATCCGCTGGCGGCCCTACAAGGTCACGCGGATCGTCGAGGAAAGCCCGTCGATCCGCTCCTTCCACCTCCAGCCGGACGACCGAGCCGGCCTGCTACCCCATATTGCCGGTCAGCATCTGCCGATCCGCGTTAACGTTTCCGGCACAGACAAGCCGGTCATGCGCACCTACACACTGTCCGTCGCGCCGTCCGACGGTCTGTACCGCATCAGCGTCAAGCGGGACGGTGCGGTATCGCGTCACCTCCACGACAGCATCCGGGTCGGCGACGTCATCGAGGCGCGCGCACCCGATGGGCAGTTCACCATCGATCCTTTCGAAACGCGGCCCGCGGTCCTGCTGGCCGGAGGGATCGGCATCACCCCGCTGCTGGCGATGCTGCGTCATGTCGTCTATGAAGGGCTGCGCAGGCAGCGGATGCGGCCGACCATCCTCGTACAGGCCGCGCGTTCCAAGTCGGATCGTCCCTTCGAGCGGGAGATCGCTGCGCTCGTGAATGCCGCACAAGGGGCGGTGCGGTGGATACGGGTGCTCAGCGATCCCGACGGTGCCGAGGAGGGCATCGACTATGACGTCTCCGGCCGCATCGACATGGTCCTGCTGACGCGCATCCTGCCCTTCAACGACTACGATTTCTATCTTTGCGGCCCGCCCGCCTTCACCCAGGCGCTGTATGACGGTTTGCGGGCCTACAGCATCGCCGACCGGCGGATCCACGCCGAGGCGTTCGGACCGTCGTCCTTGAAACGCACGGCGGATGCCGGCGCCGCCCTGCCCGTCCGCCCCCTGCCGTCGACCGGACCGGTGCCCGTCGCCTTCATGGACTCGCTGAAGGAGGCCAGTTGGACGCCGGGCTCCGGCAGCTTGCTCGAGCTGGCGGAAGCGCGCGGCCTGGAGCCGGAATACAGTTGCCGCGAAGGCACCTGCGGAACCTGCCGGACCAAGCTGCTCAAAGGTGCCGTCACCTATGTCAGGGAACCGACCGCCGGCGTCGGCGCCGACGAGGTCCTGATCTGCTGCGCTGTGCCGGCCGAACCGGAGCCCGGCGAGGAGAACCGCATCCAGCTCGCCCTCTGACACCTGTTACGGGCGGTAAGCTTCCCCTCCCCGCCGCCCGTCTCCCCCTATCATCCGATCCACAGGAGAATGCCATGTCCCGTCCGCCGCTTCCCCCCTTCACCGAGCAGTCCGCCGTCGAGAAGGTCCGTCTCGCCGAGGATGGCTGGAACAGCCGCGACCCTGCCAAGGTCACTCTCGCCTACACCGAGGATACCCGGTGGCGGAACCGCGCCGAGTTCGCGAATGGCCACGCGGAGGTCCAGGCCTTCCTGACCCGCAAGTGGAACAGGGAACTCGACTACCGGCTGATCAAGGAACTCTGGGCTTTCACGGGAAACCGCATCGCGGTGCGCTACGCCTATGAATATCACGACGACAGCGGCCAGTGGTTCCGCGCCTATGGCAACGAGAATTGGGAGTTCGCCGAGGATGGGTTGATGCGCAACCGCCATGCCAGCATCAACGAGCATCCGATCGCCGAAGCGGACCGGAAATTCCATTGGCCGCTGGGGCGCCGCCCCGACGATCATCCCGGCCTCAGCCACTTCGGCTTCTGACACGGGTCCTTCCGAAAGAGGAGTGTTACCATGGCTGGATTCAGGCTTGACGAACGGGCCCGGCTGTCGATCGAGCTGGCCCTGACCGCAGGCAGCGGCGACACGCTGCTGTTGCAGCGGCAGGATGCCGATGCCAAAAAACTCGGCATGACCGGAGCCGAGGTCGACGCGGCAAGACGGGGATCCAGCTTCGACTTCCCGATATCGCGGGCGATCGCTCTGGCGCTCGCGTCGAACGACGAGGATCGCTCGTCACGGCGCGAGCGAGCGGCGAAGGCCGGGATCGACGGACGGGCATGCCTGGAGATCGAACATCTGGCGGCAGCCCTCATACCGGCTTGGCAGTCGCCGGATTATTGCGAGGAGATTCTGAGGCTGGATCCCGGTATCACTCCGGAGATCCTGATGAACATCCTCTGACGCGCAGGAAAGGGGCGGACCGATGGATCGTTGGCAGGCGATGCGGATATTCGTGAAGGTCGCGGAAACCGGGAACTTCGCCGAAGCCGCCCGTCACATGCACATGAGCGCGCCGGCGGTGACCCGCGCCGTGGCATCCCTCGAAGAGGTGATCGGCGCCCGCCTGTTCGTCCGCACGACCCGCTCGGTCAAGTTGACCGAAGCGGGCGCCCGCTATTTCGAGGATTGCCGCCAGATATTGTCGGACATCGCCGTGGCCGAAGCCGCGGCGGGCGGTTCCTATGCCACGCCGAGCGGAACACTCGCCATCACGGCATCCGCTCTGTTCGGCCAGATGCATGTGCTGCCGATCCTGACCGAGTTCCTGAACAGCTATCCCACGATGCGTGCCCGGACGCTGTTCATCGATCGGCCCGTCAACATCGTCGAAGAGGGCATCGACGTCGCCGTGCGGATCGGCCATTTGCCGGATTCGGGCTTCACCGCCATCAGAGTAGGCACGATCCGGCGAGTGATCTGCGGCTCGCCTGCCTATTTCGAGCGCCATGGCGTGCCCATGACGCCGGCCGACCTCAAAGCCCATCGGATCGCAGCCTCCACGAGTGCATGGGCGTCGCCGGAATGGCGGTTCGCCGGGGACCAGCGGGTGACGATCGACCCCATCCTCCAGTGCAACACCAACGAGGCGGTGATCGCCACCGCGAAGGACGGGTGGGGCTTGACACGGGTTCTGCACTATCAGATCGGCCCGGCACTCCTCGAGGGGACATTGCAGATCGTGCTCGGCGATCATGAGGAACCACCACTGCCCATCCACATTCTCCACCCCGAGGGACGTCACGCCCCTGCGAAGGTCAGGGCGTTCGTCGATCTGGCCGCGGCGCGGCTGCGGGAGAACCGGCTTTTGAACTGACGTCCGCGACGGGCCTTCGCCCGGCATTCCCGCTCACAGGAAGGCCGAGGCAAATTCCGGCGGTTGCGACAGGGTGTGCGCGATCTTGTCGAGTGCGCTGCGGATGTCCGCCGCGGCCCCGCCGCCGAGACAGACCCGCACCGCTTCGGGCGGCGGGCCGCTGACGGCAAAGGCATCGCTGACGACGAGGCCAATGTCCGATGCGCGCAGGGTGGCGGCGAAGCCCGACCGGCTCCAGTCCGGCGGCAGCGGCAGCCAGAGATGAAAGGCCTCCGGTTTCGATACGGTGTCGGTGACGGGCAGGACCCGGCGGGCGTAGCTCTGGCGTGCGGCGGCTTCGGCGCGGATGGCGTCCAGCATCGCGTCGGCGGTGCCGTCGGCGATCCAGCGGGTCGCCAGCGCCGCCGTCAACGGCGACGCCATCACCGTGGTGGCACGCAGATAGGCCGACAGCTGCCACATCCGCCGAGCCTCGGGCGCGACCAGATAGGCGATGCGCAAGCCGGCGCCCAGGCTCTTGGCCAGACCGGCGATGTGGAAGACCAGATCGGGGGCCAGTGCCGCCAGCGGCGGCGGCCCGCCGACCGGCAACGCCCCATAGGCGTCGTCCTCGATGATCGCGACGTTGTGGCGGCGGGCGATGTCGATCAACACGGTGCGGCGGTCCAGGGAACTGGTGATCGTCGTCGGGTTGTTCAGGGTCGGGTTGCAGTAGAGCGCCTTGGGCGCGCGCGTCCGGCACAGCTCGGCGAAGGCGTCGGGCCGGATGCCGTCCGCATCCAGCGGCAGGCCGACCAGTTCCAGCCCCAGTTGCGCCGCCAGTCCGCGCAGACCGGGATAGGCCAGCGCTTCGGCGCACACCACGTCCCCGGCCTTGGCCACCGACCCCAGCACCGCCAGCAGCGCGCTGTGTGTGCCCGGACAGACCAGCAGCCGGTCCAACGGCGCGATCAACCCGCGACGCGCCAGCCAGTCGGCTCCGGCCTGACGGTCTTCCGGCGCACCGCCGAATTCCTGATAGCGCAACACGCCAACCAGATCCTCGGCGATCTCGGCCAGACCCTGGCGCATGCGGGCCAGCAGCGCCGGATCCTCGATCTCCGGCGGCAGATTCATCGACAGGTCGGCGGTACGTCGGGGCCGCGGCGCACGCGCCGCCGGCTGGCAGGGTGCGGGCACCGCGCGTTCGGCCTGGGCCGGCTCGGGCAATGCGGATGCGGATGCGGATGCGGATGCGGGAAGATCGCGGACAAAGGTGCCGTTGCCGACACGGGATTCGATCAGGCCGCGCCGTTGCGCCTCGCTGTAGCCGCGGGCGATGGTGGTGAAGTCGAGCTCGAGCGCGTCCGCCAGGGTCCGTTGCGGCGGCAGGCGGTCGCCGGGAGCCAGACGTCCCTGACGCAACTCCTCGGCGATCACGTCGGCGATGGCAAGGTAGCGCGGCTTCTCGCTGGTGCGGATAAGGGGCAGCCACGGATGTGGGGACGACTGCATCGACTCTACGGAACCTTGGCTTTCGACTGCGGTCAATGATCCGCAGCATGTGGATCCAAACTGGGCAACGCCCGATCCGCAGGCAGACGGTGCGGGACATCGCGCCGCATCCTATGCGGGCCGCATCCGTCTGGCAACCGTTCCACAGCGAAGCGCTTCCTAACGCCGCAGCCCTGGTCGCTCAAGGCTTTCCAGGCGCTCGCGCCGTCACCTGTCGGCTTATGCGGCTGGCTACGCCCTGCCGCCGATCCATACGATCCAGTCATCTGCGGCACCCGACTTCTGCCTAATTCGACTGCAAACCAGCGGACCGCACATCATTTGACCAGAAGCCGCCCGTTCGTGAAGCACCGCGCGAGATCCGATCAATACAGTCAATATCGGGAAAACCACCATTCAATGAGGCTTTATCGACTGCATTAGAATGTGATCATGCACTAAAATCGACTGGCACACCGCTTGCTAATGATCGGAAACCACCCGAGCGGCCATCCGGTCGCTCCGGCAGGAGCCTCCGGCGCCAAACGCCGGATCCATCGAAGCAAGGAGGATGAGAGATGCCCGCAGTGACCAAGCCCGCGAACCAAAAGGGCGATGTTCTGGTCGATTACGAAGAGAAGGTGTTCGAGGACGTCAAGGCGGAACCGGGAGAAAAGGCGCTCGTCACCTTCCACACCGTGGCGTTCGAGGGCTCGATCGGTCTCGTTAACCTGCTCCAGGCCACCCGCCTGCTGCGCAAGGGCTTCGAGACCTCGATCCTGCTCTATGGGCCGGGCGTGACGCTGGGCGTGCAGCGCGGCTTCCCGACGCTGGGCGACGAGGCGTTCCCCGGCCATCAGGCGATCAACAAGCAGCTGGTCAAGTTCATGGAGGAAGGCGGCAAGGTCTATGCCTGCCGCTTCGCGCTCCAGGCGCTGTACGGCCATGGCGAGGGCGCGCTGATCCCCGGCATCCGCCCGATCAATCCGCTGGACGTGCTGGACATCGTCCTGCTCCACCGGAAATCGAATGCATTCATCCTGAACACCTGGACCCTGTAAGCGCGGCCACCGGAGGGCGGATCATGACGGAGAAACGAACGGTGCGGGTCGCGGCGGTGCAGATCGCCCCCGATCTGGACAGCGCCGACGGCACGGTCGGGCGGGTCTGTCAGGCCATCGCCGAGGCGGCGGCCAAGGGGGCGGCGCTGGTCGTCTTCCCGGAGACCTTCGTTCCCTACTACCCCTACTTCTCCTTCGTGCGTCCGCCCGTCCTGGCCGGGGCCGATCACCTGACCCTGTACGAGCGCGCGGTGGTGGTGCCGGGTCCGGTCACCGACGCCGTCGCCGCGGCGGCGCGGTCGCATGGGGTGGTGGTGGTCCTCGGGGTCAACGAACGCGACCACGGCTCGCTCTACAATACCCAGCTGGTCTTCGACGCCGACGGGAGCCTGATCCTGCAGCGGCGCAAGATCACCCCGACCTATCACGAACGGATGATCTGGGGCCAGGGCGACGGCACCGGATTGACCGTGGTGGACAGCGCGGTCGGACGCATCGGCGCGCTGGCCTGCTGGGAACACTACAACCCGCTCGCCCGCTACGCCCTGATGGCTCAGCACGAGGAAATCCACGTCGCCCAGTTCCCCGGCTCGCTGGTCGGCCAGATCTTCGCCGATCAGATCGAGGTGACGATCCGCCATCACGCGCTGGAATCGGGCTGCTTCGTCGTCAACGCCACCGGCTGGCTGACCGAGGCGCAGATCGCCGCCATCACCGCCGATGCCAGCCTGCAGAACGCCCTGCGCGGCGGCTGCATGACCGCCATCGTCTCGCCCGAAGGCAAGCATGTCGTGCCGCCGCTGACCTCGGGCGAAGGGATCCTGATCGCCGACCTCGACATGGGCCTCATCACCAAGCGCAAGCGGATGATGGATTCGGTCGGCCATTACGCCCGCCCCGAACTGCTGTCGCTGCGGCTGGACAACCGTCCCGCCATGCCGATGACGACAGCCATTCCTGCCGCCATCCCTCCCGCTGCCCCGCTCGAACAGGAGCACACCGACCATGACGATGCCCGCTTCCCCATCCCCGGCGAGCCTGCTCATCAGCGAGTTGCAGTCCTTCGGCATCCGGCTGGCTGACCCGCGCGCCGGCGCCCCCAGCCGGCGCGGCGGCGCGGGGCCGAGCGACCACAAGGCCGTCACCATCGACGGGCGCACCGTGATGGTGCCGGTCCACACCGCCGGCGCCTTCGAATCGCCCTATCAGGCCGACCGGCCGGGCGATGACGGGGCAAGCGTGGTGTGGCGCGACGGTCTGGCGGTCGGCGCGATCCGCTTTCCCCGCCAGCCGCGCTTCTACGGGCTGCAGACGCTGGACGGCGTGCCTTATCAGAAGATCGCGGTGCTGCACGGCGCTGACGTGCTGGCCACCACCGTTCTGCAAAGCTGCATCCGCTACCAGAGCCGGACCAAGACCTGCCAGTTCTGTTCCATCGGGCAGTCGCTGGCGGCAGGCCGCACCATCCTGCGCAAGACGCCGGAGCAGTTGGCCGAGGTGGCGCGCGCCGCCGTGCTGCTCGACGGCGTCCGCCACATGGTGATGACCACCGGCACGCCGCCCACCCCGGATCGCGGCGCCGCCATCCTGTGCGAGAGCGCCGCCGCCGTGAAGGCCGCCGTCGACCTGCCGATCCAGGGGCAATGCGAGCCACCCGACGACGATGCGTGGTTCAGGCGCATGCACGATTCCGGCATCGACACGCTGGGCATGCATCTGGAGGCGGTGACGCCGGAAATCCGCGCCCGCATCATGCCGGGCAAGGCCTCGGTACCGCTGGAGCGCTATTTCGACGCCTTCGCCGCCGCGGTGCCGGTGTTCGGACGCGGGCAGGTCTCGACCTACATCCTCGCCGGGCTGGGCGACGCGCCGGACGCCATCCTGGCGAAGGCGGAGCGTCTGATCGGAATGGGCGTCTATCCCTTCGTCGTGCCCTTCGTCCCGGTGTCCGGCACCCCGCTGGAGGATCACCCGGCGCCCAGCCCGGCCTTCATGCGCGCGCTGCTCGCCCCGTTGGGCGCGATGCTGAAACAGGCGGGCCTGCGCGCCGCCGACAGCAAGGCCGGCTGCGGCAAATGCGGCGCCTGCTCCTCCCTGTCCACCTTCGAAGAGTAAGCGGAGTCCTCTGCCATGACCAAAGCCACCCATTTTCCAGTCGTCGTCATCGGCGGCGGACAGGCCGGATTGTCGGTCAGCCACGAGCTGAAGAAGCGCGGCGTCGACCATGTGGTTCTGGAAAAGAACCGCATCGGCCATTCCTGGCGCAACGACCGCTGGGACAGCTTCTGCCTCGTTACCCCCAACTGGCAGTGCCGCCTGCCCGACTTCCCCTATGCCGGCAACGATCCCAAGGGTTTCATGCTGAAGGACGAGATCGTCGCCTATCTGGAGGATTTCGCCCGCATGGTCGATCCGCCGATCCGCGAGGGCGTCGCCGTCACCCGCGTCGGGCGCGGCAAGAGCGGCGTGATGGAGGTCGAAACCAGCGAAGGCCCGTTGACCGCCGACCATGTGGTGGTCGCCACCGGCGGCTACGACGTGCCCATCGTGCCGCCCTACGCCCACGGGCTGGACAAATCCATCGCCCAGATCCATTCGGTCGATTACCGCAACCCGGACCAGCTGCCGCCGGGCGAGGTGCTGGTCGTCGGCTCCGGCCAGTCGGGCGTCCAGATCATGGAGGATCTGTATCTGGCCGGGCGCAAGGTCCATCTGTGCGTCGGCCCGGCTCCCCGCTCGCCCCGCGTCTATCGCGGCAAGGAGGCGACCGAATGGCTGATGGAGATGGGCTATTACGCCATGACCATCGACAAGCACCCGCAGGGCGAGAAGGCCAAGGAGAAGACCAACCATTACCTGTCGGGGCGCGCAGGCGGCCATGAGATCGACCTGCGCCGCTTCGCACGGGACGGGGTGTCGCTCTACGGCAGCATGGCGGGAATCGACGGGTCCGTCGTCCGCTTCGCCGACGATCTGGCGGCCAACCTCGACGACGCCGACGCGGTCTATGTCTCGATCCGCCGCGACATCGACGCCTTCATCGCCGCCAGGGGCATCGACGCGCCGGTCGAGGAGCCGTTCGTTCCGGTCTGGCAGCCGCAGGACACGCCGCTGGCCGTCGATTGCGCCGCGCAGGGCATCGGCGCCATCGTCTGGGCCATCGGCTTCCGCCCCAACTATTCCTGGATCGAGCTGCCGGTCTTCGACGGGCGCGGCGCACCGAAATACGACCGCGGCGTCTCCCCGGTGGAGGGGCTGTATTTCATCGGCCTGCCCTGGCTGCACACCTGGGGATCGGGCCGCTTCCTCGGCATCGCCGACGACGCCGCCCATCTGGCCGAGGTGATGGACGCCCGGCTGAACGCCCGCAAAGCCGTCGCCGCCTGACCCGCTCCCCCTGTCATCGCCCGCCGCCGCATGAGGAGTCCGCCATGATGGATGGTCCGCCGCCCCCCTTCGTCGCCGGCGTCCACCGGGTCAAGCTCGCCACCGAGCCGTGGGAGGTCGCCGGGGCGGCGGCCCTGCGCCGCCGGGTCTTCTGCGTCGAACAGGGGCTGTTCGACGGCGACGACCGCGACGCCATCGATGCCATGGCCGTCCCCATTGTCGCGCTGGCCGAATTGTGCGGAATGCCGGACTCGGTGGTGGGAACCGTGCGCATCCACCAGCCGGAACCCGGCCTGTGGATCGGCTCCCGGCTGGCGGTGGCGGAGGAGCACCGGCGCGCCGGATCGATGGGCGCCTCGCTCGGCGCCTCGCTGATCCGGCTGGCCGTCTCGACCGCGACGGCGCGCGGCTGCCGCTGCTTCCAGGCCCATGTCCAGAGCCGCAACGCCCTGCTCTTCCGCCGCCTGCGCTGGACGACGCTGGAGGAGGTCGAGTTGCATGGCCGCCCGCACCACCGCATGCAAGCCGACCTGTCCCATTACCCGCCCTGGCCTGACGGCGCCCAGGGCTTCCTGACGCTGACGCGGAGGGCGGCATGAGCAGCCTGTCCAGCCTGATCGACACCCTGCGCGCCAGCCCCGGCTTCACCCACAAGCGCGACATCGACGCCGTGGTGTCGGCGTTGGCGAAGCCGCCGGTATCGGATGCGTCCGCCATCGCCCTGGGTGACGATTGCGCGGCGATCCCCGACGGCGAGGGCCATCTGCTGTTCGCCGCCGAGGGCTTCGTCAACGGCTTCGTCGCCGCCGAGCCCTGGTTCGCCGGCTGGTGCGGCGTGATGGTGAATGTCAGCGACGTCGCCGCCATGGGCGGGCGTCCGCTGGCCGTTGTCGATGCGCTGTGGAGCAACGGCGCGGCGGACGCACAGCCCATCCTCGACGGCCTGCGGGCGGCGGCGGCGGCCTATGGCGTGCCGGTGGTGGGCGGCCATTCCAACACCCGCAACGACCGGGCACAGTTGGCCGTCGCCATTCTGGGGCGGGCGGGAAAACGGCTGCTGACCAGCCACGACGCCCGGCCCGGCGACCGGCTGATGGCCGCCATCGACCTGCGCGGCCGCTACCACGAGCCCAACCCCTTCTTCGACGCCGCCACCGCCGCCCCGGCCGACCGGCTGCGCGGCGATCTGGCCCTGCTGCCCGGGCTGGCCGAGGACGGGTTGTGCCGTGCCGCCAAGGACATCAGCATGGCAGGCTTGGTCGGCACCGCGCTGATGCTGCTGGAATGCTCGGGCGTCGGCGGCACCATCGATCTGCGCGCGATCCCCCGGCCGGCCGGCGTGCCGCTCGACCGCTGGCTGCTGTCCTTTCCCAGCTTCGGTTTTCTATTGAGCGTCGCACCGGAGGATTGCGCCACCGTCGCCGCCCGCTTCCAGGCGCGCGGCCTGGGCTGTGCCGTCATCGGCCAGGTGAAGGACGCAACCGCCCTGACCCTGACCGATGGGGTGGAGTCCCTGCCGGTCTGGAATTTCGCCGACAGCCCGCTGATCGGCTGCGGCCCTCGCCGGATGGTGGCCGCGTGATGAGCCGATCCGCCCAAAGCCTGTCCATCGCCCTGCTGGCCCACTCCACCAACCCGCGCGGCGGTGTGGTCCACGCGCTGGAGCTGGCCGAGGCGCTGACCGCGCTTGGCCACCGCGCCGTGGTCCACGCACCCGACCCGGACGGGGGCGGCTTTTTCCGTCCCACCCGCTGCGGCGCCGTCGGCGTGCCCGCCCGTCCCGTCGCGGAAACCGGGTTGGCCGCCCTGGTGGAGACGCGGATAGCCGACTATCTGGCCTTCTTCACCCGGAGCGACGCCGCCCGCTACGACATCCATCACGCACAGGACGGCATCAGCGGTAACGCCCTGGCCTGCCTGCGCGAGGCCGGGCGCATCCCCGGCTATCTCTACACCGTCCATCACCTCGACCGCTTCGCCGATCCCGCTGTAGAGGCCCGGCAATGGCGTGCCATCGCCAATGCCGACCGCGTGTTCTGCGTCAGCCATCTGTGGCGGGAGATCCTGGCGCGGGACCATGGCGTCGACGCCCTGTTGGTCGGCAACGGCGTGGACCGGACCCGCTTTTCCCCGCAGGCCGGGCCGGACGACGATTCCTTGCGGGCCCGGCTGGGGCTTGGACCCGGCCCGGTCTACCTGTCGGTCGGCGGGGTGGAGGCGCGCAAGAACAGCGCCCGCCTGCTCGACGCCTTTCTGATGATCAAACGAACCCGGCCCGACGCCCAACTGGTCGTCGCGGGCGGAGCCTCCCTGCTCGACCACAGCGGCGAGGCCCGCGCCTTCGACGCGCTGCTGGCGCGCGACCCCGCCGCCGCCGCGTCGGTGATCCGCACCGGCCCGCTGCCCGACGCCGACATGCCCGCCCTGTTCCGGCTGGCCGACGCGCTGGTCTTCCCGTCGCTGCGTGAAGGGTTCGGGTTGGTGGTTCTCGAAGCGATGGCGAGCGGGACGCCGGCCATCGTTCCCGCCATCGCCCCCTTCACCGAGCATCTGCACCCCGACGACGCCCTGTGGGTGGACCCGCTCGACCCCGCCGCCATCGCCGCCGCCATGACCGACATCCTGCAGCCCGCCACCGCCCGCCATCTGCGCGCCGCCGGCCTGCGCCGGTCCGCCGGGTTCGGCTGGGACGACTGCGCGCGCCGCCATCTCGACGCCTACAACGCCCTCCTCACCCAGCAGCGGAGCCTCGCCCATGCCTGAAATGATCTTCCGCGTCCAATGGCCGGACGGCGAAGTGTACGACTGCTATTCGCCGTCCCTCGTCGTACAGGAGCATTTGAGCGTGGGCGCGGCCTATCCCGTTGCCGAGTTTGCCCGGATCAGCCGGGCCGCCCTGACCATCGCCAGCGACAGGGTGGCCGCCCGCTACGGCTTTCCCTGCTCGCGCGCAGCGCGCCAGATCGCCGACATCGACGCACGGGCCGCCCGTTTCGCCGGGGATCCGGCGGCCCTGGTGCGGGTCGTCACCTTCGCCTGATCCCGTTTCGCGCCACGGAGGCCTTGCGCCATGCTCCACGCCCTGCCTGCGCCGCCCATGTCCGGCGCTTCCCCACGCAACGCCGCGTCGGATACCGTGACGCTGGGAATGCCGCAGCTGTCCCGGAACGGGCTATCGGAAAACTGGCTGCTGAAGGAGGCCGGGCACCGTCATTGGCTGATGTTGGCCGACGCCCTCGGGCTGCCGGTTCCGGCCTTCCGCGACCGGGACGGCGCCACGCTCTATGCCACCTTCACCGGCCTGCGCCTGAGCGGAGGCAGGCTCGATCATGTGGCCGAGCATGACCGTCTGCACTTCGCCGGCCGGATCGCGCAGGTGTCCCGCACCCAATATCAGAGCGTCCAGACCGTCACGGTGGACGGACGCCCGGTCGCGACGCTGGAACTGCTGTCGATCTTCCTGCGCCGCGCGGTGGCGGACGACAACCGCAGCGTTCTCCGAGCCCTGCCCCATCCCTGCCCGCCGATGCTGACGGATGCGGGGCAGGACTCATCCCTCGCCCGACTGTGCCAGGGTTTCCGCCGCAAGGATTGGCTCGAGCATCGCGGCTTCAGCCGCGGTGCTCGCCAGGAAATCGCCAGCGTCGCCATCGACCCATGCCCGCATGGAGATTTCAACGGGGCGGGATTCCTGTATTTCGCGTCCTTCCAGTCGATCCTCGACCGTGCGGAATGGGCGCTGTTCCGCGACGTCAGCGCCCGTGCGGTCACCACCGGCCGCGACCTGTTCTATCACGGCAACATCAATCCGGGCGACCGCCTGAGCGTGCGGCTGTGCGGGCAACGCCGCGACGGCACGGCGTCGCTGTCCCATTGGTTCGAGATCCTGCGGGACAGCGACGGGGCGCGCATCGCCGACGGCTTCACCACCAGACGTCTGGTTCCATCTGCAGAAGCGGAACCGGGCATGGGCAACATGGGCAACGTCCATGGCGCCTTACGCCTGGCATGACCTTGGCTTCACTTCGCGCTCGGCAGCTCGAACATCTTCGGGATCGACACGCCGCTGCGGATGTCCCGAATCCAGCTTTCCTCCTTGAGCAGATGGGCCTGCGCGGCCGCCAGCACGGTCGCAGCCTGCTCCAGCGGAACGACCACCACGCCGTCGTCGTTGCCGAGCACGATGTCGCCGGAGCGCACCGGCACGCCGGCGACCGAGATCGTCCCGTCGATGATGCCGCCGAAGCCGTGATGCGGCCCACGCGGCACCACCGACCGGCAGAACATGCTGAAGCCCGCCTTGCGGATGTCGGCGACATCGCGGATGGCACCGTCGATGACGGCACCGCCCAGCCGGCGATGAATCGCCTCCTCCGCCATGACGCCGCCCCAGACCGCCGTATCCTCGACCCCGCCGGCATCGACCATCACGATTTCGCCGGGCCGGGCGTTGCTGATGAGGGCGCAGATCGGGCCGCAATCCCCGACCATGGTCGTCACCGTGCGGGCTTGGCCGCACAGGATCTGGCCGTCCCGAATCGGCTTGATCGCGGCGTTCATCACCTGGGTGCGGTTCATGCAGTCCGAGGCGACCGCCGGCGGGATCACCCGCCACGCGTCGAGTTCCTCGTCGCTCAGGGCCCTGAAGTGGGTTTCGTGCTGCTGGAAGGCCATGGCTCGTTCCTGAAGAAGGAGGGCTTAGGACGCCTTCGCGTCCCAGCCTGGGTTGACGTTGTTCCGCAGCCGTCCCTCGAACAGGAAATCGAGCAGGATCTCGGCGGAGAAGGTGCGCATGTCGAGATAGCCCGCCGCGGAATAGAAGGCGGCGTGCGGCGTCACGACGAGACGGCCGGCGAGCCAGGGTTCCTCCGCCTGCCAGGCCGCGATCAGCGGCGGCGGCGGGACAGGGGGTTCCTTGGGCAGCACGTCCAGTCCGGCGGCGGCGAGGTGCCCGCTTTTCAGCGCATCGTGCACGGCGTCCACATCGACGAGGCCGCCGCGGGCGATGTTGAGCAGGATGCCGCCGGGCTTCATCTGCGCCAGCTCCGGCCTGCCGATGAGGTTGCGGGTCGCCTCCGACAGCGGCACATGCAGGCTGACCACGTCAGAGCGGGACAGCAGTTCCGGCAGCGTCCTCACCCGCTCGATGCCCAGGCCGAGTTCATGGCCCTCCGGGAGGTAGGGGTCGACGTAGATCACCTTCATATCGAAGGCGGCGGCCCGGCGGATGATCGCGGTGCCGATGCGCCCCATGCCGATGGCGCCGAAGGTGGCGCCCCGGATCCGGCGCACCACCGGAACGTCCTCCGCCATGAAGCCGGCCGCAAGATCGGCCTTCAGCCGGGCCTCATAGGATCCCAGCCCGCGCACGAGGTGGAGCAGCATGGCCAGGGCGTGGTCGGCCACCTCCGATGTGCCGTAGTTCGGCACATTGGAGACCGGGATGCCGCGCGCCCGGCACGCCGCGCCGTCGACATTGTCGAAGCCGACGCCGACCCTTACGATGAGGCGGCAGTTGTCGAGCTTCGCGACGACTTCCGGCGTGATCCGCATGCGGTGCCAGACCAGGATCGCGTCGCAGGAGCGCCAGGCCTCGTCCGGAATGGCCGCCGGGTCGGTCTCGTCGAACACGAGATAGTCGAGCCGGTCGCCCGAGACTCCGCGCTCGACGTCGAGGTCGCGGAGATGGGCATCGGGGACCAGGATTTTGAGAGGGTGTGTCATCGCGTTCCTTGAGGGAATGGCCCTTGTCTGGAATGGCTCTTGTCTGGAATTGACGTCACAGAACCTTGTCGAGGAAGGCTTTCAGCCGTGGGTCGGTGGGGTTCTGGAAGATCGTGCCGGGCGGGCCATGCTCGACGATCACGCCGCGGTCGGTGAAGAAGACCTCGTCCGCGACCTCCTGGGCGAAACGCATCTCGTGCGTGACCAGCACGCAGGTCATGCCCTCGCGCGCCAGATCGCGGATGACGTTCAGAACCTCGCTGACCATCTCGGGGTCGAGCGCGGCGGTGACCTCATCGAACAGGATGACCTTCGGCTGCATGGCGAGCGCACGGGCGATGGCGACGCGCTGCTGCTGGCCGCCGGACAATTCGCCGGGATAGGAATCCTGCTTTCCCGTCAGCCGGACCTTGGCGAGCAGGGCCAGCGCCCGTTCGCGCACGGCGGCCGGATTCTCGCCCAGCACCTGGACCGGCGCCATGGTCAGGTTCTGCAGCACCGTACGGTGCGGGAAGAGGTTGTACTGCTGGAAGACCATGGCGACCTGATGCCGCAGCGGCACCAACTGCTTGTCGCTCTTCAGCGTCTCGACCGCGAAGGAGCCGACGCGGATCGTGCCCCGGTCGATCGTCATCAGGCCGTTGATGCAGCGCAGGATCGTCGATTTGCCCGAGCCGGACGGCCCGATGATGCAGACCACCCCGCCGTCGCGGACGGACAGCGTCACGCCCTTGAGGACCGCGGTGGAACCGAAGGATTTATAGACGTCCCGCATCTCGATGAACGGGGCGGATTGCTGATGATCTGTCATTGGCGAACTCGCACCCGTTGTTCCAGCCAACGCGTCAGGATGGCGATCGGAAAGCAGAAGATGAAGAAGAGGAACAGGACGTAGAGGTAGATCGCGGTGGCGTACTGCGCGCCGTCGCTGGCGATGACGGTGCGGGCGACCGACAGCACGTCGTCGGCCCCTGTCACCACGACCAGGCTGGTGCCGATGAACAGCATCGCGTAGGTCGTCATCAGGTTCGGCGTCATGAACTGGATCGCCTGGGGCACCACGACGCGGTGCAGGATCTGAAGCCGGCGGTAGCCAAGCGAGCGGGCCGATTCCCATTGGCCGGTCGGGACGGCCTCGACGCCGCCGCGAAACACCTCGGCGACGTTGGCAGTAACCGGCAGCGCCAGCCCGATGACCGCCTTGATCATCGGCGAGAACGAAAAGACGGTGCCGAACAGCGCGATCTCGAACGGCAGCAGATAGAGCATCGCGTAGAGCACGACGAGCCAGGGCGAGTTCCGCAGCACGTTCATCAGCAGGAATGACGGGGTCCGGACCAGCGAGGATTGCGAGATCATCCCTACGCCGAGCGCGGTGCCGGCGACGGCGGCGATGGCCATCGCCCAGATGCTGATGACGATGTTGGCGGCGAAACCTCCTTCGAACCGGCTGAAATCGGGGGAACCGCTCAGCAGAAGCGGCGTCCGCGCGGCGAGCGCCTGGAGAACCGGCCCGGTCTCCGCGCCATAGACGATGACGAGCAGCGCCGCGAGGACCAGCGTGACACCGGCGGTGCCGAGGGCGAAAAGCTTGAGCTCCGCATTCATGGCCGTCACGATCCGTAGCCGGGGATGCGGAAGAGGGCGGCGATCCTTCGCACCACCAGCACGGCAAGGCTGGCGATCACGAGATAGATGACCCAGATCAGCAGCATGACCTCCAGGTTGCGGAACGTCTCCAGCATGATCTGCGTCGCCCCGTACATGATGTCCGCCACGGCCACCAGCACGGCCTGGGACGAGGTCTTGATCAGGCTGACGATGTTGCTTGTCATGGGCGGGATGCTCATCCTGAGGCCGATGGGCAGTTCGACGTAGCGGAAGGTCTGCAGCCGGGAATATCCCAGCGAGCGGGCACCCTCGACGGTCTGGGCCGGCACGGCCAGCAGGCCGGACCGGATGATTTCGACCGCGATCGCCCCATTGTAGAGGCCGAGCGACAGCACCACGCAGGTGAAACCGGTAAACAGCGGGATCCGGCCGCCCGTCACCGGATCGGTCAGCGTCAGGCCGATCTCGGACAGCATGAAGTACAGGAAGAACAGCTGGACGAGCGGCGGGGTGTTGCGGAACAGCTCGACGAAGATCGTGACCGGCGATTGCAGGAACCGCAGCTTCAGGTGAAGGCAGGCGGCGCCGGCGATGCCGATGGCGAACATCAGGACCATGCCCAGCAGACTGAGCAGGATCGTCGTGCCGATGCCGCGCAACAGCCATGTCTGATAGAGCGGGTCGAGCAGCCAGCTGAAATCAAGCGTCATGCCGGCGCTCCTGCAATCGGGAATCGAACAGGTGTCCGCATGCGGTCAGCCCCGGCTGTCACGAATGAGTGGAATGTCGTCGAACTCGTCGAGCCGGTTGATGCCCAGCAGCGCCATGGTCCGGGTAATCTCGTCCTTCAGCAGGGCGATGGCATGCTCCACCCCCACCCGGTCGCCGGCCGCCGCAGCCAGCAGGAAAGGCCGCCCGACAAAAACGAGTTGCGCGCCGAGCTTCACCGCCTTCAGGACGTCGCTGCCGCGACGGATGCCACCGTCGAACATCACGGTCAGACGGTCGACCTGACCGGCGATGCGCTCCAGCAGGTCGAGCGAACCTTGGGCGCAGTCGATCTGCCGGCCGCCATGGTTGGAGACGATGACGCCGTCGACACCGACCTTCTCGGCCATCCGCGCGTCCGCGGCCGACATCACCCCCTTGAGGACGAGCTTGCCCGTCCAGCGCCGGCGAAGCAGTCCGATATGCGTCCAGGACAGGCTCGACCGCAGGCCGATGTCGCGGACGAGCGTCCGGGAGAACACCGGCGGCCCGCGCTCCGCGTCCATGTTCTCGAAATGCGGCGCGTTGCGCGTCAACAGGCTGCGCAGCAGCACCCGCCACAGCCAGACCGGCCTCGTCATTCCCTGCCACGCCAGATCGGCGGTCGGCCGCACCGGCGAGCGGAAGCCATGGCGCGCGGCGAGTTCATGCTGGCCATGCACCGCCGTGTCGACGGTCACCACCAGCGTGTCGAATCCCGCCCGCTCCACCCGTTCGACCAGCGGAAGGATGCGCGTCTCGTCACCCGGAATGTAGGCCTGGAACCAGCTCGTCGCCCCGGCCTGCCGCACCTCCTCCAACCGGGTCAGGGACGCTCCGCTCAGGATGAACGGAAGCCTCGCCCGCGCCGCCTCCTGCGCGAAGAGCACGTCGCAATCCGGCGCCACCAGCCGGCTGAACCCCATGGGGGCGATCCCGAAGGGACTGGCATAATCGACCCCGAAGATGCGGGTCGAGGCGTCCGTCCGGGAGACGTCGACAAGAATATTCGGAACGAAGGAGCGTTCGGCAAAGCTCTTCAGGTTCCGGCGATGCGTCGCGCCGTCCTCCGCATGGCCGGAGACGTATTTGAAGATCGCCCGTGGCAGCTTCCGCTCGGCGAGCGGCTCGAAATCATCCAGGCACAGGGCCTGCTCCACCACCCGCGGCGCTCGCCGCGACACGACCTTGATCTTGTGCATGGCTTTTTTTCCGATGGCGCGAAGGGCTTGACCGCCATGGTGGCTCAATTCGCCGCGGCTGCCTTCACCTTTGCGTCCGCGGCCCGCTTGGTCACGTAGTCGCTGACGCCGAGATTGTATTTCTTCTCACCGTCCGCCATCAGCCCCGATGCCTCGGCCCGGATGATCGCCTTGTTGACGGCATTCAGGAAGGCGGGCTCGTTCTTGCGGACGCCGCCGCCAATCGGGATGTAGTCGAACGTATCGAGCGCGATCTTGTACTTGTCGCTCCAACCGCTCTCGTTCACCTTCATGTGCAGGTTCGGGCCGTCATAGGCGATGGCGTCGCAGCGGTTGTCCTGGAACGCCTTGTAGATCTCAGAGGTTCCGGTGAACAGGACCAGCTCCGCGCCGTATTTCTCGATCAGGGTCCTGTTGTAGACGTTCCCCTGGCTTCCGCAGAGCTTGTGGCCCTTGACGTCGTTCCAGGATTTATACTCGGCCGACTTCGGCGCCAGCAGAACCATGCCGGCCATCAGATAATATTCGGCCGTGTAGTCGATGACCTTTTCACGCTCGGCCGTCTTGCCCAGCGTCGCAAAGATCACGTCGATACGCCCGGCATTCAACAGCTCGATTCGGTTCGAGGCGACGACCGGGACCAGTTCGATCGCAGTCTCCGAGCCGAACATGTCCTTGGCGACGGCCCGTGCGAGATCGATCTCGAATCCAGTCAATTCACCCTTCTGGTCGAGGAAGCCGAAGGGCACGTAATCGTTCCGGATGCCGGCGATCAGCTTGCCGCGCTGCTTGACGCGGTCGAGTTGATCGGCCTGGGCACCCGCACCAAAAACAAGGCCGGTCGCCAGGATGGAGAGGAGTGCAAGCGACTTGGCGAAACGAGGCGTCATGGAGATCCCCCTTTGCTTGAGCGGACGAAAAACCGATGGGATCGGCGCTTCGGAGCCCATGATCGCGTTGTCTTTCATAATGTTATAATAGATAATTTGCCCATGAGAATAAGCTGAACTTATGAAGGCTTGCGATGAACGTCCGACAGATCGAAGCCTTCCAGGCGGTCATGGCAAGCGGTAGCGTGACGCGTGCCGGCGAGCGGCTGAGCATCTCGCAACCCGCCGTCAGCCAACTGATCGCACAATTCGAGCGCAGCTGCGGCTTCCGTCTGTTCAACCGGCAGGGGAGCAAGATCACGCCGACCCGCGAGGCCGAAGCCCTCTACAACGAGGTCCAGCGCATGTTCATCGGCGTCGGCCAGATCGCACGGGTGGCGACTGCGCTGCGCGACCAGAACTGGGGGTCGGTCAGCCTCGGCGCATTTCCCGCCATCGCCCGGCGGGTGTTGCCCGACATCGTGTGGGGCTTCTGCGAGGCGCATCCCGACACGCGCTTCCGGCTGGAAAGCATGCGCTCACGCAGCCTGATCGACGCCGTCGCCGCCCAGCATGTGGATTTCGGACTGAGCATCCTGCCTGGCGACCGGCCCGAGGTGGTCAGCGCCCATCTGCACCGACTGCGCGGGGTCTGCATCCTGCCGGCGGGGCATCATCTGGCCGACCGCCAGACGATCCACGCCCACGACCTCGCGAACGAGGATTTCGTTTCCCTCGGTCCCCAGGATCACTCACGCTTCATGATCGACCGGGTATTCGACGAATTGAAGGTGACGCGGCGCAGCCGGATCGAAGCCGGCCAATCGGAAACCGCCTTTTCCTTCGTCGCGGCGAAGGCCGGCGTCGCCGTGGTCGATCCGATCAGCGCCTTCAACAACGACGACACGCGCATCGTCGTCCGCCGGTTCGAGCCCACCGTCGAATTCGACATCTGGCTGATCCGGCCGAAGGCGGCGCGTTCGTTCAATCTCGTCGACAGTTTCGTCTCGTTCACGCTGGAGCGGCTCGACCTGTTCGCGTCGACCCTCAACGCGGCCTGACCGCCGCCCCAGCCGAACCGCCTACAGGCGCGCGCCGGCCAGATGGGCCAACTGCGCGCCCACCTCGTAATAGGCTTCCTTGGCGGCCCGGAACGGTGGATTTTCCGGCATCGACAGCGGAAGCGGCAGATCCTGTTCCCCGACCTGCCCAAGGATGTGGGACGCCAGAGCGCGGCCGAACACGGTGCCGGGAGCGATGCCGCGCCCATTGTAGCCGCAGAAGGACAGGACGTTCCGGTCCAGCTTGTGGAAGCGCGGCAGGTTGTCGCTCGTCATGCCGATCAGGCCATACCATTCGGCTTCGAACCGCACATCGCCGATGCGGGGGAACAGCCGCTTGAGCGCGCGCCTGGCCCAGGCCCGATGCACCGCCGCACCGGCACCCTTCAACGCGCCGACGCTGCCGAACACCAGACGCCCGGCCCGGTCGAACCGGAACGAGCTGAGCACCTCCTTGGTGTCCCACGCGCCCTGGCGTTCGGGCAGGATCTCGGCTCGCGCCGCCTCGCTCAGCGGCTCGGTCGCGAAGTTGAAATAGGGCAGATGAACCTGCTCCTCGCGGATCGCCGCCCATGGCCCGCTCGAATAGGCGTCGGTGGCCACGACGACCCAGTCGGCGGAAACATCCCCGGCGGGGGTGCGCACCGTCCACCCTCCCCCGGTTTTCTCGGTGGAGAGCACCGGGCTGCCGGTGAAGATGCGGGCGCCGGCGGCCATGGCCGCCCGGGCGAGACCGCGGGCGTAGGCGAGCGGCTGGATGGTGCCGGCACGACGGTCGAGCAGTCCGCCGGCATAGGCGGAGGTCCCGACCTTGTCCGCCATCTGGGCCGCGGTCAGCAGTTCCACCGGCGCACCACGACGCTGCCACTGCGCCGCGCGGTCCTCCAGTTCACGGAGGCCCTTGGCCCCGACGGCGCAATGGATCGTGCCGCTCGTCTCGGCCTCGCAGGCGATGCCGTGCCGCTCGACCAGATCGAACACCGCCCTCGGTGCGTTCCCGAGAAAATCCAGCAAGCGTTCGCCATACTCGGATCCCAGCACCTCGACCAGGGCCTCCGGCATCACCCACATGCCGGCATTCACCAGACCGACATTGCGGCCGGCACCACCGAACCCGACTTCCGCCGCCTCCACCACCACCACCCCGGCGCCACCTTCGGCCAGATGAAGCGCCGCCGAAAGGCCGGTGTAGCCGGCCCCCACGACGACGACGTCGGCCCGCTGCGATCCGGCCAGGGCAACGGTCGGGGGCGCAGGCGGCGCGGTCATTTCCCAAAGCCCATGAGAGCGCGGATCGTTCAGCATGCCAACGGGGTCTCCCTGCCCATACAAGGTTCTGCGAGGTCGCGCGGGCTGCGTTCCACCGCCGGAATCGCGCGATGCCCCGCCAGACTGGCTTGCGCCGGACCGGGCCGCCAAGCGATCTTTCTGCACGAGGTTATTCGCCTGGAGAATGACATGCAGGGTCCCCGCCGCTTTCTGCCCTCGCTCGCCCTGCTGTCCGCCTTCGAGGCGGCGGCGCGGACGGGCAGCGTGACCGCGGCCGCGCGCGAGCTGTCGCTGACCCAGAGCGCCGTGAGCCGGCAGATCAGGGCCTTGGAGGAGCAGCTGGAGGTCGAGCTTTTCCATCGGGAGCGTCAGACGATCCGGCTGACGGCCGGGGGAATCGGCTACGCCCGCGAAATCCGCGACGCCCTGCGCAAGATCAGCACGGCGTCGCTGAACCTGCGGGCCAACCCGTTCGGCGGCACCCTGACGCTGGCCATCCTGCCGACCTTCGGAGCCCGCTGGCTGGCGCCCCGGCTGCCGAAATTCATCGCCGGCAATCCCGGCATCACCATCAACCTGATGACCCGGCTGTCGCATTTCGACTTCCGGCTCGAACCGATCGACGCCGCCATCCATTTCGGCACCGCCGATTGGTCCGGGGCGGACTGCGCCCTGCTGCGTTCGGAAACGGTGGTGCCCGCCTGCAGCCCAGACCTGCGGGACCGGCACGGCTTCCAGGAGGCAGGCGATCTGAGGAAGGCGCCGCTGCTGCACCTGACGACGCGCCCCGATGCCTGGGAACGCTGGCTGATGCAGCATGGTGCCGATGCCCATGCCGTTCATGGCATGCTGTTCGACCAGTTCGCCACGGCGGCCCAGGCGGCGGCGGCCGGCGTGGGAATCGCCCTGCTGCCCGAATTCCTGATCGAGGACGAATTGCGCACCGGCACGCTCGTCAAGGCCCTCGACCTGCCGATGAAGAGCGCCGAGGCCTATTATCTCGTCTGGCCCTCCGAACGTGCCCTGCACCCGCCGCTGGTCGCGTTCCGGGACTGGCTGCTGGAGGAAACCGCGCCGGACCGGTAGCGCCAAGCCATTCCCTGGCGGAATGATGATGAACGGAGGCCCGGCCGGGACCGGCGTCAGGATAGATGTCTCTGACGCCGATCCGCCGGAGTCGGCCGAACGCTATGGCGTCGGCACCTCGATCAGCATCAGCGGAACATGATGCTGGCAGCCGTACATGTCGCCGTCCCCGGACGAGCCCTGGGTGCGCGGACGCTTGATGGTGATCTTGATCGCATTGGCCATGTCGATCTCGAAGAAGGACGACACCTGTGCGACATCGATGCCATAGGCCTTGGCAACCGACACCGCGCTGATCGCGCCGGTCGCGCGGACGGCCTCGTAGCGTGCCTTGTCCTTGAACAGGATGTCGAAGGTGATCCGGTAGGGACCGGCGTTCTTGCTGCGGACGATGTCGGCGAGATCCTTGAGGGGACGCGTGTTCATCTCACAGATCCTCGTAGCGGATGGGAAAAAGCTCGGTCGGCGTGTCGACCTTCATCAGGTGGTAGGCGCTGAACTCGTAGACCGGCCCCAGATCGAGGTCCGAAGGCGAATAGGGGAAGGCAAGGTTGCCCGAGGTGTTGATGATCCCCGGATAGTGATAATGCAGCATCGCGCCGCTGATCTGGTGGCAGGCCGCATGCGCCAGTTCCTGGTCGGCAGCCGTCACTTCGATCACCAGGCCGATCTCGCGCTGGGGTGCCGTTTCCGGTTCCAGCTCCTTCATCACCCCGTTGCCGCCATAGACATGGAAGGCCACGGCAATCGGTGCCGGAGCGAAATAATCCAACGCCTTGCCGCGGACATCGGCCAGGATCGCGTCGAGCGCCCGGATGGTGGTCGGGCAACGGATGCCGGCGATCGCGATGGACCGGTAGCCGGCAAGCCTCGCTCCCTCCAGCTTCACATAATAGTCGGCCGTCTCCGTCAGCGTGGCACCGCGCACCCGGACCTGACGCACCCCGACCTGCTCGAACGAGCAGCCGGACAGATCGATCTCATGGCCGGGGCCGGATTGCCTGAAGGGATTCTCCCGCTCGTAGAGCGAATGGGCGGCGACGGATTTGACCGAGGCGCGCCGTGCCATGCTGCCGGGCTCCAGCAGGAAGCTGTCCCCCTCCACCGTGCCGAGCATCACGTCCATGGCGAACGGCTCGGCCGAGAAGGCACCGCATTCGAGGATCTTTCCCATATGGATCGCCAGGGCCGGGTCCGCCCCGCGCCAGATCGGGAAGGCCGCGATCACTGAATCGTCGCAGGCTCGGCCGGCGATGATGACGTCCGCGCCGCCGTCGAGCGCCGCGCAGATCGGCTCGTGCCCCATCTGCGCGACCAGCGTGACGGTCTCGTCCAGCAGGTCTTCGGTCAGCGGGCTGCCGGCCTCGAAATCGACGATCTCGCCGGCCGCGACTGCCCACTTGGCCCGTTCGATCGGAATGTCGGAGCGGATGGTCGCGAGCCTGAACGACAGATTTTGCTCCCGGGCGATCTCGCGAACCAGTTGGGCGGTCCGCTCGACCTGGACCCCCGATCCCGAACCGCCGACGCTGCCGACGATGACCGGGATGCCGGCCTGCCGTCCGGCGCGGATGAGCGTGGTCAGTTCCCGCTTGATGCTGACATCCGATACCAGCGGCTTGCCGGAACCGAGGTAATGCGGCCCGGGATCGGTCGAACCGGCGTCCACTGCAATGACGGCCGGCCCCAGCGACATGCCGCGGGCCAAGGCGTCCGCGCCGAAACCGTATCCAAGCGTCCCCGTCGGGGTAAGCACGGTAATAGCGTCCATCATCCACCTCAAATCATCGACGACGGGACATCGGCAGGAAGGCTCCGCCTGTACCGGTTCCCGTTCATTGCGATGGAATTGAGGGGCATGCCCGCCGGTGCGGTCAAATCGCTTGTGACAGCTCTGTCATAACCGGAGGATATGTCTGCCGCCGCCCAGTTCCGGGGCACCTATTCCGGAGTGCCGATCCTTCCTGCAAGCTCCGCGATTCTCGCCGTCAAGCCGGTCCGGACATGCGCGATCAGGGCTTGAGCGGCCAACGGGATTTCCCGATAGCTCGGCGTGACGGTCCAGATGTCGTAGGTCACCAGCGGCCGGAAGGGGCGAACGACGAGCTGGCCCGGGGCGAAATCGACGGTGCTCAACGGGTCCACGACGGCGACCCCGATCCCGGCAGCCACGAAGGAGCAGCAGGCTTCGGTCAGCTGTGCCTTGAGGACGACGTCGCGCCGGGCACCGCAATCGGAAAAGGCCCGATCGACCTTGAGCTGGGCCCGATCCTCCTCGACCATGGCGACGAAGCGCTCGCCGTGCAGGTCCCCGGCCTCGATCACCGGGCGCGCGGCCAGCCTGTGGCCGGCCGGAAGAACGCAGACCGCGTCCATCGAACACAGCCTGTCGAAACGGACGCCGGGACGCTCGATGGCGACCATGCCGAAGCCGACATCGACCCCTTGCGAGGCGACCCGGTCGACGAGCAGCCAGGAATTGCGGCTCGACACCGTCACCCGCAGCCCCGGCTTCGACCGAAGGAAGTGCGCCAGGATCGGCGGCAGGACACGGGTCGCGAGCGATGGAAACGCGACGATCTCGATCTCGCCGTAGTCGAGCTGCCGGATGGCACGCGCCCGTGCCGACACGGACTCGACGCCGAGAAAGACCCGCTCGACCTCCGAATGGAGCATCTCGCCTTCGGCGGTGGGAATGACGCCGTTCTTCTGCCGATGGAACAGGGCGAAGCCGCAGCTGCGCTCGAGCAGCATGATCAGCTTGCTGACCGCGGGCTGGGAAAGATGCAGCCTTTCAGCCGCCCGCGTGAAGCTTCCCAGTTCGACGACGGCCTTGAAGGCTTCGAGCTGCTTGATGTTCATAACCCCAGGTTATCGCGGATCGCAACGCGATGCGAGGGGGCGATGCCCGTCACGCCGCCGCCGGATCCACCGCCGAAGCCATCGCCTCCGCCATCGCCAGAAGGCGGGCATCGGCGAAGCGGGGCGCTACGAATTGCACCCCGACCGGCAGTCCTTGCGGTCCACGGGTGCAGGGCATGGCGAGACAAGGCGCGTGTAGAACCGTCCAGATGCCGTTGAAGACGTGGTCGCCGGTGGTGTGCAGCCCCTTCGGCGCTTCGCCGGGGGCCGGCGGGGTCAGGATCACGTCGATGCGATCGAACAGCCCGGCGAAGCGGGCGCGGCAATGGCCGGCGACGTCATAGGCTTCGGTCAGGCTGCGGGCGGTGATTCCCCGGTTGTGCTGGCAATGGTCGGCCAATTCGTCATGCAACCGGTGGCGGTCGCTGAGATAGAGGTCCAGAAAGGCGGCCCGCCCCTCGCCACGGCGGATGACGTCCTGGACCTCGGCAAGGGCCGAAAAATCGTCGGGCAACTCGAATGGTTCGACGATTGCCCCTGCCTCCTCCAACCTCCGGGCGGCCAGGGTGAGCGCAGCCTCGCCGGCCGGTTCTATGCTCGACCAGACCGGCGAGCGGCAGACCCCGACCCGCAGCCCGGCCAGGGAAACCGGCGCGGCCTCGCCCGTCCCCTCCAACCGGAAGGCCTCGGCCATCAGAGCGAGGTCGCCGACCGACCGGCCATACCAGCCGATGGTGTCGAGCGACACCGCGTAATGCTTGACGCCCTCACGGCTGACCGCGCCCCAGGTCGGCTTGAAGCCGTAGATGCCGTTGAAGGCGGCCGGGCGGATGTGCGAGCCACCGGTCTGGGTGCCGAAGGCGAGCGGCACATGGCGGTCGCCGACCGCCGCCCCCGACCCCGACGAGGAGCCGCCCGGCGTGTGGGCGATGTCGATCGGATTGCGGGTCGCCGCCTTGCGGCCGCCGGACGCGAACTCCACCGTGTCGGTCTTGCCGAGCAGGATGCCACCGGCACTGCGCGCGATGGCGACGCAGGCCGCATCGCGGCTCGGCCGGTGGCCCTGGAAGATCGGCGAATTGTGGGTGGTCGGCAGGTCGGCGGTGTCGATCACGTCCTTGACGCCGAAAGGCACTCCATGCAGCGGCCCGACGACCGAAGGATCGCTGGCGAAGCGCTTGTCGGCCTCGCGGGCGGCTGCAAGCGCCAGGGCGGGATCGACGTGGATCCAGGCGCGGATCTCGGGATCGCGCGCTTCGATCCGTTGCAGGCATGACCGCACCAGCGCCTCGCTGGTCAGCCGGCCCTCGCGGATGGACCGGGCGGCCTCGCTGGCCGTGAGTTCATAGGGTTCCATGAGGTGCCTCCTTCGAAACGGGTGTCAGGCAAGGTGCGGGCGCTGGCGGTGGTGGTCGGTCGCGGCCTGGAAGGCGGCGCCGGCGCGCAGCACCGATGGCTCGTCGAACCAGCGGCCGACGACCTGCATGCCGACCGGCAGACCGCCGGCGCCGAAGCCGCAGGGCACGGTCATCGCCGGCAAGCCGAGCGCGCCGAAGCCGTAGGTGAAGCGGCTGACCGCCCGCGTCGCCTCGATCATGTCGGCGGTGTCGGCAATGGCCGGGGCGACGATCGGCGTGGTCGGCGTCACGATCAGGTCGACCTGCTCGAACAGTGCGCGGAACCGCAGCTTCCAGCCGGCCAGCCAGCGCCGAGATCCGGCATAGTCGACGCCACTCACCGGCAAACCGAGCTTCAGGCGACGCAGCACCTCCGGGCCGACCGCCTCGGGCGCCGTCTCGATCTTGTCCAGGTGATACTGGGCCATGTCGGCGACCAGCAGCGAGAAGCCGGTGCGCGCCTGCGCCACCTCGGCGTCCTCGACGGTGACGTCCACCAGCGTGGCGCCGGCACGCTCCAGCACCGCCGCCGCCTCGCGCAACCGCTCGGCCACCGCGGGCTGGAGCCCGTCGAAGTAGAAGTTGCGCGGCAGGCCGATGCGCAGCCCGGCGATCCCGTTGCGCAGCGTCGGCAGGAAATTACCCAGCGGCGCATCGACCGAGTTGGGATCCTCCGGGTCGTAGCCGGCGATGGCGGCGAATGCGCGGGCGACGTCGGAAACCGTATAGGCCAGCGGGCCGATGGTGTCGAAATCGACGCTGCAGGCGATCGCACCGGCGTTCGAAACCCGGCCGACGCTGGGCCGCAGCCCGACCACGCCGCACAGCGAAGCGGGGATGCGGACCGACCCGCCAGTGTCGGTGCCGATGGAGATCCGGCACAGGCCGGCGGCCACGGCGGCGGCCGACCCGCCGCTCGACCCGCCCGGCACATGGCCGATGTTCCACGGGTTGCGGCAGGAGCCGTGATGTTCGTTCTGATTGGTCGAGCCCAGGCAGAATTCGCTGAGGTTGTTGCGCCCAATGATGACGGCGCCCGACGCCTTCAGGCGCCGGACCACGGCGGCGTCACGCCGCCCTTCGGCGGCGAAGCGGATCGAGCCGTAGCTGGTCGTCTCGCCCGCCAGTTCGAAGCAGTCCTTGATCGTGACCGGCACGCCGTCGAGCAGCCCCGGCCAGTCACCGACCGCCCGTTCGCGGTCGAGCTTGCGGGCACAGTAGAGCGCCGCCTGCCCGGTGACGGCCAGGACGGCGTTGAGAGCAGGATTTTGACGATCGATGGCGTCCAGGCAGGCGAGAACCTCGCATTCGCAGGCTCCGGGCAAGGAGGGGGCGTCGCCGGCCGGGCCGGCGGCCCCGACCGGAATGGTCGCGGTGGACATGCGCTGCTGCTTTCGGTTGGCGTGGACCGGCCGGGACCGGCAGAGGCGGGGTTCGGGTGGAAGGTCCGGAGCGAGGCGCCGGACCTTCCCTGGATCAGGCGGCCTTGGCCAAGCCGATTTGGCCGATGACCGCCTCAAGCGACATCACGTCGGCGTATTTCTGCCGCATGTCGAACAGGTTGGCGCGGTGCGGCTCCTCGGCGCGGTCGCCGACGCACTCCTCGACGATGATCGGGCGCAGCCCGTGGGCGGAGGCATCGATCACGCTGGCCCGCACACAGCCCGAGGTCGTGCAGCCGGTCACCAGCAACGTATCGACGCCGTTGGCGCGCAGCCAGCTCGACAGGCTGGTCCCGAAGAAGGCAGAGGCATGCTGCTTGCGGACGATGTATTCGCCCTTCAACGGCGTCACCGCAGGGGCGAAGGCGGTGTCCGGCGCATCGGCGGCCAGCTTCAGCAGGTTGGGGATCTTCTCACCGAAGGGACCGATGCCGCCGACCGCATCCGGGGCGATGAAGCAGGCATGGGCGATCGGCAGACCGGCGGCACGGGCGTGGACCAGAAGTTCGGCGGTCGACGCGATGGCGTCATTGATGTTGAAGCCGCCGAACGCGTCCTCGCGGGTGAAGCCGAGCTGGAAATCGATGACCAGCAAAGCCGTCTTGCGGCCGAAACCGAGCGGTTTGCCGAATTCCTGACGATCGTAGATGGAAAGGTCGCTCATGTCGGGGGATGTCCTTTTCCGGTTAGGGCGCCGGATGACAAGCGCATAAAAAGCATACATTCATAGATGACTGCATTCAAAGCCCATAGTTTCGCCAATTCATTCGTGCACATGCATTCAAATTGCGCAATTTTCTATATCGGGGTATGCACGAACATTTCCAAAAGAATCCTATTAATACATTGAAAAATAACGTTTTCCTTCAAACCAGAGTTTACTCATCGGAAATGGTACGGTTCCTGCGTAGCTTCCATCGCATCGGTATGGCGCAGATTGTGTGCATTTTTGAAAGCCGCCTGTCTGCCGCCGCCACCCAACCAATTCCGGACGACAGAGGAGCAGGCCATGGTCGGAACCCATCGACAGGAGCGCAACGGGGTGACACGCCGTCAATTCGGCAGCCTGCTGGCGGTCGGCGCGCTGGTGGCGGGCAGCGGCTGGCCGCTCGGCGCCGACGCCGCCCCGCCTGTGCTGCGCGTGCGCATCGGCAGCGACATTGGCAACCTCGACCCGGCCCGCATCTTCCAGATCGAGAACCAGACTGTCGCCACCCAGATCTACAACGGGCTGGTCAAGTACGACGAGGCGACCAATGCGCTGGTCCCCGACCTCGCGACCTCCTGGGAGATCTCGGACGACGGCACCGTCTACAGCTTCGCCCTGCGCAGCGGCGTCTTCTGGCACAAGAACTACGGCCCCTTCACCTCGGACGACGTGAAATTCTCGTTCGAGCGGGTGCTCGATCCGCAGACCGGCAGCAGCTACAGCAGCCAGCTCGCCTCGATCAAGTCCGTCGAGACGCCGACGCCCGACCGGGTGGTCATCACCCTGAAGGAGCCGAATTCCGGCTTCCTGCACAAGGTCTCCGCCTTCAACCAGGGCTGGATCCTGAGCCGCAAGGCGCTGGGCGAGATCGGCGAGAAGGCCTACGCACTCAACCCGGTCGGCACCGGCCCCTTCGTCTTCCAGGTCTGGACGCCCGGCCGCGAGGTCAAGCTCTCCGCCAACAAGGAGTATTTCGCCGGTGCGCCCAAGGTGGAGGAACTGCTGTTCCGCGTCATCAAGGACGAGACGGCGGCGGCCATCGCGCTGGAGAACGGCGAGATCGATATCTTCTTCGGTCTGCAACAGCCCGAGGTCATCCAGCGGCTGAAGGGCGCGGGCCAGGTGACGGTGCACGATCGGGATGCCAACCACACCATCAACCTGATCCTCAACACCGGCATCAAGCCGCTGGGCGACCTCCGCGTCCGTCAGGCGATCAGCCACGCCATCAACCGAAAAGCGCTGATCGACGGCTTCTTCAAGGGCACCAAGACCGAGGCGAGCGGCTTCCTCACCTCCTCCTTCCAGGAATTCACCGATGCGGTGCCAGCCTATCCTTACGACCCGCAGAAGGCCAAAGCGCTGCTGAAGGAGGCGGGAGTCGGCCCCTTCACCCTCGATCTGGTGGCGCCGGGCGCCAACCCCTATGACAAGATCGTGGTGCCGATCGCCAGCGACCTCGCCGCCATCGGCATCGACGCCAAGATCAAGGTGCTGGAGCGCGGCGCCTACCTTCAGGCCCGCAACAAGGGCTCCGTCCCGACCTGCATCACCGGCGTGGTCGGCGCCCCCGACCCCGACAGCCCGATCCTGTCGATGTTCGCAAAATCCTCCTTCCCGCCGGGGCTCAACACCTCGCACTACGAGGGGATCGAGGATCTGATCGCCGCCGCCCGGCAGGCCAAGGACGATGCCGCCCGCAAGGAGGTCTACGGGAAGATCCAGGCCAAGGTGATGGGCGACGCCCCCATCGTGCCGCTCTACGCCGATCGCCTCTACATCGCCCACACCAAGGCGGTGACGGGTTTCGTCCAGAACTCGCTCTTCACCATGAGCGCCTATCCCGTCGTGCTGGCGGGTTGACGTCATGGACCGCCTCGTCCGCCAACTCACGCAGCTCGCGATCACGGTGTTCGGCATCGTGACCGTGACCTTCTTCCTCGTCCGCATGATCCCGGGCGATCCCGCCCAATACATGCTGGGCGACTACGCCACCGAGGAAGCACTGGCGACGCTGCGCGTCCAGCTAGGCCTCGACCGCCCGGTGATCGTGCAGTACGGGCTCTATGCGCTGCGCGCGCTGACCGGCGATTTCGGCGCCTCGGTCGTCACCGGTCGGCCGGCTTTGGAGGAGATTCTGTACAGCCTGCCGGACTCCGCCCTGCTGGCCTTCGCCGGTCTGGCCATCGCCGTGGTCATCGGCATCCCGCTCGGCATCGTCACGGCGGAGCGCCAGGGCTCGTGGAGCGATCTGCTGATCATGGTCGTCGCCTTGTTCGGGATCTCCTTCCCGGTCTTCTGGCTCGGCCTCGCCTCGGTGCTGCTGTTCTCGCAGGAGCTGAAATGGTTCCCGGCGCTGGGCGCCAGCTCGGGCGGCGGCCTCATCGACCAGATCCACCATCTGGTGCTGCCGGCAGGCGTGCTCGGCGTCTCCGTCGCCGCCTACATCACCCGGCTGACCCGCTCGGCGATGCTGGAGGTGCTGAACCAGGACTATGTCCGGGTGGCACGGGCAATGGGCGTCCCGCAGCGCCGGATCGTCTGGCGGCTGGCGCTGAAGAACGCGCTGGTGCCGATCCTCGCCATCGTCGGCGTGACCTTCGCCTGGTCGTTGGGCAGCGCCATCCTGATCGAGGTGGTGTTCAGCCGGCCCGGCATCGGCTCGATGATCCTCAAGGCGGTCTCGGCCCGCGACTACCAGCTCGTCCAGGCCGGCGTCCTGGTGCTGGCCGTCGCCGTCGTCCTCGTCAACAGCCTGCTCGACCTCGCCTACGGGCTGGTCGATCCGCGCCTGTCCGCAAGGTGAGCCCGCCCATGTCCACGCCCATGTCCACGCCCATGTCCACATCCACGCCCATCTCCGGAACCGCAACCGCATCCGCCGTCCCCCGGCGGTCGTCCCTGATGCGCTATCTCCGCCATCCGGGCTTCCTGATCGGGGGGATCCTGCTGTCGGCGATGCTGGTCGTCGCCGTGGCCGCCCCCTGGATCGCGCCCTGGTCGCCGCTGGACACCGACCTCGGCAACACGCTGGCCGCTCCCTCGGCCCAGCATCTTCTCGGCACCGACCAGTATGGCCGCGACGTGCTGTCCCGACTGATCTGGGGAACCCGCATCTCGCTGCAGGTCGCCGTCGCCGTGATGGTGCTGTCGCTGACGCTGGGGATGGCGATCGGCGCCGTCGCCGGCTTCTTCGGCGGCTGGGTCGAGCGGGTCACCGTCTCGGTCATCGACATCCTGCTGGCCTTCCCCGGCTTCCTGCTGGCGCTGGCACTGGTGGCGGCGCGCGGCTCCTCGCTGGAATCGGTGATCGTCGCCGTTTCACTCGCCTATACCCCGCGCGTCGCCGCGGTGATGCGGGCGGTGGTGCTGACCATCAAGCCGCGCCCCTATGTCGAGGCGTCGCGCGCCATCGGCATGGGCAACATGCGGCTGCTGTTCCTGCATGTCGTTCCCAACAGCCTGCCGCCGGTGATTGTGGTGGCGACCATCGGCGCCGCCACCGCCATCCTGGCCGAGGCGGGGCTGAGCTTCCTCGGGCTCGGCGTCCAGCCGCCCGCCCCGACCTGGGGCAATGTCATCGCCGACGGCCAGAGCTTCCTGGCGTCGAACCCGGTGATCTCGCTGTCCGCCGGCCTGTGCATCGCCCTGATGGTGGTCGCCCTCAACCTGCTGGGCGACGGGCTGCGCGACACGCTCGACCCCCAGATGCGCCGGACGTCCGGCAAGATGCTGTGAGGCTTTCCATGGCGAACCCCAATCTTTCCATCGCCCCTCCCCCGCCGGTTGCACCGGTTCCGGCACCGCGCCCGGTGGCGCTCGAGTTGCGCGACCTGACCACGGTCTTCCCCGGCGACGACGGACCGGTCACCGTCATCGACGGCATCTCGCTGGCCGTGCGGGCAGGCGGCACGCTGGCGGTGGTCGGCGAGTCCGGCTCGGGCAAGTCGATGACCTTCCTGTCGGCGCTCGGCCTCGTCGCCTCCCCCGGCCGGGTCCGGCGCGGCGAGGTGCGGATCGGCGACGCCGAAATCCTGGGCCGGACGCCCGAACAGCTTCGCCGCCTGCGCGGGGCGGTGGTCTCGATGATCTTCCAGGATCCGCTGACCGCGCTGAACCCGGTCTTCACCATCGGCGAGCAGATCGTCGAGGTGCTGCGGGCGCACAGCGGCCTCGGCCGCGCCGCCGCCCGGGCCCGCGCCGTGGAGTTGCTGGCCCGGGTGCAGATCCCCGACCCGTCCCGCCGGATCGACGACTACCCGCACCAGTTCTCGGGCGGCCAGCGCCAGCGCGTGCTGATCGCCATGGCCATCGCCCTGTCGCCCAAGGTGCTGATTGCCGATGAGCCGACCACCGCGCTCGACGTGACGGTGCAGGCACAGATCCTCGACCTGCTGGCCGATCTCCAGGCCGAGACGGGCATGGCGCTGGTGCTGATCACCCATGACCTCGGGCTCGTCGCCCGCTACGCCGACGACGTCGCCGTGATGTACGCCGGCCGGCTGGTGGAGGTGGGCTCCATCGAAGAGGTGTTCTCCGCTCCCCGCCATCCCTACACCCGCGCGCTGTTCCGCAGCATCCCGCGTCTCGACGGCCCGGTCGACGAGGACCTGCCGGCCATCGACGGCCAGCCGCCCAACGTCGCCCGCCTGCCGCCGGGCTGTGCCTTCGAGCCGCGCTGCACGCTGGGCCGCGGGCGGACCGACTGCTGCACCAAGCGGCCGCTGCCGCTGGCCGGGGACCGCGCCGGACACCGCAGCGCCTGCTTCCACGCCGACCGGCTAGACCAGATGGAGGCCGCCCGATGAACCAATCCCGCGTTGCGAGCGAGGCCGGGCCGCCGCCGGCCTTGGAACTGGTCGAGACCTCCCGTGTCTTCACCCGGCGCGGCGGGCTGTTCCGCAAGGCCGGCACGCCGGTGCGGGCGGTGGACGGCGTCTCGCTGGCGATCCACCCCGGCGAGACGCTGGGGCTGGTCGGCGAGAGCGGCAGCGGCAAGAGCACGCTCGGCCGCCTCGCCCTGCGGCTGGTCGAGCCCAGCAGCGGCCGGCTGCTGGTCGACGGCCGCGACGTCACCGAGGTGCCGAAGGCCGAAATGCAGGCGATGCGCCGCGACATCCAGATGGTATTCCAGGATCCCTACGGCTCGCTCGACCCCCGCGTCACCATCGGCCGGAGCATCGCCGAGCCGCTGAAGGTCCACGGCCTGTGGGATCCGAAGGACGGCCCGCAGAAGGTGGCGGGGGTGATGAGCCTGGTCGGGCTCGACCCGTCGCATGCCGACCGCTACCCGCACCAGTTCTCCGGCGGCCAACGCCAACGCATCGGCATCGCCCGCGCCCTCACCCTCGATCCGAAGATCCTGGTGCTGGATGAACCGGTGTCGGCGCTCGACGTGTCGATCCAGGCGCAGATCATCAACCTGCTGCAACGCATCCAGCGGGAGCGCAGGCTGTCCTACCTGTTCATCGCCCATGATCTGGCGGTGGTCCGCCATGTCAGCCACCGCATCGCCGTGATGTATCTCGGCAAGCTGGTGGAGTTGGCTTCGCGCGACACGCTCTACCGCCGGCCGCTGCACCCCTACACCGTCTCGCTGTTGTCGGCGGTCCCCATCGCCGACCTCCGCATGCGCAAGCGCCGCCGGGCCCCGGTGACAATGGGCGAAATCGGCTCCGCCACCAGCGTGCCGACAGGCTGCCGCTTCCATCCCCGCTGCTACCGCGCCCGGCTGGTGGCGTCCGGCGGCGGCGTGCCGACCGAACGCAGCGGCGACGCCCTGCTGCCACGCGCCTGCCTGATGGAGGAGCCTGCCCTGCGCGCCTGCGGCGCCAAAACCGACACAGGCGGCGCCGATCAGGTCGCCTGCCATTTTCCCGAGACCCCGGAGAGCCGGTCGGAGGTGGCGACAGCCGTCCTCCAGGACATCGGCTATCCGCCCATCCGCCCGCTCCCCCTGCAATCAGCCTGAGGCGAAATCCCATGTTCAGCGTGACCGAGGACCTCAAGGACAACTACTCCGGTGTCTTCCAGAACCGGATCGGCTTCGGCCGCAAGGCCGCCGTGCTGTCGATCGACTTCATCGACTTCTACACCAAGCCCGGCGCCCCTTTCTTCGGACAGGGCGTGGTCGACGCAGTGGAGGCGAGCGTCCCTCTCTACGCCGCCGCTCGACGCGCCGGGCTGCCGGTGATCTACACCAAGGTCGTCTACGACAAAGCGGGCAGCGAAGGCGGGATGTTCGTGAAGAAGATCCCGGCGCTGCGTGCCTTCACCGCCGACAACCCGCTGGCCGGCTTCGACGCGCGCGTCACACCCGAACCGGAGGACATCGTGCTGGTGAAGCATCATTCCTCCGCCTTCTTCGGCACGCCGCTCAGCACCATGCTGCGCGTGCTGGAGTGCGACACGGTGATCGTCACCGGCTGCTCGACCAGCGGCTGCGTCCGCGCCACCGCTGTGGACGGCGTGTCGCACGGCTTCCGCGTCATCGTCCCGGCGGAATGCGTCGGCGACCGCCACCCGGCCCCGCACGAGGCGGCACTGTTCGACATGAACGCCAAATACGGCGACGTGCTGCCGGTGGCCGAGGTGATGGCGCATGTCGAGGCACAGCCGGCGGCCGTACCGGCCTGATCCGGCGTCCTTCCTCTTCCGCAACAGTCCCAAGGAGCGGTGGCCCGCCTGCGTCCGACCGGCGGGCGGGCCACCGGACAGACCGTCCATCATGAGTACCCTTCCGATTCCCCTCCAGTGGTCCCTGCTGGCGGTCGCCACTCTCCTGTTCACCGCTCTCTTCTCGGCGGTCGCCCTCCCCGGAGCCGTGCTGCTGGGCCCCATGGTCGCGGCCGTCATCCTGGGGGTGCGCGGCACCACCATCGAGTTGCCGAGGCGCTCGCTGTGGCTCGCCCAGGCGCTGACCGGCGGGGTGGTGGCGCGGTCGCTCGACGCCTCGATCATCCAGGACGTCGCCTTGCACTGGTTCCCCATGCTGATGGCTCTGGCAAGCATGATGGCCGGGGCCGTGCTGGTTGGCTGGCTGCTGGAGCGGTCGGGCCGGCTGCCGGTCGGCACCGCCCTGTGGGGGACCATGCCGGGGGCGGCTCCGGCGATGATCGCCATGGCCGGCGACTTCGGCGGCGACCCTCGCTTCGTTGCGGTGATGCAGTATCTCAGGGTGATCGTCGTCGTCGTGCTCGCCTCGCTCGCCTGCCATTTCCTGCTGGGCGCCCCGGCCGGGCTTCCCGTCGCGCCGGCGGTGCCCATCCCGGTGGCGACGACGGCTTCCTCCCTGGCGCTGGTGGCGGTGGCACTGCTCGGCGGCTGGCTCGGGACCGTGCTGCGGCTGCCTGCGGGACCGCTGCTCGGCCCCATCCTGCTCGGCGGGGCGCTCAACATGTCGGGATCGGTGACGCTCGACGCGCCGGGCTGGCTGATCGCCATCGCCTTCGCCATCATCGGCTGGACCACGGGCCTGCGCTTCCGCCGCGACCTGCTGCGCGACCTCCTGGCGTCGGTGCCGGTGATGCTGCTGTCCACCTTCGGCCTCGTGGCGCTGTCGGTCGGGTCGGCCTGGATGCTCAGCGCGCTGACCGGCAAGGATCCGCTGACCGCCTATCTCGCCACCAGCCCGGGCGGGCTGGATTCCGTCACGGTGGTGGCGCTGGGCAGCGCCGCCGACGTGCCCTTCATCCTGACCTTGCAGACGCTGCGGTTGTTCGGGACCATCCTGCTCAGCGTTCTGCTTGTGCGGGTCCTGCGCCGCGGCTAGAACCCAACCGCCCGGTCCGCCGGCACCGCCGCCGCAAGCTGGAGGATGTCCATGCCCGAGTTCCAAGAGACCAAAGCGGCGGAGCCCTACCGCTCCGAGCAGGTGGGCTCCATCATGATCGCCCTGCGCAACCAGGTGCTGGAAGGCAAGCTGCCGCCCGGCACCAAGCTGCGCGAGACGGAACTGGCCGCCCGCTTCGGCGTCTCCCGCACCCCGGTGCGCGAGGCGCTGGTGGCGGCCGAGCGGGAGGGGCTGGTCACTTACGAGACCAACCGCGGCTATACCGTGCGCCAGTTCACCCTGCGCGACCTGCTGGAAAGCTACGAGATGCGCGGCCTGCTCGAAGGCCACGGCTGCCGGATCGTGGCGGAGCGCGGGTTGCCGACGGACGTCGAGCGGACCCTGAAGGCGGGGCTGGAGCGTGCCGAGGCATTGGTCGGCGGCGAGGGGCCGCTGGAGGGGGATGCCCTGGATCAGTGGCGCCAGCTCAACCAGCGTTTCCACAACGGCCTGATGGGGCTGGTGCCGAACGGGTTGTTCAGCCGCATGTTCCAACTCGTCTACCGGGTTCCCAAGATCGACGACGTGCTGGAGATGGAGCGGGATTGCGCCACCCTGCGCACCTACAACGACGAGCACCGCCGCATTCTCGACGCCATCGTCCGACGCCAGGGAAGCCGCGTCGAGTTCCTGGTCCGCGAACATCTGCAGGGGCCCAGCGACCTGATCAGCCGCCGGATGGAGGAGATGGATACCGGGTCTCTACGCAGTGCAGGATGAAACGCTACCGATCCATGCCGGCTTGCTGCGCATCCGCCACCACCGCCAAACGCCATGATGACGGGACCGCGTCCCTCGGGCACGTCCGCCACGATGGTCATCATCCGGCAGCCGGGCGATCACGCTGTCAAGGGGCGGCAGGCGTTCGAAGAACGCATCGTCCGCCCGCAGCATCGACCAGCAACCGAATTCCTCCACGCTCTCCGACTCCGCCGGCGTTTAGCCCGCCGAGAACATGAGCTGCAACCGCGAAGCAAGGGACAGGCGGCCACGGCGATAAACGTGATGGCCCGCCAGCGAGGGCGACAGGACATCCCTGCGGTCGCTGGGCCGGCGTCGCCACGCCGCACCGGCCACCCATCCAAGCCGCCGGCCGTCGAGAGCCCCCAACTGGAACGGATCGAGCGCGAGCGCCCGCCGACCAACATGACCGGCCGCATCCGGCCGGTGCTGCGCAGCGAGCTGGCGAAATTGGCCCATTGATCCAGGTTTCCCGGCTGAGCCTCCACCACAAGGCGGAAATGGTCGGCTGCCTCGGCGGAACGCCGGATCTGCATCAGCAGCAGACCCGGCATCTGAATGGCCTGGAGATGGCCGGGCGTGCCTGCCAGGAATGCCCGGTATCCCGCATCAACCCCCGCCAGATCGTCCTGCCGATGACAGCGGATGATTTGACCGATGTCCATGCCCGTTTCCAACCCATTGCGTCCGGCCGCCACGGCCTCTCACCGCCACGAGGCGGTGATGGCTGTCTCGACCTGAGGATAAACATCGGGATCGATGCTCATCGTACCGGCCGGCGGCGGAGCGAACCCCGCCATCGCCTGGACCAGCCGGTCCACCATGGAATCCAGCAGCACGGTTCCATCGGCGGTTTCGATGCTGTCCATGTGGTGCTCGGCACCGCTGTACCAGCCGGCGACCGTCACCGTGTCGGCGGTGCCGACCACCTGCACCTCCAGATCGCTGCCCGACTTGCTGAACCACAGCTGATGGGCATCAATGCCGGCATCGAACACCAGCCGGTCGGTGCCGATGTCGCCGTCATTCTCGACGATGCGGTCACGGCCATCCCCGCGGCCGAACCGGTAGACATCATCGCCCAGCCCGCCGGCCACCGTGTCGTCCCCTGCCCCGCCGCTCAAGGTGTCGTCGTTGAGGACGGATCTGGACACCACGACGCTGTTGGAACCGAAGCCGATGATGTCGGCACGGCCATCGCCGTCGACGTCGGCCACCTGCCGCGGATAGGTGTTTTGAGTGCTCCAGCCGTAATAGCCATAGTCGCTGATGCCCAAACGGATCCGACTGAATGTGCCGTCCGCCTGCCCGTACGACACATAGGCCCCATCGGTGGCGAAGCCGACGATGTCCACCCGACCATCGCCATTCACATCGGCCAGTTCACGAGGATGGATGTCCTGCGTCTGCCACCCACCTTTGGTTTTGGTGAAATTGTCACTGTAGGCAACGATCATCGGGGCGAAGGTGCCGTCGGCCCGGCCACGGGCGACGAAGACCTGATCAGCACCGAAACCAACGATGTCGGCCATGCCGTCGCCATCAACGTCTCCCAGAAGACGGGGGTAGTCATTTCCGTTGGGCCAGCCGGAACCGGTTGTGAAGCTGCCATTGTAAGCGACCCTGCCAACCCCGAAGGTTCCGTCCGACTGTCCCATGACGGTGACCACGGAGGTGCTGGAAAAACCCACGATGTCGGCCATGCCATCACCGTTCACATCCCCAATCAGACGAGGAAATTGGCTCATGCTGGTCCAGGTGGTGTTGTAGGTGAAATTCCCGCTCAACGCCATTTGTGCGGAAGCGAAGGTGCCATCCGCCTTGCCAAGGGCCACCAGTACTTCGTCATTGGCGAAGCCGACGATGTCCATCCGGCCATCGCCATTCACATCGGCCAACTGCCGGGAATTTTGATTCTGGCTGGTCCAGCCGCCATAGCCGGTCGTAAATCCGCCGTTGTAGGCGACCTGGACCGGTCCGAAGGCACCGTCGGCCTGTCCCAGGGCGATCTGAACCGAGGTGCTGGAGAAGCCGACGATGTCCGCCCGACCATCACCGTTCACGTCGCCAACCAGGCGGGGGAAGCGGTCCTGGGTCGTCCAGGTAACGGAGAAGGCGCCGTTGAACACCGTCGTCATCGCGTCGAACAGATAGGTGCCTGTTCCCGACCCTGCATCGCCGATCAAGATGTCGTTGCCGTCACCACCCTCCAGCAAATCCCGGCCGGTACCACCCACCAACGTGTCGGCGCCGGCTCCGCCGATCAGGCTGTCGTCATCGGCACCGCCGGACAAGATGTCCCCGCCATCGCCGCCGTCGATCGCGTCGTTGCCGTCGCCACCCGACAGGTTATCGTTGCCGCCGCTGCCCAGCAGGGTGTCGTTGCCCGCCTCGCCATAGGCAACGTCGTAGTCACCGCTTTCCGCAAGGTCGGCCCGGCTGTCCAGCAGGTCGTCGCTGGCGCCGCCATGCAGTTCGTCGCGGCCCGTACCACCGATCAGCGTGTCGTTGCCGCCCTGGCCGAACAGCATGTCGTTGCCGCCCCGCCCGTCGATCAGGTCGCCGTTGACATAACCGAACAGCGTGTCGCCGCCCTCGCCGCCAACGGCTTCCAGCCGCAGAGCCGGGTTCGACAGCAGTACCTCAGTCCCGTCCTGGAAGCGGACCGTCTGCAGATAGTTGCTGCCGTCGCCCACGCCGTTGAAGCGGTTGGAAATGACGACCTGCTCCGTCCGATTGCGGAATTGCAGCACCAGATTGTTGTCGGAGCGCGCGAAATAAAGCTGGTCGGCCCCGAACCCTTCGCCGAACAGCAGCGTGTCGTTGCCGCCGCCCCCCAGGATGGTGTCCCGACCACCGTCGTAAATCACCAGATCATCACCGGCACCGGCGTCTATGACATCGTCGCCGGCGCCACCCTGAATGGTGTCGTTGCCCGCCTCGCCCTGGAGAAGGTCGTTGCCGGCCCCGCCATGGACGACATCGTCCCCGTTGCCGCCTTGAATGCTGTCGTCGCCCGCCTCGCCATGGAGAAGGTCGTTGCCGGCACCGCCATTGAGCGTATCGTTGCCATCGCCACCGGACAGCTCGTCGGTACCGTCACCACCCGACAGGGCGTCGTTGCCGGTGCCGCCATCGAGCATGTCGTTGCCGGCATCGCCACTGAGGATATCATTGCCGGCGCCGCCGGACAGCGTGTCGGCGCCGTCGCCGCCCGAAAGGGTGTCGTTACCGGCACCGCCGGACAGCGTGTCGGCACCGTCGCCGCCCGAAAGGGTGTCGTTACCGGTGCCGCCGTCCAGCGTGTCGTTGCCGGCACCGCCGACAAGGGCATCGGCACCGCCCCCGCCGCGCAGGCTGTCATCACCGTCTTCGCCGGACAGCGAGTCGTTGCCGATTTCGTCATCGCTGCTGTCGAGCAGATCATTGCCGACGCCGCCATACACCAGATCGCTTCCCGCCCCGCCATACAGGCTGTCGTCGCCGCCATAGCCATAGATGGCGTCGTTGCCGCCGCCGCCGCGGAGGGTGTCCGAGGCGGCATACCCTTCCAGCGTGCGGGCTGCCGCATCGTCCCAGGTGTCGATCGCCAGGGCGGGATCGCTCAGGTCGACGGTGCGGCCGTCGTCGAATAACAGGGTTTGCAGATAATTGGCACCATTGCCGGCACCACTGAAGCGGTTGGCGATGACGATACGGTCGGACTTGCCGTTGAAGCGGAGATGCAGGTCGGCACCATAGCGTTCGAACCGCAGGTCGTCGCGGCTGTAGCCGACGCCGATGGACAGCGTGTCGTTGCCGCCGCCGCCAACCACCGTGTCGGCGCCGCCCTGGTAGAGCACGAGGTCGTCGCCGGCGCCGGTGACGATCCAATTGGCACCGGCGCCACCGGCCAGCGTGTCGTTGCCATCCTCGCCAAAAAGCGAGTCGGCATCGTCGCCACCCGACAATCTGTCCGCCCCTGCCCCGCCATAGAGCGTGTCGGTCCCGGCCCCACCCGACAGGCTGTCGTCCCCGGCCTCGCCGTTCAGGTAATCGTTGCCGTCATCGCCGGAGAGGGTGTCGCTGTCGGCGCCGCCAACCAAGCTATCGGTGCCGGCGCCGCCGGACAGGCTGTCCCGGCCGTCATTGCCCTGGATGGAGTCGTTGCCGGCATTGCCCTCGATCAGGTCGTCGCCGTCGCCGCCATGGAGCGCGTCGTTGAGGGAACCGCCATAGAGCGTGTCGTTGCCGGCCTGACCATAGGCGGAGTCGCCGCTCGCCGTCTCGTCCCGGCTGTCGATCAGGTCGTTGCCATCGCCGCCGTAAAGGGCGTCGGTACCGGCGCCGCCATACAGCGTGTCGTCGCCGCCATAGCCAGAGATGGAGTCGGTACCGCCATTGCCGCGGATGACGTCGCCGGCATTGTAGCCTTCCAGTACATGGCCGGCATCGCTGTCGCGGGTCAGGATCACCAGATCGGTGCGCGACAGGTCAAACGTGCTGTCGTCGGCAAAGCGCAGGGTCTGTACATAGTTCCCCCCCTCGCCATTGTCCTTGAAGCGGTTGGCGATGACGATCCGCTTGCCGAGATCGTCGAAGACCAGATGCAGATCATTGCCGAAACGCTCCAGACGCAGGCCGGCCAAGGTATAGCCTTCACCGAAGACCTGTTCGTCGTTGCCGCCGCCGCCGACGATGGTGTCGGCACCGCCCTCGTACAGGATAGCGTCGTTGCCGGCACCGCCATCGATGTAATTTGCACCGTCGCCACCCGACAGCGTGTCATTGCCGCCATAGCCATACAGGCTGTCGTTGCCGGCGCCGCCGGTCAGACTGTCGCCCCCCTCGCCACCGTCGAGGGTATCGGCCCCAGCACCGCCGATCAGCCGGTCCGCACCGGTTCCGCCATAAAGCACGTCATTGCCGTCGCCACCGGTCAGCAAATCGTCGCCGGCATAGCCGTAAACGGTATCATTGCCGCCAGCACCATCGATGCTGTCGTTGGCCTTGTAACCGTAGAGGATTTCCGCCGTGTCCTGGCCGTGGGTCTCCATCACGATGGTCTGGGCCGCAAGATCGACACTGCTTCCATCGCCGAATCTCACCGTCTGGACAAAGTTTGCCCCGTCGCCCTCGCCATTGAAACGGCCGGCCAGGATGATCCGGTCGCCGGTGTCGCGGAAATTCAGGTGGAGATCTGCGCCGATGCGCGAGAGATACATCTGCTCTCGGTTCAGGCCGGCACCCAGTTCCAGCACGTCGGCGCCGCCACCGCCGGTGATGTTGTCAATCCCCTCGCCTGCGGTAAAGCGGATCAGGTCGTCGCCGGCCCCGCCGTCGATGGTGTCGTTGCCGGCACCGCCGTCGAGCGTGTCGTTGCCGGCCTGACCATGGAGATAGTCGGCCCCGGCACCGCCGAAGATGGAATCGGCACCATCCTCGCCATAGATGTAGTCGGTGCCGCCGCCGCCGTCGATCAGGTCGTTTCCAACCCCGCCATAGGCGACGTCGGTGCCGCCGCCACCGTAAATGGTATCGGTGCCGCTGCCGCCATAGGAGGCGTCATTGATCCCGCCAGCGTTCGGATCGTCGCGGTTGTCGATCAAGTCGTCGCCGGCGCCGCCATGCATCTCGTCGGACCCGGTGCCGCCGAGGATGGTGTCGTTGCCGGCACCGCCCAGGATGGTGTCGTTGCCGCTGTCGCCCGACAGGCTGTCGTCGCCCTGGCCGCCGCTGAGCGCGTCGTTGCCGGCATCGCCCGCCAATGAATCATTGCCGATGGGCCCTTCGACCGCAGGAGGGGGCAAAGCCGCGGAAACACCAAAGCCGCTTGAGTTGCCGAATTTGATCTGCGCACCGCCGACACCCGGAATCGGGATTCCGTTGATTTCAGCGCCCGCAAAGAACAGCCCTATGAAGGTCAGGCCACTGTAAGGGAATGTGGCAACCGTCTCCAGCCGCAGAGTTCCAGCGTAATCCCGATCACGGACCGTGAACACAAGGTCCTGCCACTGGTCATAGCCAATATGGTTATAGACTCCGACGGCCGTGACCGTCGCTTCGCCAACCACGGTATTATCCAGCCATACCCTAAGCACCGAGCTGAGCAACCCATAGGTCTGTGCACGGACACGGATTGTAATGGCTTCATTGCCCGTTGTTGATATCTCATCACCCCAAAGGCGATCTTCGCCGCTTCCACCGGAAACGCTGTCGTTGCCCGCACCGCCATAAACCAGGTCGTTGCCCGATCCACCATCGAGATGATCCGCGCCATCGCCGCCATGTATACCATCACTGTCGGCCCCACCCGTCAGCGTGTCGTCGCCGCCATAGCCGTACATGGTATCGTTGCCGGCCTGCCCGTCGAGGGTGTCACTGACATTGTAGCCCTCCAGCTTCTCGCTTCCGGCACCGCCAATCGTCTGGATCACCAGATCCTTGCGGCTCAGATCCTCCAACGATCCATCGGCGAACCGCAGCGTCTGGGCATAGGCGGCGCCGTCGCCGGCACCGTTGAAACGGTCCTTGACGATGATCTGGTCGGTGCGGCCGGTGAAGCGCACGTAAAGGTCGTTGCCAAAGCGGGAGAAATAGAGCTTTGCCTTGTCGAAGGACGCATCCAGCTCGATGACGTCGTTGCCCCCGGTGTTGTAAACGGTGTCCTGGCCGCCATCGAAACGGATGAGGTTGCTGCCGGTTCCGCCATAGAGCGTGTTGTTGCCGGCACCGCCGATCAGCGTGTCGTCGCCGGCATCGCCATAGAGCGTGTCGTCCCCCTCGCCGCCATCCAGCGTGTCGAGGCCGTCGCCACCTTGCAGCAGGTCGAGGCCGATGCCGCCGATCAGCGTGTCGTCGCCCGCCCCGCCAAAGAGCTGGTCGTTGCCCGCCCCGCCTTCCAGCGTGTCGGCGCCGGCATAGCCATAGACGGTATCGTTGCCGCCAAGCCCCTGGATCAGGTCGCCGACATTGTAGCCCTCCAATTTCTCCGACCCATCGGTCGCCAGCGTCTCCAGCTTCAGGGTCGGATCGGTCAGGTCCACCTCCTGCCCGTCGGTAAAGACGACCCGCTGGACATAGCTCGCCCCGCCGGCCGCGCCGTTGAAGCGGTTCTTCAGCACGATCTCGTCGGCGGCATTGCGGAAACGCAGATAGAGGTCGTTGCCGAAGCGGGCGAAATAGAGATCCTCGCGCCTCAACCCGGTGCGGATTTCCAGGACGTCGTTGCCGCCCTCGTTGGTGATGGTGTCGCGCCCGCCACTGTAGCGGATCACATCGTCGCCCTGACCGGTCAGGATGGTGTTGGCCCCCGAACCGCTTTCCAGCGTGTCCGCCCCGTCGCCGCCCTGCAGGCTGTCGTTGCCATCGCCACCCTGCAGGCTGTCGTTGCCAGCGTTGCCCTCCAGCCAGTCGCTGCCGGCATTGCCCTCCAACCGGTCGTCGCCGTCGCCACCGGCGAAGGTCTCGCCGGCATCGCCTCCCAGGATAGTATCGTTTCCCGCCTCGCCATAGGCGACGTTCAGCGAAGCACCGGCTCCGGCATCGTCGCGGTTGTCGATCAGGTCGTCGCCCGCCCCGCCATAGAATTGGTCAGCACCCAGCCCGCCCAGCATCGTGTCGTCGCCGGCCCCACCGGTCAGACTGTCGTTGCCGTCGCCTCCCTGCAACAGGTCGTTTCCATCCTCGCCGTCCAACCGGTCGTCGCCGACTGCACCGGTCAGCGTATCGTTGCCCGTCCCGCCATAGAGCTGGTCGTTCCCGCTTCCGCCGTCCAGCATGTCGTCACCGGCATAGCCGTAGAGGGTGTCGTTGCCGCCAAGAGCGCTGATGATGTCGCCGACATTGTAGCCCTCCAACGTCTCCGACCAGTCATGCGCCAGCGTCTCCAGCTTCAGGGTCGGATCGGTCAGATCCACCTCCTGCCCGTCGGCGAAGAGAACGCGCTGGACATAGCTCGCCCCGTCGGCTGCGCCGTTGAAGCGGTTCTTAAGCACGATCTCGTCGGCGGCATTGCGGAAACGCAGATAGAGATCGTTGCCGAAGCGGGCGAAATACAGATCCTCGCGCCTCAACCCGGTGCGGATTTCCAGGACGTCGCTGCCGCCCTCGTTGGTGATGGTCTCGTGCCCGCCGCTGTAGCGGATCACATCGTCACCCTGACCGGTCAGGATGGTGTTGGTTCCAGATCCGCCCTCCAACGTGTCGGCCCCGTCGCCGCCCTGGAGGAAATCGTCACCATCGCCACCCAGCAGGCTATCGTTGCCGACATCGCCGTACAGCGTGTCGTTGCCGGCATCGCCCGACAGGCTGTCGTTGCCGTCGCCGCCCTCCATGTAATCGGTGCCGGCACCGCCGGCGATCTGGTCGTTGCCAGCTCCGCCATAGTGAAGGTCGGCATCATCGCCACCGTCCAGCGTGTCGGCGCCGTTGCCGCCTTCCAGCCGGTCGGCCCCGGTGCCGCCGACCAGCCGGTCGTCGCCGGCACCGCCGAACAGCACGTCGTTGCCGGCTCCGCCATCCAGCAAATCGTCGCCGCCATAGCCAAGGATGGTGTCGGTGCCGCCCAGGCCGCTGACGGTGTCGTTGGCGTTGTAGCCTTCCAGCGTTTCGTTGAACTCGTTCGCCACCGTTTCCAGCACCAGGGCCGGATCGGTCAGGTCGGCTTCCTGCCCGTCGGCGAACAGGACGCGCTGGACATAGCTCGTTCCATCGCCGTCACCGTTGAAGCGGCCGGTCAGCACCACCTCGTCGCTGCGGTTGCGGAAGCGCAGATACAGGTCCTTGCCGAAACGGGCATAATACATGTCCGGCTTGGTCAGCCCGCCACCGATCACCAGAGTGTCGAAGCCGCCTTCGTTGGTGATGGTCTCGCGCCCGCCGTCGAAGCGGATGGTGTCGTTGCCGCCCCCGGTGAACAGCCTGTCGGTGCCGCCGCCGCCCACCAGCGTGTCGTCGCCATCACCGGCCAACATGCTGTCGTCGCCGTCGCCCCCTTCCAGCAGGTCATTGCCCACCCCACCGTCCAGCGAGTCGGCCCCCGCCCCGCCGGTCAGGCTGTCGGTGCCGTCGCCGCCCGACAGGAAATCGGCACCGTCGCCGCCGGAGAGGAAATCCGCCCCCGCCTCGCCATAGAGGCTGTCGTTGCCGGTTCCGCCCGACAGCGTGTCGTCACCGGTGTCGCCATATAGGGCGTCGGCACCGTCGCCGCCGTCGGCACTGTCGCTGCCGCCGCCGGCATAGAGGAAATCGTTGCCGGCGCCGCCGTCGAGGCTGTCGTCACCGGCATAGCCGTAAATGGTGTCGTTGCCGCCCTGGCCGCGGATGATGTCGCCGACATTGTAGCCCTCCAGCCTTTCGCTGAAGTCGGTCGCCACCGTTTCCAAGGCGATGTCCTGCGCCGTGACGGCGAACTCCGTGCCATCGGCGAAGCGCAGTTTCTGCACGAAGATGGCCCCGTCGCCAGCCCCGTTGAAGCGGCCGGTCAGGACGATCTGCTCCACCGAATTGCGGAAGCGGATGTAGAGATCGTTGCCGAAGCGCGCGAAATGGAGGTCGGCGCGGGTGATGCCGGCCCCCATCTCCAGGACGTCGGCGCCGCCCTCGTTGGTGAGGGTATCGCTGCCACCGCCATAGCGGATCAGGTCGTCGCCGCCCCCGCTATAGAGCGTGTCGTTGCCGGCCCCGCCGGCCAGCGTGTCGTTGCCGGCACGGCCATAGATGGTGTCGGCACCATCGCCGCCCTCGATGCTGTCATCGCCATCCTCGCCGTCGATGCTGTCGTTGCCGCCACCGCCCGACAGGCTGTCATCGCCGGTGCCGCCGAACAGGATGTCGGAGCCACCGCCGCCCAGAATGGTGTCGTTGCCGTCACTGCCATGGATCACGTCACTCGCGCCATCGGTGCCGGGATCGTCGCGCCCATCGATCAGATCGTCGCCCGTACCGCCGTCGATCGAATCCGATCCGGTTCCGCCGATCAGCGTATCATTGCCGGTATAACCGAGGATCGTGTCATTACCGCCCGTCCCCTCGATCCGGTCGCCGACATTGTAGCCCTGCAGATACTCCGCTGCCGCCACGCCCACCGTTTCCAGCACGATGTCGGTGCGGGTCAGATCGAATCCGGTGCCATCGGCGAAGGCCAGCCGTTCGACGAAGGAGGGTCCATCGCCAGCGCCGCTGAACCGGCCGGTGACGACGATCTCGTCGGTCGACCGGCCACGGAAGCGGATGTGGAGGTCGTTGCCGAAGCGGGCGAAATAGAGATCGCCGCGCTCGATGCCGGGTCCGAACTCGATGCGGTCGAGGCCGGCGCTGTCCAGGATGAAGTCGCGCCCATCGCCGATGCGATAGACATAGACGTCGTTGCCGGCCCCGCCATCAAGCGTGTCGTTGCCAATGCCACCGATCAGCGTGTCGTTGCCGCCACCGCCACTCAGCCGGTCGTCGCCGTCCTGGCCCAGCAGCAGGTCGTCGGTCGCCGTTCCGGTCAGCAGATCGCCGCCGGTGCCGCCCAGCATCGCCAGTTCACCCAGCGGCATGGTGGTGCCGTCGGCGAAGGTCAGCCCGGCCAGCCCGCTGGTGCCGTCGCTCGCCGAGAAATGGTTGACGATGCGGATCTGCCGGCCGGTGGCACGGACCTGGACGATCAGGTCGCCGCCCGAGCGCGACACCACCACGTCCTTCCAGTCGATCCCGTCGGGCAGGCCCACCGTGTCGCCGCTGCCGGGGAACACGATCAGGTCGGTGTCGATGCTGCTGAACCGGAAGACCGACGGGCCGTCGCCGCCGATGAAGACGTTGCCGGCCCCCAGATTCCACGGCGCGCCGGTCGGGAAGGCCACCTGGTCGAGGTGGAACTGGAAATGATTGACCACCAGCACGTTGATTGTGCCGTCGGCCGAGACGATGCGCAGATCGTCGTGCTCGCGCACGAGGCGCAGGTTGGCCGGCGGGATGCCGGCGCCGAAGACCAGCCGGTTGTCCTCGCCCGACGGGTGGATCGTCATCGGGCCGCTGCCGGAGCCGACGCTGTAGCTGTTGTTGCCACGGCTGCCGATCAGGATGCCGTTGCCGGCGACCGACCAGGTCTGGCCGTCGCCATAGCTGACGGTGGACAGGCCGGAACCGCTGCCTGCCAGCCCGGTTGGGCCGAAATGGTTGACAACCCTCAGATCGACGCTGCCGTCGTCGGTGAAGATGTGCAGATTGACGCCGTCGCGCTCCATCCGCACCAGCGCCGGGTCGATGCCGGGGCCGAAGGTCAGCCTGTCGCTGCCGCCGCCGGGGAAGAGATAGCGGTGGCCCTGGCCGGGAAGCACGGTGAAGTCGTCGGTTCCCTGCTGGCCGAACATCACGCTGTCGCCCTGCAGGTTCAACGTCACCCCGCCGGAGAAGGTGACGGCGTCCAGCCCGCGCGCCAGCCCGTCGGTGGGTGCCGTGAAGTGGTTGACCACACGCACGACCCGACCGCTGCCGACGAAGGCGACGACCAAGTCGACGCCGTCCTGGCGCAGGGTGACGTCGCCGGGCGATACGTCGGGGCCGAAGACGATCTGGCTGCCGCCACCGCCGGCATGGACGATCTGAGTGGCCGGGCCGGTCTTGCCGATGGTGAAGCGGTCGCCACCGCCGCCACCGATCAGCGTGTAGGGCGACGACAGGTCGAAATTCCGCCCATCGGCAAACTCCAGCAGCCCGACGCCGCCGAAGTAATTGAGGACCGTCACCACCTGATGGGTGCGGTCGATGAAGACCTGCAGGTCCGACCCGGTGCGGATCAGCCGCACCTCGGTGCTGTCGATGTCGTCGAAGACCACGCGGTCGCCGCCCTCGGCATAGATCGTCTTCGACCCGCTGTTCTCGCCGACCAGGAAGACGGTTCCGCCCTGGCCGCCGATGAGCAGGCCGTCGCCGGTCAAGGGCAGTTCGGAGCCGTCGGGCCGGATCAGCGACTCCATCGGCGTGCCGGCGAAGTGGTTGACGATGGTCAGCGCATCCGCGGTGCCGTCGATGGTGATGCGCAGATTGTCGCCGACACGGGCAACCCGGATCTTGGATCCATCCACCGTGTCGACGAAGCGCAGGCGGTCGTCGCCGGCACTGTCGGGATAGACGATCACGTCGCCCATGCCGCGCTGGATCACGAACTCGTCATGGCCGGTGCCACCGATCAGAACCTTGCCGCCCTGGATGTTCCAAGTCGTGCCGTTGTTGAAGACGAGATCGCCGATGCCGTTCATGGCGAAATGGTTGACCACGATCATCTCGTTCGGCAGGCCGACGATGGTCAGATGCAGGTCGTTGCCGACGCGCACGATGCGGGTCGTGGCCGGATCGGCGTCGATGGCCAGATGCTGGCCCGGAGCGCCGGGATAGATGAACATCGGGCCGGCTGGAATCGTCTCCGCCCCGCCGCCGCTGATGAAGACGTTGGTTCCGGCGATCGGCCAGACGACACCAGTGGGAAAAACGATCTCGGGGATCGTCACCACGCCGCCGGTGGCGAACTGGTTGACGATGGTCATGCTGTCGCTGCCGGCGGTGACGCGCAGGTCGTTGCCGACACGGGTCAGCCGGACGGTCGACGGGTCGATGCCGACAGCCACCTCGATACGGTCGCCGCCGCCCTGATTGCCGCCGCCATAGATGACGACATTTCCCATGCCGGGCGACAGGACGAAGCGGTCGGCGCCATCGGTGCCGATCCGGGCATTGGGGCCGCCGACCGTCCAGATCCTGCCATCGGCGAAGGCGATGTCGCGCGCCTCGTTGCCCAGGAAATGGTTCAGCACCTTGACGCTGTCGCTCCCGTCGCGCAGCACGATCTCCAGATCGTCACCCACCCGACGCACCAGCGTGTCCAGGCTGTCGAAACCGGTGCCCAGCCGCAGCCGGTCACTGCCGCCGCCGGGATAAAGCGACACGTTGCCGATGCCCGGATCGGCGGTGAAGCTATCGGTGGCGCTGGTGCCGACCATGATGCTGGCGCCCCAGATGTTCCAGGTATCGCCATCGATGAATCGCAGCGTGTGGACGCCGCCGCTCGCCCCGCCGGAAAAGTGGTTCTGCACGGTCAGCTTGTCGGGCAGCGTGCGCAGGCCGATCACCAGATCGTCGCCGACCCGCTGCATGGTCACGCTCGCCTTGTCGATGCCGGGACCGATGACGATCTGGTCGTTGCCGCCGCCGGGCAGGATCGACTTGGCCCCGCCGCCCACCGTCAGCGTATAGCTGTCGTCGCCGGCCCCGCCGATCAGCAGGGCCGGATCGGACAGGTTCCAGAAGCGCCCGCCGGCATAGACAGTCTCCAGCAGCGACGCGCCCCAACCGCCGGCGAAATGGTTCAGCACCGTCACCTTGTCGGTAGAGCCCTTCACCGCAATGACGAGGTCGTCGCCGACGCGGGCGAAGTCCAGCTTGTCGGCGCCGATGGCCGACGCGAGGTTCAGCGTGTCGACACCCTTGCCGGTGAACAGGGTGACGGCCCCGTCGCCCGGCTTGAAGGCGAAGACGTCGCCGGTGTCGCCACCGATGCGGAAACCGGCCCCGGCGTCGAGCGGCCACACCGTCCCGTCGGCGAAGGTCAGGCTGGGCAGCACGCCGTTGCCGGCACCGGTGCCGTTGAAATGGTTGAGCACGACCACCCGGTCGGTGCCGCCGCCGATCTCGATGACCAGCTTGTCGCCGTCGCGGCGCAGCGCCACCTGGGACGGCACGATGCCGGCAGCCAGGACCAGCCCGTCGCGGCCGCCGCCGGTCGCCAGCACGCGCTCGCCCAACCCGCTGCCGATCTCGACGCGCTCGTCGGCGGCGGTGCCGGCGAGCAGGCGGGTGTTGTCGATGGCCCATTCGGTGCCGTCGCCGAAGCGGATCGCCCGGTAGCCATCGGGATTGCCGTCGAAATGCTGCTTGATCAGCCAGGAGGCGCCGGTGCCCTGGTAGGAGATGCGCAGGTCGTCGCCCTCCCGGCTCAGCCGCATGCGGTCCGGGTCGATGTCCAGCGCGAAGGCGATGCCGTCGGCACCCGTGCTGCCATAAAGGGTCGTCTGTCCGCCATCCAGGCCGAAGACCATGCGGTCGTCGCCGTCGCTGCCGATGCGGATGTCGGTACCGCGCACGCGCCAGCGGCTGCCGTCGGCCAGTTCGATCGCCTCCACCCCGCCATTGCCGGCCCCGGCCAGCGCCTCCGCCGAGAAATGGTTGAAGAGGAGAAGCGAGCGGTCGGTGCCGGCGATGCGGATCTCCAGATCGTCGCCCTTGCGCGACAGGCGCAGATCGTCGGCGCTCACGTCGGACCCGAAGCGGATGAGGTTCACGCCGGCATCGGCATGCAGGCTGTGGCTGGCAAAGCCCGGTTCGATGGCGACGATGTCGTCGCCAGTGCCGCCCAGCAGCAGATCATCGCCCCACACCGGCCAGACCACCCCGTCGGCGAACTGGATCTGCCGGACGCTGCCGTCCCCAGCCCCGGCGGCGCCGTTGGCGGCGAAATGACCCATGATGGTGATGCGGTCGCGGGCATAGCCGTCCTCCCCGGCCGGGCCGCCCTGGGCGTCGAACAGGATGTGCAGATCATCGTCGATGCGTACCAGATGGGCGATCTCATGTCGGAATCCGGAGCCGAGCCGCAAGCTGTCGTTGCCGCCCTCGCCGAACACCACGACATGGCCGGCGCCCGACGGCGCGGTGAGCAGATCGTCTCCGGCGGTGCCGGTGACGATGAGATCGCCGAACATCCGCACCCCGTCCTGGACATGGACCGTGGTCGTGCCGCGGGAATAGAGGTTGTAGAGGACCGCCCCGACGGTTTCGCTGCCACCGCGCCGCCAGCCGGATTCCTTGAAGGTCACCAGATCGCCGCGGTCGCCGGTGACGTACAGCGGTGCACCGCCGGTATTGGCCAGGATGCCCTGTTCGTTCAGAATCAGGATCTGGCGGCCCGGATGGGTCAGGTCGATCATCTCGATGCCGCGGACCCCGCCGGAATCGGCACCGATGACGACCAGCCGCTCGCCCTCGAAACGCAGCGTGTCGAAGCCGCTGCCGCCGTCGAGGCTGGCGAAGCCGTCGTCCAGCACCCGCAAGGTGTCGTCGCCGGCCCCGCCGGACAGGCTGTCGGCACCGCCGCGACCGTCGAGGTAATTGGCGGCGGCATCGCCGGCCAGCCGGTCGGCAAGACCGGTGCCTATCAGGTTTTCCACCCCGTCGAGCCGGTCGCCTTCCGCATCGCCGCCATGGCCGACGCCGGTCGCCAGATCGACCGACACCGCGGCAAGGGATGCCGAATAATCGGCGGTATCGATGCCGGCCCCGCCGCTCAGCGTGTCGGCCCCGCTTCCGCCGATCAGCGTGTCATTGCCGGAGCCGCCGCGCAAACGATTGGCCCCACCGTCGCCGGTCAGACGGTCGGCAGCAGCCGAGCCGGTCAGATTCTCGATGCCGGATAGCACGTCCCCGGTGGCGTCGCCACCATCGGCCGTTCCATCGGCAAGATTGATGGTCACGCCGGTCGCCGAGCCAGTGTAATCGGCGGTGTCCGATCCGTCGCCGCCAACCAGCGTGTCTGCCCCCGCCCCGCCACGCAGGATGTTGTCCTGCCCATCGCCGACCAGCCGGTCGGCGCGGGTGGTGCCGAACAAATTCTCGACCCCGATCAGCACGTCGCCGTCCGCCGTGCCGCCGAGGCCGGTTCCGGCCGACAGATCGACCGTCACCGCAGCCGATGAGGCCGAATAATCGGCAGTGTCGTTGCCGGCCCCGCCGATCAGCGTGTCAGCCCCCGCCCCGCCAACCAGCGTGTCGTTGCCGCCAGCGCCGTCCAGGCTGTTGGCGCCGCCGTCGCCGGTCAGCCGGTCGCCGAAAGCGGAGCCGGTCAGATTCTCGATGCCGCTCAGCCGGTCGCCCTGGGCATCGCCCCCCGTCCCGGTGCCACTCGCCAGACTGACGGTCACGGCGGCGGACGACGCCAGATACTCCGCGATGTCGATGCCGTCGCCGCCGACCAGCGTGTCCGCCCCGCCCAGCCCGACCAGCGTGTCGTTGCCCCCACGCCCGTCGAGCCGGTTGGCGTTCGCATCGCCGGTAAGGCGGTCGTCATGATCGGAGCCGGTGAGGTTCTCGATGCCCGACAGGACGTCGCCCTCTGCCTCGCCGCCGGAACCGAAGCCGCTGGACAGGTTTACATCGACGCCCGCCGCCGACGCCACATAGTCTGCACTGTCGGTGCCGTCGCCACCGATGAGGGTATCGGCCCCGGTCCCGCCGGACAGCCAATCGTCCCCGATACCGCCATCCAACCGGTTGGCCCCGCCATCGCCCGAAAGACGGTCGGCAGCGGCAGACCCGGTGACGTTCTCGACGCCCGACAGGACGTCGCCCTCGGCATCGCCGCCGGCCCCGGCACCGGCCGAGAGGTCGACCGCGACACCGCCGGTCGATGCGGAGTAGTCGGCGGTATCCGATCCTTCGCCGCCGAACAGGCTGTCAGCGCCGGCAGCGCCCGCCAGCAGGTCGTCGCCCGCTCCGCCGTCGAGACTGTTCGCGGCGCCGTCACCGGTCAGTCGGTCGCCAAAAGCGGAGCCGGTGACGTTCTCGATTCCCGCCAGCACATCGCCCTCGGCATCGCCGCCCGCACCGGTCCCGGCGGCCAGATCCACCGTCACCCCGGCAGCGGAGGCCGAATAATCGGCAAGGTCGATGCCGTCGCCGCCGGTCAGGCTGTCAGACCCGCCCAGACCCGCCAGGGTGTCGTCACCGCTGGAGCCGTCGAAGCGGTTGGTCCCGGCATCGCCGGTCAGCCGGTCGCCGAAGGCGGAGCCGGTCAGATCCTCGATGCCGCTCAGCAGGTCGCCCTCGGCGTCGCCACCGGCCCCCGTACCGCTGGACAGATCGACGCCCACGCCATCGGTCGAGGCCGAATAATCGGCAAGGTCGGTGCCGTCGCCGCCGACCAGCCTGTCGGCCCCGCCATGCCCGATCAGGGTATCGTCACCGCCCCGGCCGTCCAGCAGATTGGCGGCCGCATCGCCCACCAACAGGTCGTCGTGCTCGGAGCCGGTCAAATTCTCGATGCCGGACAGCACATCGCCATTGGCGTCACCCCCCGCCACCGTCCCCAACGACAGATCGACGCTCACGCCTCCCGCCGACGCCGAATAGTCGGCGGTGTCGATACCCTCACCACCGGTCAGCGTATCGGCGCCCTCGCCGCCGGCCAGCGTGTCGTCCCCCGCTCCGCCGTCCAGGGCGTTCGCGCCGCCGTCGCCAGTCAGCCGGTCGCCCTGGGCCGAGCCGATGAGGTTCTCGACGCCCGCCAGCACGTCGCCTTCGGCATCGCCGCCGACCCCCGGGCCGGCCGCCAGATCGACCGCCACCCCCGCGCCGGAGGCCGAGTAATCGGCGGTGTCGGTTCCCTCGCCGCCGACCAGCGTGTCGGCTCCGCCGGCCCCGGCGAGCAGGTCGTCACCGGCTCCGCCGTCAAGGCGGTTCGCCCCGGCGTCACCGGTCAGCCGATCGCCCTGGTCGGAGCCGGTGACATTTTCGACCCCGGTCAGCCGGTCGCCCTCGGCGTCGCCGCCGGTCCCCCTGCCCACCGCCAGATCAACGGTCACGCCGGCAGCGGACGCTGCATAGGTGGCGGTGTCGATGCCGGCACCGCCGTCCAGCGTGTCGGCGCCGCTGCCGCCGTCCAGTGCGTCGTTGCCGGACCCGCCCGACAGGCTGTCGTCTCCCGCCCCGCCCGACAAGCGATTGTCGCCGCCGTCGCCCGCCAGCGCGTCGTTGCCGCCGCCGGCAAGGATGGTCTCGATGCCCGACAGTCGGTCGGCCATCCAACCGCCGTGACGCACCTCGCCGGTCTGCAAATCAATGGAGATGGCGCCGGTCTCGGCCGAATAGTCGGCGATGTCGATGCCGTCGCCGCCGATCAGGACGTCGTTGCCGCCGCCTCCCACCAGCACGTCGTCGCCGACCCCACCCAGCAGGGTGTCGGTGCCCAGCCCGCCGGTCAGCGTGTCATCGCCGTCGCCGCCATCCAGATAATCGCCGTTGTAATCGCTGCCCACCGACAGCCGGTCGTCGCCCGCTCCGCCGATCAGCGTGTCGCTGCCCAGGCCGCCGTCCAGCGTGTCGTTGCCGGCCCCGCCGTCGAAGCGGTCGTCGCTCCAGACGCCATTGCCGTCACTCACCAGATCGTCGCCGTCTCCGGCATCGACCACGTCCCGGCCGCCGCCGCCGACGATGGTGTCGTTGCCGCTGCCGCCGTCGATGACGTCGTCGTTCTCCCCGCCTTCGATCCGGTCGCCGCCGGCCCCGCCGCGGATGCTGTCGCCGCCGCTGCCACCGCTGATGACGTCGTCGCCGCTGCCGCCGTCCAGCGTATCGGCCACGTCGCCACCCAGCAGCGTGTCGGCGCCGCTGCCGCCATAGAGCCTGTTGGCATCGGTGCCGCCATCCAGCAGATCGTCGCCCATGCCACCATAAAGCAGGTCGGCGCCGCTGCCCCCGGACAAGCTGTCGTTGCCGGTGCCGCCATCCAGCGTGTCGTTCTCGCTGCCGCCGTCCAGCACATCGTCGCCGGAACCGCCGAACAGCCGGTCGCTCTGGGAGCCGCCACGGAGCGTATCGGCTCCCGACCCGCCGCGCAGGCTGTCCTCGCCCCAATCGCCGTTCAGCAGGTCGTCGCCGACCCCGCCGAGAAGCGTGTCGCCGCCACCGCCGCTGCCGAGCGTGTCGTTGCCGCCACCGCCTTCCAGCGTCTCGGCGCGCCAGTCGCCGGTGACAGCGTCGTCACCGCCGTCCTGCGCCTCGGCCGCCTCGAACGCCTGCTCCTCGGCCGGGGACAGCCCCTCGACATCGGCGGCGCCATCGTCGCGGGCGGAGGTGATGCCGATGTGGAATACCGTGTCCGTGCTCAGCCCGGCGGCGTCGGTGACACGGACGGTCACAGCATGGGCCGGCGCCTGTGCATAATCGAGATCGGCCCCCGCCGCGACCGACAGCACGCCGGTCGCCGCATCGATGACGAAGCGCCCGCCGGCATCGTCGCTCAAGCTGTAGGCCAGCGCGTCCCCGTCGGGATCCTGGCTGCGGGCGGTGCCGACGACGGTCCCGGCCGCCGCATGTTCGGCAATGGCGACGCCGTCGAGCGTCGCGGCGGCCGGAGCGTCGTTGCCGGCGGCCAGCGCGACGGTGACGGTCTGGGCGGCGACCCCGCCGCGGCCGTCGCTCACATCGATGCGGAAGCTGTCGCTGCCGACATAATCGGCATCGGGCGTGTAGGTGAAGCGGCCATCACCGCCCAGGACCAGACGGCCATGGGCCGGCCCCGCGCCGATGCCGTAGGCGAGCGGATCGCCATCGGGATCGACCGCGCCGACGGACCCGGTGACGGGTGTATCCTCGCTTCCCGTCAAGGACAGGTCGCTAACCATCGGTGCCCGGTTGGGCGCCGCGACAACCATTCCGGCGAGGTCGCCGAGCGCCACCGCCCGGCCGTCCACCGTCACCTCCAGGGCGTTCCAATTGTTGGCGACGAGCCGGATCGCCTGTCCGGCGAAGCTCTGCCCATCGTCGCCATGGCGTTGGATGAACTCGGCCAGTTGGACGAGGTCGGCGGCGACGGCCGCCGTAACCTGCCCGGCGGTCAGCGCCACCCGCAGCCGGTCATAGCCGGCACCGCCGTCGAGCGTGTCGGCTCCTGCCTGATCGGACAGCACATGGTCGAGCAGGTCGTCACCGCCGCCGGCCCGGACCAGATCGGCACCCGCACCATCGGCGAGTCGATCCGCCCCCATGCCGCCGGTCAGCGTGTCGTCGCCGTCGCCGCCGTCCAGCAGGTCGCCATTGTAGTCGTTCCCCACCGTCAGCCGGTCGTTGCCCGCTCCGCCGGTCAGCGTATCGCTGCCGAAGCCGCCATCCAGCGTATCGTTTCCGGCCCCACCGTCGAAGCGGTCGTCGCTCCAGACACCGTTGCCATCCGTCACCAGATCGTCGCCATCGCCGGCAGTGACTACGTCCCGTCCGCCGCCGCCGACGATGGAGTCGTTGCCGCTGCCGCCATCGACGCTGTCGTCGTTCTCCCCGCCATCGATGCTGTCGGCCCCGTCGCCGCCGGAGATCAGGTCGTTGCCCGTCCCGCCGGAGATCACGTCGTTGCCGGCGCCGCCGTCCAGTGTATCGCTGACGCTGCCGCCCAGAAGCGTGTCGTTCCCGGCTCCCCCGAACAGGCTGTTGGTCCCCGTCCCGCCGTCCAACCGGTCGTCACCGTCGCCGCCATCCAGCCAATCATTGCCATCACCGCCGAGCAGCGTGTCGTTTCCGGCGCCGCCACGCAGCGTGTCGGCCCGCCAGTCGCCGGTCAGGAGATCGTCGCCATCGGTGGTCACGGTGCTCGTCATCGGCTTGTCCTCCGGAAAGTTCGGCCCGGTTGCACCCAGGCCAAGCGGCTGTGAGTTGCAGCTGTGGGTTGCGGCTGCGGTGTCGGGATGGGAAGGCTTGGGGATCAGCGCTCGCGCATCGCCTCGTGGACGTGGGAGAGCACAGGGGAAAGCAGGTAATCGAGGATGCGGCGGCGGCCGGTCTTCACCTCCGCGGTCACCGCCATGCCGGGAGCGAGCGCGATGTCCTCGCCGGTCTCGCCGCGGATCGTGGTGCGGTCCAGGGAGATGCGGGCCGAGAATTTCGGCCCGTCCCGGTCGGCCGCAGCGGTGGTGGCCGCATCGCCGGCGCCGGTGCGCGCGGCGGCTCCGTCGGGCGGCAGGATGGCGTCATGCGACACCGCGGCGACGCTGCCCGGCAGCAGCCCATAGCGGGTGAAGGGAAAGGCGTCGATCTTGATTTCCACCGGCATGCCAGGATGGAGGAAGCCGATGTCCTTGTTGTCGATCTGCACCTCCGCCACCAGGGTCCGGTTGGCCGGCACGATCACCATCAGCGGTTCCGCCGCGGTGACGACCCCGCCCACCGTATGGACGGCAAGTTGCTGGATCACCCCGCCCACCGGCGCGGTCAGGAGTTGGCGCTCCCGCCGCCGCTCGGCCTTGGTCAGTTCCTGGCGCAGGGCGGCGGCCCGTTTCTCGGCGTCGGCGAGGTCGGCCATCGCCTTGCCGTCGAACTCCGCCATTATCCGCCGCCGCTCGTCGGCCAACCCCTTCAGGGCAGCCGCGGCCTCCGCTTCGCGGTTGGTCGCGGCGATTTCGCCATATTCGACCTCGGCAAGCTCCTTCTCCAGCTCCAGCAGGTCGAAACGCGGACTGTAGCCGCGCTGGGACAGGTTCCTTTTCGCCTGCACCTGTTCGCGGATCAGCGGCAGGGTTGCGTGCAGCCGGGCCTTCTCGGCGGCCAGCGCCGCCATTTCAGCGCGGCGCTGGCGTTCCTGGCTGCCGATGGCGTCGAGCGCCGCGTCACGCGCGGCCAGTTGATTGGTGAGGATGGAGCGTTGAAGCGCGACCAGGGCGGCGTCCGCGCCGGGCGCCGGATCGAAGCTCCGCCGCCCGGCGAGCGCCGCCCGCAACCGTGCCGCCTCGGTTTCGGCCACCGCCAGCTCCCATTCGGCGCGGCCCGCGTCGGCGGCGCTGTCGGTGGGGTCCAGTTCCAGCAGGACCGTTCCCTGGTCCACCCGCTGTCCGTCGGCGACGCGGATGGCCCGGACGATGCCCGGCTCCAGCGTCTGCACCAGCTTGTTGCGGTCGGCGGAGATGATGCGCCCGCGGGTGACGGCGGTGATGTCGATGTGGCCGATCCAGGCCCAGGCGACGGCGATCACCACGAAGGCCACGATCAGCAGCGACACCGCCCGTGCCAGCGGGGATGGCGGCGTTTCCATCGCCTCCAGCGCCGCCGGCAGGAATTCCAGCTCATGCCCGCGGCGCGGACGGAGCCGCGGCGTTACCGGCGGCGGGGCCCCGGGTGCAGGCGGTTCGCCAGGCGCCGCCACCGCTCCGCCGGCCGTCTCAGGCGATGCCATGATCGGCCTCCGCCTGCCCGCGGCCCGACTGCATCCGCCACAGCGCCGCATAGCGCCCGCCGAGCCGGATCAGTTCGTCATGGGTGCCCTGCTCCGCGATCCGCCCCTCCTCCACCGCGACGATGCGGTCGCAGCCGCGCACGGTGGACAGCCGGTGGGCGACGATCAGCACCGTGCGGTTGTCGCAGATCAGGCGCATGTTGGCCTGGATCGCCGCCTCGCTCTCAAGGTCGAGCGCGCTCGTCGCCTCGTCGAAGATCAGGATGCGGGGATCGGTGATGAGTGCGCGAGCGATGGCGACGCGCTGGCGCTGTCCGCCCGACAGGCTGGCGCCGCGCTCGCCGATCACCGTATCGTAACCCTCCGGCAGCCCCAGGATGAAGCGGTCCGCCCCGGCCAGCCGCGCAGCCTCGACGATCCGCTCCATCGGCATCCCGGGATCGGCCAGGGCGATGTTGTCGCGGATCGAGCGGTTGAACAGCACGTTCTCCTGCAGCACGACGCCGATCTGGCGCCGCAGCCACGCCACATCCACCAGCGACAGGTCGACGTCGTCGATCAGAACCCGGCCGGATTCGGGGACAAAGAGCCGCTGCACCAGCTTGGTCAGCGTGCTCTTTCCCGACCCCGACGAACCGACGATGCCGATCGTTTCCCCGGCCTCCACGGTCAGGTCGATGGCCTGCAGGGTCGGCGAGGCGTCGGGACGGTAGCGGAAGCCCACCCGGTCGAAGCGGATGCGGCCGCGGATTGCGGGAAGCGGCAGGCGGCCGGGCTTGGCCGCCGGCTCCGGCGTGGTGTTGAGGATGTCGGCCAGCCGTTCGACGGACACCCGCGCCTGCTGGAAGTCGTTCCACAGCTGGGCCATCCGCAGCACCGGCGACGAAACCCGGCCCGCCAGCATGTTCACCGCCACCAGCGCGCCGATGGTCAGCACGCCGTCGATCACCTCCTGTGCGCCGACATACAGCAGGGCAGCCATCGTCAGTTTGCTGACGAGCTGGACGGCCTGCCCGGCGACCACCCCCAGGCTGGACGCACGGAAGGCGGCGCCGACGAAGGCCGCGAGCCGCTCCTCCCAATGGCGGCGCATCTCGGGCTCCACCGCCATCGCCTTCAGCGTCTCGATGCCGGAGATGCTTTCGACCAGAAACGCCTGGTTCTCCGCTCCAAGGGCGAACTTGGCTTCCAGCCGCCGGCGCAGGACGGGCGTGACGACCAGGCTGATCGCCGCATAGGCCGGCAGTGACGCCAGAACGATGCCGGTCAGCGCCGGGCTGTACCACCACATCACCGCGAGGAAGACGACGGTGAAGACCAGATCGATGACCAGCGTCAGCGCCGATCCGGTCAGGAAGTCGCGGATACGGTCCAGTTCCCGCACCCGCGCCACATTGTCGCCCACCCGACGCGCCTGGAAATAGGGCAGCGGCAGCGCCAGCAGATGCTCGAACAGCCGCGCGCCCAGCGTGACGTCGACCCGGCTGGTGGTGTGCGAGAACAGATAGCTGCGCAATCCGCCCAGCACCGTCTCGAACAGCGAGACGACGACGAGGCCGATGACCAGGATGTCCAGCGTGGTCAGGCTGCGGTGGGCCAGCACCTTGTCCACCACGACCTGGAAGAACAGCGGACTGATCAGGCCGAACACCTGCAGCATGAAGGAGGCGAGCAGGATTTCCGTGAACAGGCGACGGTATTTCAGCAAGGCCGGGACAAACCAGCCGATACCGAAGCGCACCTGCGCCAGATCCAGTCCGGCGCGCCGGGCCATCAGCACCAGCTCTCCCGACCAGGCCGGTTCGACCACCGCACGCGGCAGCATCAGCGGTCGCGGGTCCAGCGGATCCTGGATCAGCACCCGATCGCCGTCGATTTTGGCGATGATGAAGTAACGCCCGTCGCGCCGCTTGGCGATCGCCGGCAGCGGAATGGCGGCCAAACGGTCCCAGCGGGTGGTGACCGATCGAGCCTTCAGGCCCAAGCGCTTTGCCGCGCGCAGAATCTCCAGCGTGCCCATCGCCCGGCCGCGAACCGCCTGATCATGACGGAGCTGTTCCGGATCGGCCCCATGGCCCATGAAACGCAACATGAAGGTAAGGCATGACAGCCCGGTATCCGGAGTCACGCTGTCTTCCACCAGACGCGGCATGCCTCATTTTCCTGGATGAAATACCAGCGTCATGCCGGCTCCATGAATGCAGTGCTTTCAATCGACCACTTGTGAAGGGTTGTAATTTTGTTGCGCCCTTATTTGCCGCAAAACGGTCAGGTTTCTTATTATTGGTGCATGGTTCAGATCATTCACTACCTGGATAACAAATATCCGGCGCGGCAATCAAGATAAATTGCTCGCTTGCCGAGAATATCCACTTAAGACAGTATTCAATTAGAGGAATTAATAAAATTTACCTAAAATTGCACCTACATGGCAGAGATTCTGACTGCAGCTTTCCTCAACGGCCTTTGAAGGTGACCCATCAAAAACCGTTGATGAAGGACGATGCCGACCGATGGAGCCTCGATGGACCCGTCCATTCATCGGCTCCATCCATCGGTGCCCTCGTCCGGGGCAATCGCCGGACCGCGACGCACGGGCGACACGGTCCGGCGATCGCCCCGGCGTCATGCCTCATGAATGCTCCGGACCTTCGCCGGGCTTCCGGAATTGTGCTTCGCCGAGCACTGCGTTCAGGATTTTCTCCGGGGTGATGGGGTGGGAGGTGAGGCGGACTGAGAAGGGCTGCAAGGCATCGTTGATGGCGTTCATCACCGCCGCCGGAGCCCCGGCGGTCCCCGCCTCGCCGGCCCCCTTGGCGCCCAGCTCGGACGATCGTGTCGGCGTTTCGACATGGGCCACCTCGATGTCGGGCATCTCGCCGGCCATCGGAACCAGGTAATCGGCCATGCTGCCGTTGCGGAGCAGGCCGTTCCCGTCATACAGGCACTCCTCGTACAGCACGCCTCCCAGCCCCTGGACGACGGCACCCCGGATCTGTTCGTCCACCAGCAGGGGATTGATCACCCGCCCGCAATCCTCGACCACCCAATGCTTGAGCAGCGTCACGACACCGGTCTCCACATCCACCTCCACATGGGAAACCTGGATGCCGTTGGTGAAGATGAAGGGATAGTCGCGCTGCGAGCAGTGGCGCGTCACGACCAGCTCCGGCTGGAAGCCCCTGGGCAGCAGGTCCGGGCGGAAATGGGCAAGCCGGCCCAGTTCGGCCAGTTCGATCAGGCAAGCACCGTCCTTGTCGATCACCGTGCCGCCAACGATGTCCAGCCCGTCCACCGGCAGGGCAAGATAGACCGCGGCGAAGTCCAGGATGTTGGCGCGCAGCTGACGGCTGGCCTGGAGCACCGCTTCGCCGCCGATCCCGGCGCCGCGCGACGCCCAGGTGCCGCCGCCATAGGGGGTGGCGGCGGTGTCGCCGGTCAGCACCCGCACCCTGTCCATCGGCACCCCCACCCCGTCGGCGACGATCTGGGCGAAGATGGTCTCGGTGCCCTGGCCCTGCTCGCCGACACCGCTGGCGCAATGGACGATCCCGGTCGGATCGAGGCGGACGGTGGCGCCGTCCTGCGATGCGATGCGCGCGCCGCCGGTGCCATAGAAGGCCGCGCCGGGGTTGGTCAGCTCGATCAGCACGGCGATGCCGATGCCGCGATGGACTCCCTTCGCGCGCAGCTCGGCCTGTTCACGGCGCAAGGCGGCGAAATCCACCATCTCCTCCAGCCGGTCCAGGCAGCGCTGGTGGGACAGGTTTTCCAGCACGATGCCGGAGGCGCCCTTGCGGGGGAAGCTGTCGTCGGCCATCACGTTGCGCCGGCGCAGCTCCAGCGGATCGACTCCAAGCCTCGTTGCGGCCAGATCAATGATGCCCTCGGTGACGGCGCAGGCGATTGGATGGCCGACGCCACGGTACTGGCTGGTCTGCACCTTGTTCTGGAACACGACGTCCAGGCTGGCGCGGTACTGGGAATGGTCGTAGGGGCCGCCGCACAGGTTGACGACCTGGTTGCCCTCCACCGCACTGGTGCGGGGAAACACGGAATAGGGGCCGATCCCGGTCAGGTCGGCGATGTCGAAGGCCAGGAAGCGGCCGTCGCGGGTCAGTGCCAGACGGGCCTTGACGCGATGCTCGCGGGCATGGATATCGGTGACGAAGGATTCGAGACGGTCGGCGACGAACTTGACCGGCCGCCCCAGCAGGATCGACAGGGCGACGGTGGCGAAATCGTCGGCATAGGCATGGACCTTGATGCCGAAGGATCCGCCGACATCCTTGCAGACGACCCGGACGTCGGCTTCCGGAATGCCCATCAGGCGGGAATAGAGGTCGCCCATCATGTGGGGAGCCTGATGGGAGTGGTGGACCGTCAGGCGCCGCTCGGCCGGATTGAAATCCGCCAGGACCGAGCGGGGTTCCATGGTGACGCCGGTGTGGCGCCCGAACTCATAGGTTTCCTCCACCACCAGATCCGCCGCGGCGAAGGCGTCGTCGACGCCGCCGGTGTCGATGTCGCGGTGGAAGCACAGGTTGCTGCCGAGTTCGGGATGGATCACCGGCGTGCCGGCCGCCAGCGCGGTGTCCATGCGGGTCACCGCCGGCAGCACCTCCCAATCGACCTGGATCCTCTGCATGGCGTCCTCGGCCCGGGCGCGGGTCTCCGCCACCACCGCCACCACCGCCTCCCCCTGCCAGCAGGCACGGTCGATCGCCAGGGCATGCTGCGACGCCGATTGCATGCCGGCGAAATGGGACAGCGTGCCGACGAAGGGCGTGCAGATCTCGGACAGCTGGCGGCCATCGACGATGGCGACCACCCCCGGCATATCCAGCGCGGCAAGGGCGTCGATCCGGCCGATGCGGGCATGGGCGTGGGGGCTGCGCAGATAGGCCACATGGACCATGCGCGGCAGTTCGACGTCGTCCACATAGGTCCCGCGGCCCTCCAGAAGACGGCGGGCGTTCGGGCGCGGCACGCCCTGCCCGACAAAGGGCCGGAGGGGGGAGGATCGGAGTGCGGAGGGGAAGCCCGGTGCGATCCTATTCATGGCGGTCCCCCTGGCACTGTGGACCGGTTTGGCAACCGGACTGGCGCAGCCGGCCCACCGCCTCGATGGCATCGACGACGGCGTGGTAACCGGTGCAGCGGCAGTAGTTGCCGGAGATATGGTGGCGGATGTCGGCGCGGCTGGCCCCGGGGTCGGCATCGAGCAGAGCGTCGGCGGTCAGCAGCAGTCCCGGGGTGCAGAAGCCGCATTGCAGGGCGTTGCGTTCCAGGAAGGCATCCTGGAGATCGCGGATCGCGCCGCTCTCGGACTTGCCCTCGATGGTGTCCACCATGGCGCCGTCAGCCTGGACGGCCAGGGTCAGGCAGGAGCGCACGATGTCGCCGTCGAGAACCACCGTGCAGGCACCGCACACCCCATGCTCGCAGCCCAGATGGGTGCCCTTCAAGCCCAGCTCCTCGCGCAGGAAGTCGCCGAGATGCAGGCGCGGCTCGACCCAGCGCTCGTACACCATGCCGTTGACGGTCATGTTGACCAGGACCTTGTCGGTCACCGTCGTCCTCCCTCCGATGTGAGCCCGTGGATTTCGCGGCGCAGCAGGACGCCCGCGAGGTGGAGCTTGGTCGCGGCGTCGGCATAGAGGTCGCCGGACGGGCTCAGGTCGTCGCCGAGGCTGCCCACCGCCCGCCGGACGGCGTCGGCGTCGCCGCCGCTGCCGGCAAGCGCCGCCTCTGCCGACCTTGCCCGCACCGGCATTCCGCCGACCCCGAAATAGACGATCCTGAGGTCGTCCAGCCGGCCGTCCACCCGGTTCCCGGCCAGGGCAAGCCCGACCGTGGCATAGTCGCCGCGGCGGCGGGCCAGCTCGGTGAAGCCGAACCGCCGGGCCGGGTCGGGCAAGGGAAAGCGTATGGCGGTGACGAGTTCGTCCGGCCGCAGCGCCGTCTGATAGAGGCCCAGGAAGAAGTCGGCGGCCTTGACCGTCCGCTCGGTTCTGCCGTCGCCGAGGACCAGTTCGCCATCGGCCGCCACGGTACAGGCCGGCCATTCCGCTGCCGGATCGGCGAAGGCGATGGATCCCCCGAAGGTGCCGCGGTTGCGGATGGCGGCGTGGGCGATGTGGGGGGCGGCCATCGACAGCAGCGGCAGGTGCCGGGCGACCAGGGGCGACCGCTCCACATCGACGTGACGGGCCAGGGCACCGATGCGCAGGTGCCCGCCGTCGACCGAGATGCCCTGCATTCCGGCGATGCCGCGGATGTCGATCAGCAGCGAGGGCTCGGACAGCCGCATCCCGAGGGTGGCGAGCAAGGTCTGCCCCCCTGCCATCAGCCGGGCCTCGTCGCCATGTTCGCGCAGCAGCGCCGAGGCGGCGGCAACGCTGTCCACGCGCTTGTATGCGAAGGGGGGCGCCTTCATGGCGGATGTCCTCCGGTTCAACCCAATGCAATTCAGGCCAGGGCTATTCAGCCCGGGAAGGTTCAGCCCAGGGTCGGCATCACGAGGGTGGAGGCGGCGGCCTTGCCGAACCGCCAGCGCGAGGTCACGGCCTTGGTCCGCGTGTAGAACTTGACGCTCTCGGTGCCATGGACATGCAGGTCGCCGAACAGCGAGTTCTTCCAGCCGCCGAACGAGAAGAAGGCCATCGGCACCGGAATCGGCACGTTGATGCCGACCATGCCCACCTCGACGGTCTCCTCGAAAAGCTGGGCGGCGGCGCCGGAGCCGGTGAAGATGGCGGTGCCGTTGGCAAACGGGCTGGCGTTGATCAGCGCGATGGCCGCCTCAAGCGTCGGCACGCGCACCACCGACAGGACCGGGCCGAAGATCTCCTCGCGATGGATGGTCATCGACGGCTCGACATGGTCGAACAGGGTCGGCCCCAGATAGAAGCCGTTCCCGGCGCCCGCAACCTCGATGTCGCGACCGTCCACCACCAGCGCGGCGCCCTCGCGCTCGCCGGCATCGACGTAACCGCGCACCCTGTCGCGGTGCTCCCCGGTCACCAGCGGTCCCATGTCGACGCCGGGCTCGTTGCCGGGGCCGGTCTTCAGCGCCCGTGCCCGGTCTGCCAGACGCTCGACCAGGCGGTCGGCGACGTCGCCCACCGCCACCGCCACGGAAATGGCCATGCAGCGTTCGCCGGCCGAGCCGAAGGCGGCGCCGATCAGCGCCTCGGTGGTGAAATCGAGATCGGCGTCCGGCATGACGACGGCATGATTCTTGGCACCGCCCAATGCCTGGACGCGCTTGCCGTTGCGGGCGCAGGTCTCGTAGATGCCGCGGGCGATGGGGGTGGAGCCGACGAAGGACACGGCCGCAACATCGGGATCGGCAAGCAGGGCGTCCACCGCCGCCTTGTCGCCCTGGACGACGTTCAGCACGCCGTCGGGCAATCCGGCCTCGGCGAACAGGCGGGCCAGCATCACGCTGCAGGACGGCACCTTCTCCGACGGCTTCAGCACGAAGCTGTTGCCGCAGGCGATGGCCATGGGAAACATCCACATGGGCACCATGACGGGGAAATTGAACGGCGTGATGCCGACGCAGACGCCCACCGGCTGGCGCAGGGAATAGGCGTTGACCCCGGTGCCGACGTCGGCGGCATGCTCGCCCTTCAGCAGGTGGGGAATGCCGCAGGCGAACTCCAGCACCTCGATGCCCCGGCGCACTGAGCCGAGCGCGTCGTCGAAGGTCTTGCCATGCTCCTGCGAGGCGACGGCGGCCAGCTCACGCTCGTTCCGGCGCAGCAGGGTCAGGTAGTTCTGCAGGATGCGCGACCGGCGCAGCGGCGGTGTCGCGCGCCAGCCCGGCAGGGCGTTCCTGGCTGCCGCAACGGCTGCGTCCACGTCGGTGGCGTCGGCGAAGCCGACGGTGCGCAGAACCTCGCCGGTGGCCGGGTTGAAGACCTTGCCCCGGCGGTCGCCGGAGCCGCGATGCTCGCCGCCGCCGATCCAATGGGGCACGGCGTCATGGATGGTCATCGTCATTCCTTTTCGCGTTGGACGGTCGGTGTGTCAGAGGTGGAGGAGGTAGCCGATGATCCCGCCCAGGACGGTGCCGGTCGCCAGCCAGAGGAAGCGCTGGCCTTCGCCGCTCCATCCGCCGGCCATGGCGGCGGAGGTGGCGGCAGCCGATGCCGTCGGCTTCCGCGGCGCCCCGGGACCGGCCAGGACCGAGCCGGATTGTTCAGCAGAAGGCTCGGCAGGAGATTCTACAGGGGCTTCGGCTGCATCCCCGGCCGACCGGGTGACGCGGTCGTTGAAGGCACGGAAGAAATCGTCGGCCATCTTCCTGGCCGAGGCATCGATCAGGCGTCCGCCGATCTGGCTCAGCTTGCCGCCGACGGCGGCTTCCGCGGCGTATCGCAGCAGGGTGCCGTCCGGCGCCTCCTCCAGCGTCACCCGCGACTGGCCGCGCGCCATGCCGACCGGTCCGGCACCGCCCTCGAACCACAGAGTGCAACCGGCCGGCGCCTCGATCTCGCGCATCTCCACGCGGCCGGAGAAACGGGCGCGCAAGGGGCCGACCTTGGTCAGCACCCGGGCCTCGAACTCGGTGTCGCTGTGGCGGATGACGTCCTCACAGCCCGGAATGCAGTGCTTGAGGATCTGCGGGTCGTTCAGCGACTCCCACACGCGCCAGCGCGGCGCGGCAATCCTCTGTTCGCCGGTGAGTTCCAATGGAGGCCTCCGATCTGGTGGGCCGGTGCGATTGGGTCAGCGGCCTCGCCTGGCAGGCATATTTACCATTTGGTCAATATCGGTCAAGCTATTTTCCGTTTGGTCAATAATCAGCCATGCGTCGATTGGGCTCGGATCGACCGGTCATGCGCCCTCAGCCGGCGGTGGAGCCCAGCCGGTGAAAAATCTCTAGAAACCGGGGTGGAGGGCGCTCAGCCGGCCGCCTTGCCGGCCTCCCGCGGGAAGATCTCGCGGGCGGCGAGCACGAAGGCCCGCACCCGGTCGGCGACGACCTGGGGCAGGTTCTCCGGAAATTTGTGCCCGTAGATCCAGTGGCGCACGCCGATGTAGAAGATGCCGCCGTGCAGGCCCCAGATCAGTTCGTTCTCCGCCTCGGTCGGCTCGCGGTCGTCGTCGAGGCCCAACTCGATCCTGGCCTCGCCGATGATCGGACGCAGCAGACGCTCGCCCACCAGGGTCAGGTAGTTGTCGTTGATATAGCCGTCGGCGAGGGCGGAATGGATCAGGATGCGCACCCATTCCTTGGTCAGGATGGTGCGGGCGTAATCGCTGTAGACCCGGGTCAGGCGGGCCTCGAACGGCTCGCTGCGATCCTTGACCCAATGCTCCCATTCCGGCTTCCAGCGCCCGAGATAGACCTCGGTGTAGACCCGTTCGATCAGCGCCTTCTTGCTGGGGAAATAGTGGAACACCAGCGGGTGGCTGACGCCGATCTGCGTCGCCAGTTCCCGCATCTGTCCGCCCAACCCATGGTCGGAAAAGAACCGGATGGCGCCGTCGACGATCTGGCGCTCCCGCTCCTCGGTGGACAGGCGCTGACGCCGTCGTTGGACGCCAGGTCGGGGAGCGTCTGAGGGAGGCTTGGCGGAAGGAGGCACTGTGGCCCGGTACGGCTGTGGCTGGGGGTTCCTGCTTAGGGGATGGAGCGGTTGGCGTCAAACCCTACCTCCGGCGCGGGGCCGACCGCCGCTGCGGCATGATTGGCAACGCGCACCATCCGTAGACTGCACATCCCTGTTGACAGGGCCGCCGGGGCATCCCTACAATTTACCAAATGGTCAAAAGCGGATCTTTAATTATCCGCCCATAACACGTCATCGTCAACCCGCCGACTGGGGGGAACCCCGCCGCGCGCTCCCGGCGATGGGACTGCCTCGTTGCGGGCCGGATGAGCTTCTGCCTGAAAACAAAACCATTTCGACAGGGAGGTTTGCAGAATGCATGCAAGCGCAAGCGGAAGCCCGCATCGCTGGAAAGTCCTGATCATGACGTTCCTGGCGTATCTGTATGACAGCCTGGACTTGCAGATCCTGGCGATCTGCATGCCGGTCATCATCACGTCGTTGAACATTTCCCTGACCGACGCCGGCCTTCTGTCCTCGGCCACCATGATCGGAACCGCGCTCGGCGGCATTCTGTTCGGCTGGATCGCCGAGAATTTCGGCCGCAAGAATGCGGCGGTGATTTCGCTGGTCGAGTTCGGCGTGTTCACCCTGGCGGTCTACTGGTGCAATTCCTGGGAAGAACTGATGGTCCTGCGCTTCCTGCAGGGCATCGGCATGGGCGGATTGTGGGGCCCCATCGTCGCCCTGATCGCCGACCATTGGGCACCCAGATACCGGGCGCGCGCCGCCGGCTTCATGCTCAGCACCTTCGCGCTGGGCGGCATCCTGGCCTCGGTCATGGGCCGCTTCCTGCTCTCCGAGGTCGGCTGGCGCATGCTGTTCGCCCTGACGGGCACCGCCATCCTCGTCGGCCTGCTGTTCTGGCTGGTGGTGCCGGCCGACGAGAAGCACGTGGCCAAACAGGAGAAGCCCCGGATCAGCCTTTCCCAGCTTTTCCAACCCGGCATCGCGAAGCTGACCATCGGTGCCACCATCGCCGCCGCCTGCCAGATGGGCGGCTTCTGGGGCGTCAGCGCCTGGATCCCCACCTATCTGGTGAATGTCCGCGGCCTCAGCATCGAATATATGAGCGTCTTCAGCATCGTCATCTTCGCCGGCGCGTTCGTCGGCTATTTCCTGTTCGCCGCGCTGGCCGACAGGATCGGCCGGCGCAATGCGCTGATGCTGGCTTTCCTGGCCGACTCCATCATCGTGCCGCTCTATGTGCTCATCCCCGACGGCATCTTCCTGTTCTGGATCAGCCCGATCATGGGCCTCAGCTTCGGCGGCGTGTTCGGCCTGTTCGGTTCCTACTTCGCCGAGTTGTTCCCCCTGCACATCCGCGCGATGGGCAGCGGCTTCGCCTTCAACATCGGGCGCGGCATCGGCGCCGTCGTCACTCCCGTCACCATCGGGGCCATGGCCAAGAGCCATGGGCTGGGGTTCGGCATCGGGGCCTGCTCCGTGGTCTTCTTCACCGGCGTGATCGTCCTGTTCTTCATGCCCGAGACGCTGTCGGCCAAGTCTTCGCCCAATTCGTCGCCGCATCCGGTTCCGGGGGACAAGGCCGCGGCGCGCGGCGGAACGCAGGCCAGCGCGGCGGAGGCGTGATTGCTACCCTGTATCCCCGCAGGCTTCACGCCATCTTGCCGTCCGTTGGCCCGCAGGGGATATCTCCCCTGCGGGCCAACGGACGGCCGAGGCACTACCAGCGATAGCTTACGCCGAGAAGACCGGAAAACTGGTCCGGGCTGCCCTCGCGCTTGACCAGCGGGCTGTCGGCGGCATCGCCGAGCAGCCGCTGGTAACCGACCCGGCCCATGGCATGGATCGAGTCCGTGATGGTGTAGCCGATGCCGACGGCGATGCCCGCATCCTTGAAGCCGCCTTCGGCGTCGTATCTGGCGTATCGGCGGGCGGAGCGGGCGGCCTGGGCTGCGGTGATGCCGAAGCTGCTGCCCATGTAGTTGTCGTCGGCCCAGGTGACGTACGGGGTCACGCTGAACCGGGCCCGTCCGTCGAGCAGGCGGATCGCATACTCTGCCTCGGCCCTGGCCATGAGGCCGTCGCGATCGCCGCCCAGGTCGCGGGCGACCTCCAGGCCGAGATCGACGGGGCCGACCTCGTAACCGAGACGGGCGACCGCCACCGCACCGCCTTCGATGTCGCCGAGCCCTTTGAGGGCGTCGTTGTCGTCCTGGTCGCGCCCGAAGTCGTAGCGGACCCCGAGCTCCACCTTCAGAGAGTCCGTCATGACCGGGGATGCGTAGATCCCCGGTCCCCCCCTGGTGGTCACCCGGACCCGGTCCCGCCAGGACAGCTCCACGATCGGCACCGGCAGCACCTTGTAATCGTTGGAGCCCTCATAATCGGGCACATACAACGCGCCGCCGCCGAGCATGAACGACCACTCCGCAGGAGGCCGGCCCTGGGCCGCCGCGCTCCCTGCCGCCATCTGGACGGCCACAGTCATGCAGAGGGCGATCGCCGGGAGCAGTCCACGACCGGACACGATACTCGTCATATTGATTATGCCTTGATGCTGGATCGGGTTCGGCGCGGACCTTGCCACCGCTGCCTGAACCGAACCTGAACGCGCCCAAGCCGGCCGTTCAGCTTCGCTTCAGGTTTCCGTGGGAGGTTGTCGCCCGACCAACCGGGAGTGAGGCATGCGCATTCTGCTCGTCGAGGACGACCCGCTGATCGGCGACGCCATCCGCGCCCGCCTGACCCGGGCCGGCATGACCGTCGACTGGCTCGAGAACGGCGCCAGCCTCGACGGGGTCACCGAGATGGACGCCTTCGATCTGATGGTCCTCGACCTCGGCCTGCCCGACCGGGATGGCCTCGAAATCCTGCGGGAGCAGCGGGAGGGCGGCCATGGCCTGCCGATCCTGATCCTGAGCGCGCGCTACGAGCTGGACAGCAGGGTGCGCGGCCTCGATCTCGGCGCGGACGACTATCTGGTCAAACCCTTCGCGATGGAGGAGCTGATGGCCCGTTGCCGCGCGCTCGCCCGGCGCCGCGGCGACCGCCGGTCGGAAGTCCTGCAGTACCGGGACCTGCGGATCGATCCCGCCGCCTTCGCGGTCCAGCGCGGCGGCGAAAACATCGCGCTGACGCCGAAAGCGTTCGCGCTGCTGCGGCTGTTCATCGAGAACCAGGGCCGCGTCCTCACCAGGCATGCGCTGGAGGAGCACCTCTATGGCTGGAGCGGCGAGGCCGAGAGCAACACGCTGGAGGTCTTCGTCTCGCAGATCCGCCGCAAACTCGGCCCCGACCTGATCCAGACGATCCGCGGGGTCGGCTACATGCTCCCGAAAGACTAGCATGCCGTCGATCCGCAAGCGGCTGCAGCGCCGGCTGGCCTGGCTGATCGCCGCGGTCTGGGTGCCGGCATCGGTCCTGATCGTGGCCGCCGTCGCGCTGGAGTACAAGGAATCCTTCCACGCCCGCACCGCCCACACGGCGCAGCTGATGCTGGCCCTGGCCTCGACGCAGCCGGCGGCACCGGCGGTGTTCCCGGTCTTCAAGCAGCAGCACGATCCCGATTTCGACCTCGACGACTATCTGGTGGTGATCAGCCGGAACGGGCAATTGCTCTATGCGTCGGAGACGCTGCCGCCGCAGGAATTGCTGGCCGTGCCGATGGAGGGCAAGGCTCAAATCGGCAACGCGCTCCGGCTCCTCCACGGCTTCGAGGACGAGCGCACCGGCACGCGGGTGGTGATCGGCGTCGATGTCTACGAACCGCTGATGTCGTCGCTCCAGGTGGCCGGGCTGGTCGCCGGCTATGTCCTGTGCGCGACGGTACTGGTCGCCCTCGCCCTGACCTTCGGCATCCGCTCCGGCCTGAAGCCGCTGGGTGCGTTCGCCACCCAGGTCCGCGACCGCAGCGAAGAGAATCTCGCACCGCTGGACGAGGCGGAAGCGCCGAGTGAGCTGCGGGGAGTGGCCCAGGCGCTGAACGGTCTGATGGCGCGGCTGCAGCTGGTGCTGGACCGCGAGCGCGACTTCGTCTCGAACGCGGCCCATGAGCTGCGCACCCCGCTGACCGCGATCCGCGCCCAGGTCGAGGCTCTCGACGGCGAGCTGCCCGAGCACGTCCAGCCGCGGTTCGACAATATTCTGGAAGCGACGAACCGGTCGAGCCGGCTGATCGCGCAACTCCTCGACGTCACCCGCTCACAATCGCTCGATCTCACGGGCGATCCGGGAAGCCGGATCGATCTGGTCGAGTTCGCACAGTCCGTCGTCGCCGGGCTGGTGCCGGCAGCCAACCGGCGCAAGGTGGAGATCACGCTGGACTCGCCACGCTCCGCCGCCGTCATGACCCGTCCGGATCTGCTGGCGATCGTGCTGCGCAACCTCGTCGAGAATGCGGTGAAATACGCCGCCTCGCCGGGACGTGTGGTCGTCACGGTCATTGGCGGCGAGCCGGGCATGACCGACCTGCTGGTGGAGGACGACGGTCCCGGCCTGTCGGTGGAGGCGTTCGAGCGTGCGTTCGAACGCTTCCAGCGGCTCGGGCGCTCCGGCGGCGACGGGGTCGGTCTCGGCCTCTCGATCGTCGCCGAGCTGTGCCTGCGCATGGGGGTGCCGGTTGACCGGCTGGAGCCCGGCACGCTCGGCGGGCTGCACGTCCGCCTGCGGCTTCCGGCCGCGCCGCCTCCGCCGGATCGACGGACCTCCCATTACGGCTGAGGGCTCCGCCGACCTCGGTCGCATCGAGGAACATGAGGCAGGCGGGGCGACGGGATGCGGTCCGAACAGAGGTCCCTCCATCGGTTCCCGGGCCGATATCCCTAAGCAGGTTTGCCCAGATCGGGCCACAGATGGCCCGGCCTGGGCAAACCTGCGGACTCTATGGTTTTGCAGGATTTCCGAGCCCTCCCATCTGTGGGCGGAGTTCGGAAATCCTGCTTAGGCGACATGGCGGACAAGCGATCCCGGCCGCCGGCTTGGCGACGATGAAAGGAACTCGATCGACATCCGCATCAACTCGGGCAAATTGTGGGCACCGAGCTTGACCTTGAGCTGCGAGCATGTGTTGACCACGGTCTTGTAGCTCACGCCCAGTTCATCGGCGATCTGCCCATAGGATTTCCCGTCGGCAATCAAGGCCATCGTCTGGAGTTCGCGGGGCGTGACGGTCCCGATCATGTTCTCGCGGCTGCGCATGCCCAGCGTGGCGACCTGCATGGCGAGCTGATGGCTGAGGTAAGGCTGGCCGCGGCGCACGGCCTGGAACGCGGCGAGGAAATCCTCGGGAGCGGTGTCCTTCAGCAGATAGCCGTTGGCCCCCGCCTCCAACGCGCGGCTGACGATGACGGCGTCACCATGCATGCTGAACACGAGGATCGAGGTCCGGCTGTCGTGAACCCGGATGCGGCGGATCAGCGCGAAACCGCCGAGACCGTTTCCGTGCAGCGCCAGATCGATGACGACCATGTCGGGGCGGCACCGGCGGTAGGCACGGTAGCCGGCGACTGCATCACCAGCCTCATGGATATCCTGGACATGAGCGTCCTGCAGGACGCATCGACAGCCCTGCAGCACCATCGGGTGATCATCGATGAGCAAGACCCGCGTCATAAGCCCGCTCCCCGGCTGCTTGCCGATGTGGTTGGCACGCACTCGTCCTCATCCAGCGGAACGGCGACGGCAAGACGGGTTCCACCGCCCGGAGAACCGGAGATCGAAAATGAGCCGCCCTGCGCGGTGACGCGCTCCCTCATGCCGGTCAATCCGAAGCCTGTCGCCGTTCCTTCCGCAATTCCCTGCCCGTCATCCTGGACGGAAAGCCGGATCCCGCGTGGTCCCCCGGCCGGATCGCCGCATTCCTCCACCTCGACCCGGATCCGCTGCGCCCGGGCATGGCGGACGGCGTTGGTCAGACCCTCCTGCGCACAGCGATAGAGGGTGAGATCGATGCTGTCGCCGTAGCTGTGGGCCAGCTTGCCGGTCGCGAACTCGAAGGCACATCCGGGCGCCAGCCGCTCGAACTCGGACAGGAGGCCGGCAATGGCGTCCGACAGGGGGACGTGCCCCAACGCCATCGGGCGCACGGTCTTGAGCAGGCGGCGATTGGTCGTCTCGATCCGTTCGCCGATCTCCCGCAACGTGCCGGCACGGTCACGCACCGCACCGCCGATGTCGGGGGGCAGCTGCTCCGCGAAGCGCGCGAGCGATGCCACATTCGCCTTCAGGCTGAAGAGGCAGGGACCGAACTCGTCGTGAAGCTCGATGGCGAGTTGCCGGCGCTCGTTGTCCTGCACCGCGACCAGGCGTCGGTTCAGACGCACATTGTCCGCCTGCGCACCGGCAAGCGACGAGGCGAGCGCGTTGAAGCGGCCGATGATGTCCGCCAGCTCCCGAATTCTCGGCAGCGGCAGGCGGTAATGGAAATGCCCCTGTTCCAGTTCACGAAAGCCGGCGGCGACGCGAAGTAGGGGATTGAGCAACTGCCCCAGCACGAGGTGCAGCACCCCGATGACGAGGAGATTGACGACCAGCGCGACCAGTGCCAGGTCGGACATGTCGTCCCACACCTCGGTGATCTCGTCGGACGCTTCGCTGGCGATGGTCACCGCCCCGATCTTCCGGCCGTCCGAAAAGACAGGGACTTCGCGGCTTGGAACGTCGACTCCGACCAGCGCGGCGAACCAGTCCGGGGCGCGGCGCTCCCGCGGCACGGAATGGGCAGGCGCGGACCGGGAATGCCACACCGGCTCCCCCTGGGCGGTCGTCGTGACGATGCGGACATGCCTTTGGCCGCCCATTTGAAGCGGGAGATCCTGCAGCCTTGCGCGGCCCGGGGTTGTTCGCCCGAGGTCCTCGACAGCCGTGTGCACCAGCCGCTCGGCCAGTTCCATCGACGCGCCGATCTCGACCAGCGTCGCCCGCCGCGCGTTGTAGACGATGAGCAGCGACACCGCGACGCAGGCCAGCAGATTGATGAGGACGAAGGCCGACAGGATCTGGCCACGGATGGTGCGTTGGAACCAGAGCAGGCGGATCAGCCTGGCCGCGGCCGATTCCCTGCGGTGCGGCACGGCAGTACCAGCGGTCCGCAAGGGGCGATAGGACGCGCCGGAACCATCCTTGACGCCGACATCAGCCATTCTCATCCAACCTTCCCAATGACGGGGCGCCCTCCGCCGGATTTCCGAATCGCCTTCTTGTCCGGCGGTTCAGGTGCAGTGCAGAAAGACCCAAGGGCATGGTGACGCCGCGCTGGCCGGGCAGCCGTCCCGGCATGGCCGAACTCCAGGGATCGCGAACTGTGAAGCCATCCGGAGTGTGAACGAGCGTCGGCGGAAGCCGCAAATGCTCTTTTGGCGAATTATCGGCATAGCTGATGATCGTATATGGGGAGGCAGAGCAACGACCGCCGCCGGCGTGGTGGAACGGGGGCTCACCGGGGCGGCCTGGCCGCCTTCCCCCTGAGTGCCGCCAGCGCGTCGCGATGATCCAGGCCGGCGCTGCGAAGGTAGAAATAATGCTGGCAATCCTCGCCGAACCGCCGCTTGGACCCGCGCCCTGCAACGCCCCCTGCAACGCCCCCTGCCCCGCCGGCACCGAGCGACAGGAACCCCTCGATGAGGCTGTCGGTGCCTTCCGCCATGCCACGTCCGGCCAGCATCTCCTGAAGCTGCACGACACGGTTGGCGATCATGCGCGGCGTCTCGTCATAGGCATGGTCGGCCCGGACCAGGAGCGCGTGGAACGACGCGACGGATGGGGCGGACAAGGACAGGTCGGCATGTGCCGACCGGCTGGCCAGCCATTGCTCCGGCGGTGTGCGGTCATTCGCATCGAGCCAGCCCTTGTTCGCCATCGACGATGTGGGCAGCGCTTCCGCCGGCGCCCCCGTCTCTTCTACCCCGGTCTCCCCCGCCTTGCTGTCCTCCGCACCGGAGTTCCCGTCGGATTGAGCATCGCAGGCAACGGTTGCCGACAGAAGCACGGCCAGCACCACGCCGGATCGCACCCTTGCATCAAGGATCCTGCACGGCACGCCCGTCTCCTTTCCCTGCGGTCGTCGGCAGCAGGATGGCCGCCGCCTTTCGCAGCTATGGGGATCGCCATCGCCTGACGCAATCACCCGCCATGACTCCCGCAAAGAGGAGATCATTATTGCCAAATCTTCCCGGTCGGATTTGCCAGTCTTCCTCAAGACAGGATTGTTGGTCGGTGAAACAATCCGGTACTGGGCAGGGCTGCCGACGCATCGCAAACGCAGGGGCCGAAACGGCGGCTGGCGCGAAGGCCATGGCTGCGCACCACACCGGGCGGGTCTTCGCGAGCCCACCGCCCTGTCGAAGAATAATATCGGAGGGAACGTTGATGAACCGCTTCCTGACGTCGTTGCCCATTGTGGCACTCACGGCGACCATCACCGCAGGAGGGCAGCTTGGCGCGATCACACCGGCTCTGGCGAACCAGACGCTGGTCCAACTGTCCGAAAGTGACCAGAACTGGGTCATGCCGGGAAAGAACTATAATTCCGACAATTTCAGCAAGCTTGGCCAGATCAATTCCGACAACGTCAAGCAGTTGCGTGCCGCCTGGTCCTTTTCGACGGGCGTCCTGAACGGCCACGAGGGCGCGCCGCTGGTCGTGGACGGCAAGATGTACGTCCACGGTGCGTTCCCGAACACCACCTTCGCGCTCGATCTGAAAGACCCCAGCCGCATCCTGTGGCAGCACAAGCCCAAGCAGGATCCGGTCGCTCGCTCCGTCGCCTGCTGCGACATCGTCAACCGCGGCCTCGCCTATTGGCCCGGCGACGGCCGCGTCCCGCCGCTGATCCTCAAGACGCAGCTCGACGGCCATGTCGTCGCCCTCAACGCGACCACCGGCGAGGAATACTGGAAGATCGAGAATTCGGATATCAAGGTCGGCTCGACGCTGACCATCGCCCCCTATGTGGTGAAGGATCTGGTGATCATCGGCTCTTCGGGTGCCGAACTCGGCGTCCGCGGCTATGTGACGGCCTACGACGTGAAGACCGGCTCCATGGCCTGGCGCGCCTTCGCCACCGGCTCCGACGAAGCCATGCTGATCGGCGACGATTTCAATGCCAGCAATCCCCATTACGGCCAGAAGGGGCTCGGCCTCCAGACATGGGAAGGCGATGCGTGGAAGATCGGCGGCGGAACCAACTGGGGATGGTACGCCTACGATCCGGGCGTCGATCTCCTCTATTACGGAACCGGCAATCCGGCGCCCTGGAACGAGACGATGCGGCCGGGCGACAACAAATGGACCATGACCATTTTCGCCCGCGAGGCCAGCAGCGGTAAGGCCAAGTTCGGATACCAGAAGACACCGCACGACGAATGGGACTATGCCGGCGTCAACGTGATGATGCTGAGCGAGCAGAAGGACAAGGCGGGCAAGACGCGCAAGCTGCTGACGCATCCCGACCGCAACGGCATCGTCTATACCCTCGACCGCACGAACGGCGAACTGGTCTCCGCGGACAAGATCGACGACACGGTGAACGTCTTCACCCATGTCGACCTGAAGACCGGCGTGCCGGTGCGCAATCCCGAATATGCGACCCGCATGGACCATACCGGCCGGGACATCTGTCCGTCGGCGATGGGCTACCATAACCAGGGGCATGATTCCTACGATCCGAACAAGCAGCTCTTCTTCATGGGCATCAACCACATCTGCATGGATTGGGAGCCCTTCATGCTGCCCTACCGGGCCGGCCAGTTCTTCGTCGGCGCGACGCTGAACATGTATCCAGGCCCCAAGGGCGACCGCCAGGGCTTTGAGGGGCTCGGGCAGATCAAGGCCTACAACTCTATCACCGGCGAATTCAAATGGGAGAAGATGGAGCGTTTCGCCGTCTGGGGCGGCACGCTCGCCACCGCCGGCAACCTCGTCTTCTACGGAACCCTCGACGGCTTCATCAAGGCGCGCCACAGCGACTCCGGCGAGCTGTTGTGGAAATTCAAGCTGCCTTCGGGCGTGATCGGCTATCCCATCACCTATGAGCATGCCGGCACCCAGTATGTGGCGATCATGTACGGGGTCGGGGGCTGGCCCGGGGTCGGGCTGGTGTTCGATCTCCAGGATCCGACCGCCGGGCTCGGCGCGGTGGGTGCCTTCAAGAACCTGCAGCACTACACGCAGATGGGCGGCGGCGTGATGGTCTTCTCGCTGAACGGCCAGAGCCCCTTCGACAACGTCAGCGTCGGCGAATACGGCGGCTGATACAGGCGGCCGATACGGGCGGCGGGATCGGTCGAACGCCGCCCGCGAGCGCCGCCCGATTTGCCGCCCGAGCCCGATTGCCATCCGAGATGGAGTGCATCCGACGATGACCCGTGTCCTCATCAACGAACCAGGGCCTCCCCGACCGGCTCCGGGCCGATCGACCTCACGCATTGACCGGCATGTCCTTGCCTTGGCCCTGCCCCTTGCAACTGCCGCGATCGCCCTTTCCCTTCCCCTGTCGTCGGCAGCCCTCGCGGCAGCCCCCGCGGATCCTCCGGCGCTGCGGGTCTGCGCCTCCAAGGGTGCCGCGCCCTATGCGGCCGTCGACGGAAGCGGCTTCGAGAACCGCATCGCCGCCATCGTCGCCGGGGCCATGAACCGCAAGGCGGAATTCGTCTGGACCGACAAGCCGGCGATCTTCCTGGTGCGCGACATGCTCGACAAGGGCGCCTGCGACGTCATGATCGGGATCGACGACGGCGATCCGCGGGTGCTCACCACCACCCCTTACTACCGCACCGGCTATGCCTTCATCACCCGCGCCGACAGCGACCTGAAGCTTACCAACTGGTCCGATGACGACCTCGCGCGCGTGCGGCGCATCGCCTACCAGTTCCACTCGCCGTCCGAGGAGATGCTCAAGCAGACCGGCCTCTACGAGGACAACCTGATCTATCAATATTCCCTCATCAACTTCACCGACCGCCGCAACCAATATACCCAGGTTCCGGGAGACGTCCTCGTCTCGGAAGTGGCCAAGGGGGCGGCGGATGTCGCGGTCGCCTTCGCGCCGGACGTGGCGCGCTACGTGAAGGCGTCCAGCGTTCCGCTGCGGATGACGATGATCGACCGCAACGGCATGACCGCGGCCGGCAAGCTCGTGCCGCAGCAGTTCGACCAGTCGATGGCCGTGCGCAAGGACGATGCCGCGCTGCGCTCCGAACTCGATGCAGCGATTGCCAAGGTGCGTCCGCAGATCGCGGCGATCCTGCGCGAGGAGGGCATTCCTCCGATGGAACCGGGGCTCGGGCAATGATTGCGCCCGGCATCCCACCCGGCATCCCGCCGACCAGCCATGGCTGCCTTGGGAGCGACAAAGCGGAATGAACAGAAAGACCATCCTGCGAATCGCCCTCGGCAGCCTTCTCGGCGCCGTGGGAACCTGGGGAGCCCAGGCGGCCCTGACCTTCAACAACACGGTCACCGGAGAGGTGCTGGACCTGAGCCACGGGCTGCCGGAAGGCCGGGACACGCCGGCCGTGAAGACCTTCCTGGAAACCGGAAACAATCCCTACAACGAGAATGCGTCCTGCCTGCCCGTCGGTGCCGAAATCTTCCTGTCGGCCTGCTCCGGCTGCCATGGGCATGTGGCCGAAGGCAAGATCGGGCCCGGGCTCAACGACGATTACTGGACCTACCCGAAGAACACCACGGACAAGGGATTGTTCGAGACGGTGTTCGGCGGCGCGCAGGGGCAAATGGGGCCGCAGTACGGGTCGTTGTCGCTCAACGACATCCTGCTGGTGATGGCGTGGGTCCGGCATGTCTACACCGGCCCTCCGGGCGGAGCGGAGTGGCTCAGCGAAGACCAGCGCCGCGCCTTCAAGCCCTATTCGTCGGCGCGGGTGGAAACGGCACAGGCCCCCGCCGAGCCCGGCCAATGCCGGGCAGCGGTGAATTGATGCGGTCGAGCCGATGCAGTCGAACCGGCCTGGACCGGACAACGGCTGGACCGGACAGCGCGTGGAACCATGGAGGCGGCCCGTCCGGCTGCCGCACCGAACGAGAAAGGATCATGACGATGACCAAGCCGATGACCAAGCCGACGGCGGAATCCGGCCGCGCCGGTGCCGTGCTCGCCGCCATGGCCGTGGCCGCGGTGCTGGCCGGCACCGCCCTTCCGGCGGCGGCCTATGACGGCACCAACTGCAAGGCGCCCGGCAATTGCTGGGAGCCGAAGCCGGGCTATCCCGCGAAGATCGCCGGCTCCAAGTACGATCCCAAGCACGACCCGATGGAACTCAACAAGCAGCAGGAGTCCATCAAGGCCATGGACGAGCGGAACCGGCAGCGGGTCGACCATTTCAAGAAGACCGGCACCTTCGTCTATGACGTGAAGAAGATCCCGACGCAGTGAACGGACGCGGTGAACGTCGCGACGCCGTCCACGACGGCCGGGCATGATGTGGAAGGGGCCATGATGCGTGCTGTCCGCGGCGCCGATGCAACTTTGAGCGATTGGCTGGCCTGTGCCGACGAGGTGCAGCGGGAGGTGGGCAAGGTGGTGATCGGCCAGGAGCGGGTCATCCGCCTGCTGACGATCGCCGTCTTCGCCCGCGGCCATGTCCTGCTGGAAGGTGACGTGGGGGTCGGCAAGACGACGCTGCTGCGCGCGCTCGCCCGCGTCGTCGGCGGCGCCTTCGAGCGCATCGACGGCACCATCGACCTGATGCCGACGGATCTCGTCTACCACGCCCATCTCGCCGAGGACGGCCGGCCGCGCGTCGAACCCGGGCCGCTCCTGCGCCAGGGAGAGGAATTGTCGATCTTCTTCTTCAACGAGATCAACCGCGCCCGCCCCCAGGTCCATTCGCTGCTGCTGCGGCTGATGGCCGAGCGCAGCGTCTCCGCCTTCAACCGCGACTACCGCTTTCCCCATCTTCAGCTCTTCGCCGACCGCAACCGGGTCGAGCAGGAGGAGACGTTCGAGCTGCCGGCCGCAGCCCGGGACCGCTTCTTCATGGAGATCGAGGTTCCCATGCCGGCGGACGAGGCGATCCGGCGCCGGCTGGTGTTCGACACGCGCTTCCACGACATCGACCGGCTGGTCGCCACCGTTCCCGAGGGCATCCTCGACGTCGCCGGGCTGCCCGCCGCCGCCGAGGCGATCCAGAGTATGGTACAGGCGAGCGATGCGATCGAAGCCTATACCATCGCGCTGTGGGGAGCGGTCCGCGATCCGCACCGTCATGGGATCGTGCTGGACGGCGTCGACACCGCAAGGCTGGTGATCGGCGGCGCCAGCCCCCGCGGCGTCTCCTTCCTGGTTCGGGCGGCCCGCGTCAGGGCGTGGCTGGAGGGGCGCGACATGGTGGTGCCCGAGGATCTGCGCGACGTCTTCTTCGAGGTCATGGCCCACCGCATCTTCCTGGATCCGGTCTATGAACGGCGCCGCGCGCCCATCGTGCAGGCGTTGTGCCGCGCGGTGTTCGAACGGGTGCCGGCGCCATGATGCCGGCCACCCCCATTCCCTACCGGCTGCGCTGGCGTCCGGGCGGCGCACGGGCCGGGGCGCATCCCGGCGGCGGCGAGGGCGGCGACGGCGTGTTCCTCCGGCACCGGCCGCTCTGGCAGCATCCCGACCCGCGGCGCATCGATCTGCGCGAGACGGCGCGCGATCCGATGGGTCAGGTGCAGGTGCGCAGCTTTGCCCGCCGCACCGCGGTCGCGGTGGTGGCGGTGGTCGATTTGTCGGGATCGATGGGATTTGCCGGACGGGTCGCGCGGATGGAAAGTGTCGCCGCGCTCTGCGCCACGCTGGCGGTTTCGGCCGGCAAGATGGGCGACCGCTTCGGGCTGGTCGGCTGCGATGCCGGCGTGCGCGAGGACATCTTCATTCCCCCGACCCACCGCCGGGGCGTGGAGAGCGATGCCTGGGCGCGTCTCCTGGGGGCAATGCCACAAGGATCGAGCGCGCAAGGGCTGCTGGAGATGGCCGACCGGCTTCCGGCACGGCGGAGTCTGGTCGTGCTGATCTCGGACTTCCTGCTGCCGCTCGATCTGGTGGCATCCGTGTTCGACCGGCTGTGGCGGCACGATGTCCTTCCCGTCCTGCTCCGCGACGGCGGCGAGGAGGCCGACCTGCCTGGCTGGGGGCTGGTTGCGCTGCGCGACCTGGAAACCGGGCGGCGGCGGCTTGCGGTGATGCGGCCCGGCCTGCGCGCGGCGTGGCACCAGGCAGCCCTGGCCCACCGGGCCGCGCTCGATCACCTGTTCAGGCGGCATGGGCGCGCACCGTTCATCCTGACCGACGGGTTCGATCCCGATGCCCTGGCCGAACATCTGGCCGCCGGATGAACACCGCCATGCGCCACTCACCGGCCCTTTCCCTCCGCATCGCCCTGGCCCTGGCCCTGGCCGTACCGGCCGCCTCCGCCACGGCCGCCGCCGTCCGTTCGGTGGAGCTCTCCGGTCCGCGGCCCTTCGGCTTCTTCATCGGCGACATCATCCGCCACGAGGTCACGATCACCGCCGATCCGGGCCTCCGGGTGGTGGCCGCCTCGCTGCCCCGGCCGGGCCCGCTGACCTATTGGCTCGAGTTGAGGGGGGTCGAGCTGGAGGATCTCGGCGATCGCGGCGGGTTGCGGCGTCACCGGCTGCATCTGGAGTATCAGACCTTCTACGCGCCGCTCGAACCGCTGGCGCTGGAGATCCCTCCCATCACCCTGACGCTGCAGGACGGCGCCGAACGGGCCGAGGCCACGGTCCCCGCCTGGACCTTCCTGACCTCGCCGCTGCGCGAGATCCGCCCGCAGCGCGACGAAACCGGCACCTATCTGCGGCCCGACGCGGCTCCGCGCGGCGTTCCGCTGTCGGGCTGGCTGATGGCGACCGGGAGTTCCGGCGGCTCCGCCCTTCTACTGCTCGGTCTGATCGCCCGTCACCGTGGCTGGTGGCCGTTCCGCGCCCGTGCCCGGCGTCCCTTCGCCCGCTCCGTCCGCGATCTGCGCCGCGGCCTGCGGGACGGCGCCGACATGGAGGCCTACCGCGCCGCCCTGCTCACCCTCCATCGCGCCTTCGACGCCACCGCGAAGCGGCGGATTCTGGCCGACGACCTGCCGATGTTCCTCGATGCGGCACCGGCATTCCGCCCGCTGCAGAGCGACATCGAACGCTTCTTTGCGGCGTCCAGGCAGGCGTTCTTTCGCACCGACGGTGCCGCGGCCTTTCATCTCCTGCCGCCCGAGGGGCTGGTGGCACTGGGGCGCCGGCTGGCCGCAGCGGAAAGGGCGGCGGGATGACCCTGGCTTTCGACGATCCCGCCATACTCCTGCTGCTGCCGCTCGCCGCACTTCCTCTGGCGGCGCCGCTCTTCGTCCCGTCGGCCCTCCCCTCCCTTTCGTTCCTGCCGCGGGATCCGGTTTCCACCGGCATCGACATCGGCCTGAGGCTTGCCGCCGCCCTGGCCATCTCGGCGCTCGTCCTCGGTCTCGCCGGCCTGCATCGGGTGGCGCTGGATGTGGAGCGGATCGGCCGGGGGGCGCCGCTCGTCCTGCTGCTCGACCGCAGCAGCAGCATGGACGACGGCTTCGCCGGCCGCCCGCCCGATGGCGACGAGGAAACGAAGTCGGCCACGGCCCGGCGCCTGCTCATCCAGCTTCTGGCCCGCCGGCCCCATGACCGCGTCGGCATCGTCGCCTTCTCGACGGCGCCGATGCCGGTGCTGCCGGTCACCGACCAGCGGGCGGCGGTGCTGGCGGCAATCGGCGCGATCGATCGGCCCGGCCTGGCCTACACCGATGTCGGGCGGGGCCTCGTGCTCGCCTTCTCGATGGTGGCGCTGGACAGGCCCGACGGCGGGCCCGACCCGGGCCATGCCGTTCTCCTGGTGTCGGACGGCGCGGCGGTGATCGACCGGCGGGTGCAGGAGGCGCTGCGCGACGCCGCGGTCCGGACGCCGCTGCATCTCTATTGGCTGTTCCTGCGGACCAAGGGGAGCCGCGGCATTTTCGACGAGCCGCAGGCTCCGGGCGAGGACACGCCGCAGGCGATGCCGGAGCGTCACCTTCACCGCTTCCTCGCCGGTCTCGGCGTCTCCTACCGCGCCTTCGAGGCGACGAGCGCACAGGCGGTCGAAACCGCCATCGGCGAGATCGATTCGCTCGAATCCCGTCCGGTCCGCTTTTGGGAGCGCATCCCGCGCCGCGATCTGGCCGGTGCGGCCTATGCCGGCGCGGCAGCCTGCGTCGGGCTCCTGATGCTCGCCAAGCTGGCCGAGCGGCGGCCCGCCGGCGGACGGGTCGCGGCGGATGGCGGCGGCGTCATCCGGCACGGAAAGGCGCGGGCGCCATGACCCATGCCCCCATCCCGGCACCGGCCGCCGCGCATGCCGGATCGTTGCGTGCGATGCGGTGGCGCGGACCTCTCCTGTCCGGCGCGCTCTGGGGATTGCTGGCGCTGGCGCTTGGCACCTGTGCGGCCTGCGCCGGCGGCCTGCTGCTCGCCATGCGGGACAACCGGCTGATCGCCGGGCTGTCGGCCGGCCGGGATCTGCCGGTGGATGAGACGGCCGCTGCCGAGCTGCGGTTCGCCCGCGCCCATTTCCTGATGGTGCGGGACCGTTTCGAAGAGGCGCAGATCATGGTCGACCGCCTGCCGCCCGGCCGGAACGGGATCGCTGCCGCGGCGCAATACGACCTTGCCAACGCCCGTCTGCGCGCGGCGCTTTCCCTGCTCGAAGCCGGGCGGATCGATGCCGCCGGGGCGCTGGTCCGGTTGGCCAAGGACGGCTACCGGCACTCGCTCGCGCTCGATCCGGGGCTGTGGGACGCGAAATACAACCTCGACGTCGCCATGCGCCTGGTGCGGGATTTTCCCCAGATCGACCGCCCGCCGGAGGAGGAGCCGCCCGAGTTGCCGGTGCGGCTGTGGTCGGATCTGCCCGGCCTGCCGAGAGGCCTGCCATGACGCCGCGGGCTTCAGGCGACATGCGCTTCCGGCTGCTCGTCCTGGCGTTCCTCGGCCTGCTGGCTGCCCTCGCCCGGCCGGAGGCCACGGCGTCGCGCCTCGGCTTCGATCTGCTGTTCGTCACCGACATCACCGGCAGCATGAACGCGCGCGACCAGACGGTCGAAGGGCGCACGGTGAGCCGGCTGGAGTTCGTGAAGCATGAGCTTCGCGCGCTGCTGGCCCGCCTGCCCTGCGGCTCCCGCGCCGGCCTCGGCATCTTCACGGAGCGGCGCAGCTTCCTGCTGTTCGGGCCGGTCGAGACCTGCGGAAACTATGCGGCCATCGACGGGGCGATCGCCTCGCTCGACTGGCGCATGGCCTGGGAGGGGGACAGCCGGATCGCTTCGGGGCTCGACAGCGCCATCGCCATCGCCCGCGACCTGGGGAGCAGCCTGGTCTTCCTGACCGACGGGCAGGAGGCTCCGCCGCTTCCGCTGTCGGGTCCGCCGCCGTTCGAGGGGCGGCCGGGAGAGGTGAGCGGCGTGATCGTCGGCGTCGGCGGTACGGTTCCGGTGCCGATCCCCCGGTTCGACGACCGGGGGCGCGAGATCGGTTTCGTCCAGGCCGCCGACGTGCCCCACGAGTCACGCGTCGGCCCGCCGCCGGCGGATGCAGCCGCCCGCGAAGGCTGGCATCCACGCAACGCCCCGTTCGGCGCGACCCCGCTCGCCGGATCCGAGCACCTGACCGCGGTTCGCGAGCCCTATCTGCAAGGGCTGGCGCAGCGGACCGGGCTGGGCTACGCCCATCCGACCGGCCCCGACGCCCTCGAAGCCGCGCTGAGACGCCACGCCACCGGCCGGCCCATCGTGGCCGCGGTGGACCTCCGCCCCCTTCCCGCAGGCTTGGCGTTGCTGGCCCTGCTGGCCGTCTACGGCCTGCTGCCGGTCCTGGAGCGTCTGCGCCGCCGCCCTGCCCATCCGCTCACCGGAAAAGGTTGACCCGATGTTGAACCGACTCCTCCTGATCGCCGCACTCCTCCTATCGAGCGCACCCGTTTCGGCCCACGGCCCGACCCCGCAGAAGGTGGAGGAAAGCGTCGTCATCGCGGCCACCCCCGCGCTGGTGTGGGGGATGATCGCGGATTTCGCAGGTCTCGCGGGATGGCATCCGCTGGTCGCCGCCTGCACGGTGGCGGCGGAAACCGCCAGCAATGCCGAACGGACCCTGACGCTGCGCGACGGCGGCATGCTGGTCGAGAGCCTCGACGAGTTGAATGCTGGCGGACACAGCCTTTCCTATCGCCTGATCAAGCCGAACCTCGAGGCCTTTCCCGTCAGTTTCTACTCGGCCACCCTCACGGTGAGTGAAGCCCCGGACAACGGCAGCATGGTGCGATGGTCCGCACGCTTCTACCGCGGCGACACCGGGAACTATCCGCCCGAGACGCTCGACGATACGGCCGCCCAGACTGCGATGGCCAATTTCATGCAGGCCGGTCTTGCGGGCCTGAAGGAGAAGATGGAACGGAGGTGACCTCAGCCCTGGCGGCGCATCAGCGTTTCGGGATCGCCTCGGCCGTTCCAATCAGCCCGCCCCACAGTAAGAGCTCAAGCTGTGCCGGAACACGCTCTGTCGCAAGTTGGAACCGCGCATCCCCGCGAGCTGGAATGGAGCGATGTCGATCAACTATTACACGAACAACGAGCTGCAATTGACGGGTATTTTCCATCGCAAAAAAAGAGCCCGCTGCCTGAGACAGAGCGGGCCCTTCATAAGTAAATACCCTTTGTGCCAGAACAATATACAAATACGACCAATATGATGTCAATACGAAATTAGCATTATCCTCAAGAAAAAATTGCTTCATTGCGATTGGCATTGTTTTATTTTTATTTTATATCGTGCGGAATTACGTTGTGCAGAACATAAATCAAACACTATACAGGCAGTAATCGCATCATAGCGTCTCATTTTCTGGATATGCGACGCCTTAAGCTGCTCATCGATTTCGACAGCGGGACAGGGATCCGATGTCGATAGGACTGCCGTTCCCGATATGGATGGAAACATCCTGTTCGAAGGGGCGCACCATGGACCGTAGGGGTGCCGCCCGAAGCCGCCGGCACCTCGACTATTTCCAATCGGGGTGCCGGCGGCTGCCGGCAGACTCCGGCCTCTGCCGGATGAGTCTCGCATTCGCCGGACCTGCGTCAGCCGGACCGGCCGGTATGCGGCAGTCAGGCCATGCGATCCAATGCTTCGACGGCGTCGGCGGGCAACTCCAGTTCCGCCGACGCCAGATTCTCCCGCAGATGTCCGACCGAAGAGGTTCCCGGAATCAGCAGGACGTTGGGTGCGCGCTGCAACAGCCAGGCGAGCGCCACCTGCATGGGCGTCGCACCCAGACGGCGGGCGACGCCGGACAATGTGCCGGACTGGAGCGGCGTGAATCCGCCGAGCGGAAAGAACGGCACATAGGCGATCCCTTTGCCGGCAAGATCGTCGATCAAGGCATCATCCGCCCGGTGCACGAGATTGTAGTGGTTCTGCACGCAGACGATCCCACAGATGCGGCGGGCATCCTCGACCTGGATGGGCGTTGCGTTGCTGAGGCCGATGTGCCGCACCAGACCCCGTTGCTGGAGTTCGGCCAGCACGCTCAACGCCTGCTCGACCGGTCCTTCGGCGGGAGCATGGCCGTTCTCGCCCCACAGCCGCAGATTGACGACGTCGAGTACGTCCAGGCCGAGATTGCGCAGATTGTCATGCACGGCCTGCCGCAGTTCGTCGGGCGATGCCGCCGGCAACCAGGAAGCATCGTCGCCGCGCCGCGCACCGATCTTGGTCACGATCAGCAGATCGTCCGGATAGGGTGCCAGCGCCTCGCGGATCAGCCGGTTGGTGACATGCGGACCGTAGAAGTCGCTGGTGTCGATATGGTTCACACCCGCCGCGATGGCGTGGCGCAGAACGGCGATCGCGGCATCGCGGTCCTTCGGAGGACCGAACACGCCGGGACCGGCGAGTTGCATGGCCCCATAGCCGAGCCGCCTTACGGCAGTCCCGCCGAGAGAAAAACTACCGGACTTGTCGATACTGGACATGATCGTCTCCTTGATGGCTCGACCAAATCTAGCGGGGACGGTCCTATCCGATTAGTCTGCACAATAGGGACAACCCGTGCGGATTTCCGAACAATGCGACATGACCTGGGAGACCTGAACGCCTTCGTCGCCGTGGCGCGGGCACGCGGCTTTCGCGACGCTGCGCGCGCGGGCAACGTCAGCGCCTCCGCCCTCAGCGAAGCCGTGCGGCGGCTGGAAGGGCAACTCGGCGTCAGGCTGCTCAACCGCACCACGCGGAGCGTGGTGCCGACGGAAGCGGGCGAGCGGCTGCTGGCCCGGCTCGGCCCGGCCCTGCGCGAGGTGAACGCCGCGCTCGACGTGGTGAACGGGTTCCGTGACCGTGTGGCAGGCACTCTCAGGCTCAACGTGCCCGTCGTCGCGGCACGGCTGGTCCTGCCGGCGATCGTGCCCCCCTTCCTCGCAGCCTATCCCGAGATACAGCTGGATGTGATGGCGGAGGACAGCTTCGTCGACGTGCTGGCCGCCGGGTGCGACGCCGGCATCCGCTACGACGAACGGCTGGAACAGGATATGATCGCCGTCCCCATCGGTCCACGCCGGCAGCGCTTCGCGACCGCGGCCTCGCCCTCCTACCTCGCAGCGAGGGGACGTCCCGAACATCCCCGCGACCTGATGGCCCATGCATGCTTGCGCGGGCGCTTTTCCAGCGGCGCCATGCCACCCTGGGAGTTCGAGCGCGAGGGGGAGGTGATCCGGCTGGACCCATCCGGGCCGCTGGTGGTGGGTTCGGGAAGCGCCATGGAACTTGCGATCGAAACGGCCATTTCCGGTACCGGGGTGATCCACCTGTTCGAGCAATGGCTGCGGCCGCATCTGGACAGCGGGGCGCTGGAACCGGTGCTCGAGCCGTGGTGGCAGTCCTTTGCCGGTCCCTTCCTCTATTATCCCGGACGGCGCCTGGTGCCGGCACCGCTCCGGGCCTTCCTCGATTTCGTCAAGGCAAGGGGCGCGGCGGGCTGACGCGGCCGAGCGCGCCGGCCAGCGCCTCCATGAAGCGGTCTCCGGCCGCCAATTGAGATACTTCGATGAACTCGTCGGGCTTGTGGCCCTGGGCCATCGAGCCCGGACCGCAGACGATGGTCGGGTAGCCGTCCCGGCTGAAATGGCCGGCCTCGGTGGTGTAGGCGACGACGGCGCTGTCGTTGTCACCGGTGATCCGCCGCAAGAGGACGGCGATGTCGGAGCCGGGATCGGCGACGAATCCCGGGGTGTCGCAGAACACCGACAGGGTGATGCCGGTGTCGGGGGCGACGGCGCGCATCTCCGGTTCCAGCACGTCGCGGCAATGTCTTTCGACCGATTGCAGGATCCGGTGGGGATCCTCGGTCGGCAGATGACGGATCTCCAGGTCGAACCGGCAGTCCCGCGGCACGATGTTGAACGCCGTACCACCTTGCACCGTGCCGACATGCAAAGTGGTCGTGGAGGGTATGAAGCGGTGATCGAACGGCCCTTCCCGATAGCGCCGCTCGCACTCCAGCCGGACAAAGTCGATGATCCGGGCGGCGTACTGGACGGCATTGACGCCCTCCGGCGCCGTCGAGCTGTGGCATTCGAAGCCGCGGACATGGCCATGGGCGCACAGGATGCCCTTATGGCCGATCACCAGCTTCATCATGGTCGGCTCGCCGACGATGCAGGCGGCCGGCCGGATGCCGCGCCGGCGGATGGCCTCGAGCAAACTCGGCACACCGATGCAGCCGATCTCCTCGTCATAGGAAAAGGCGAGATGTACGGGCCGGTCGAGCGATGCCGCCTTGAAGCGTTCCACGGCATTCAGCGCGACCGCGATGAAGCCCTTCATGTCGGCCGTGCCGCGGCCGAAGAGCTTGCCCTCGCGTTCGGTCAGGGTGAAGGGATCGCTGCTCCAGGACTGGCCGTCCACCGGCACCACGTCGGTGTGGCCCGACAGCACGATGCCGCCGTCGCACTCGGGTCCGACGGTCGCCCACAAATGGGCCTTGGTCCCGGTCTCATCATGGATCAGGTCGGAGCGGATTCCCTGTTGCTCCAGATAATCGCGGACCCAGTCGATCAGCGCCAGATTGGACTTCGAACTGACCGTGTCGAAACCGACCAGACGGCTCAGGATGTCTCTACTCGTCATGACAGTCTCCGAATGACGATAGGGCTTTACGGCCACCGCCCCTGGTTAAACGGGCTTCCTGCCCTTGGCGTCGATGCGCCCGACGATCTCCCCGACGATTCCGCGGCGGAACAGCAGGACGCAGCCGACAAAGATGCAGCCGATGACCACCGGCACCGGCAGGCTGGTGGCGGCGAGGTAGCTCTCCAGCGTCACCACCAGCGCCGCCCCCACCACCGGGCCGAGCAGCGTGCCCATGCCGCCGAGCAGCGTCATCAGCACCACCTCGCCCGACATCTGCCACGTCACGTCGGTCAGCGAGGCCAGTTGGAACACCAGCGCCTTGGTCCCGCCGGCCAGCCCCGCCAAGCTTGCCGACAGCACGAAGGCCACCAGCTTGTAGCGGTCGGTGCGGTAGCCGAGCGACACCGCCCGCGGCTCGTTCTCGCGGATCGCCTTCAGCACCTGACCGAACGGCGAATGCACCGTGCGCCACACCAGCGCAAAGCCGCCGAGGAAGATCGCCAGCACCACATAATACATCGTCAGCGGCTGGCCGAGGTCGAACAGCCCGAACAGCATGCCGCGCGGCACGCCCTGGATGCCGTCCTCGCCATGGGTGAAGGGAAGCTGCAGCGCCAGGAAGAACACCATCTGGCTCAAGGCCAGCGTGATCATGGCGAAGTAGATGCCCTGCCGCCGGATCGCGATCAGCCCGAAGACCAGCCCCATCAGCCCGGCGACGGCGGTGGCGGCGAGCAGGCCCGCCTCCGGCGCCCAGCCCCATTCCTTCACCGTGTGGGCGGCGATGTAGGCCGCCGATCCGAAGAAGGCGGCATGGCCGAAGCTCAACAGGCCGGCGAAGCCGATCAGCAGGTTGAAGGCGCAGGCGAACAGCGCGAAGCACAGCACCTTCATCAGGAACACCGGATACAGCAGGAACGGTGCCAGCACCGCCAGCAGCAGACCGCCCCCCAGCAGCAACGCCTTGCGCGCCCCCGCCTCCATCCCCGTCCGCGGCAGCGCCTGGGTTTGCATGCTCATCGCTTATCTCTCCCGTCCGAACAGGCCGGCCGGCTTCACCATCAGCACCACGGCCATGATCACGAACACCACGATGTTGGAGGCCTCCGGGTAGACCACCTTGGTCAGCCCCTCCAGCAGCCCCAGCCCCAGCCCGGTCACGATGGCGCCGAGGATCGAGCCCATGCCGCCGATCACCACCACCGCGAACACCACGATGATGATGTTGGAGCCCATCAGCGGCGACACCTGGTAGATCGGCGCCGCCAGCACCCCGGCCAGACCGGCCAGCGCCACCCCGAAGCCGTAGGTCAGCGACACCATCACCGGCACATTGATGCCGAAGGCCTGCACCAGCGTCGGGTTCTCCGTCGCCGCGCGCAGATACGCCCCCAGCCTGGTCCGCTCGATGGCGAACCAGGTGCCCAGGCACACCAGCAGCGAGGCCGCCACCACCCAGCCGCGATATGTCGGCAGATACATGAAGCCCAGGTTGGTGCCGCCCTTCAGCAGGTCCGGGATCGGATAGGGCTGGCCCGACACGCCATACTGGTGGCGGAAGGCGCCCTCGAAGATCAGCGCCAGCCCGAAGGTCAGCAGCAGCCCATAGAGATGGTCGACCTTGTAGAGCCGGCGCAGCATCGTGCGTTCCAGCACCAGCCCGACGGCGCCGACCACCAGGGGCGCCAGCACCAGCGCCCCCCAATAGCCGATGCCGGCATGGCTCAGCAGCAGCCACGCCACGAAGGCGCCGACCATGTACAAGGCGCCATGCGCCATGTTGACGACGTTGAGCATGCCGAAGATCACCGCCAGCCCGAGGCTGAGCAGCGCATAGAAGGAGCCGTTGATCAGGCCGAGCAGCAGCTGGCCGAACAGGGCCTGCGGCGGAATGCCGAGCAGATGGGACATGGTGGGTCTCTCGTCTCCCGCTCACACGCCGAGATAGGTGTGGAGCTTGTCCATGTTGGCGTGGAGCTGGTCGTTGGGGATCATGTCCACCACATGCCCTTCCTCCATGACGTAATGGCGGTCGGCGATGGTGGCGGCGAAGCGGAAATTCTGTTCGACCAGGACGATGGTGAAGCCGCGGGCCTTGAGCGCCCGCACCGCCACGCCGATCTGCTCGATGATGACGGGAGCCAGCCCTTCGGTCGGCTCGTCCAGCAGGATCAGGCTGGCACCGGTGCGCAGGATGCGGGCGATCGCCAGCATCTGCTGCTCGCCGCCCGACAGCCGCGTGCCCTGGGTCGAACCGCGCCCCTTCAGGTTGGGGAACAGCTCGTAGATCTGCGGGATCGTCATCCCGCCATCCTTCACCACCGGCGGCAGCGTCAGGTTCTCGTCGACGCTGAGCGAGGAGAAGATGCCGCGCTCCTCCGGCACATAGCTGATGCCGAGCCGGGGGATTTTGTGCTGGGCCATGCCGATCAGCTCCTGGCCCTGGAAGCGGATCGAGCCGGTGCGCTTGGCCATGATGCCCATGACGGCGCGCATGGTCGAGGTCTTGCCGGCGCCGTTGCGGCCAAGCAGCGTCACCACCTCGCCCTGCCGCACCTCCAGGCTGACGCCGTGCAGCACATGGCTCTCGCCGTAGAAGCCGTGCAGGTCGGAAATCTCCAGCATGGCAGTCTTGGTGTTGATCCCCTCAGGCATGTCCGGTCCCCATATACGCTTCCATCACCTGCGGGTTCTTCGACACCACCTCGTAGGGCCCCTCGGCGAGGATCTCGCCGCGGCGGAGCACGGTGATGGTGTCGGAGAGATGGGCGACGACAGACAGGTTGTGCTCGACCATCAGCACGGTGCGGTCGGCGGCGACGCGCTTGATCAGGGCCGCGGTGCCCTCGATGTCCTCATGGCCCATGCCGGCCAGCGGCTCGTCGAGCAGCATCACCTCCGGGTCGAGCGCCAGGGTGGTGGCGATCTCGAGAGCCCGCTTGCGGCCATAGGGCAGCTCGGCGGCGGTGTGCCCGGCCCAGGGGGAGAGGTTGACCGCCTCGATCAGCTCCAGCGCGCGATCGTGCAGGTCGTAGAGCGACGACTCCGACTTCCAGAAATGGAAGCTGGTGCCGAGCGGGCGCTGGAGCGCGACGCGGACATTCTCCAGCACGCTGAGATGCGGGAAGACGGCCGAGATCTGGAAGGACCGCACCAAGCCCATCAGCGCGATGTCGGCCGGCTTGGTGCGGATGATGTCGCGGCCCTTGTAGAGGATCTGGCCGCGCGTCGGCGTCAGGAACTTGGTGAGCAGGTTGAACACCGTGCTCTTGCCGGCGCCGTTCGGGCCGATCAACGCATGGATGGTGCCCCGCTTCACCTGCAGGTTCACCTCCTTGACCGCGACGAAACCTCCGAACTCCTTGGAAAGGCCCCGGGCCTCCAGAATGATGTCGTCATTCAAGGTCGCGCTCCCGCGTTCTTTGTGGCTGACGGTGGATAAGGGCATCGAGGAGCCGCGGCGGCGTCTCCCCGATCTGCCGACCCTTCATTTCCGGCTGCTTGCCGTGTTGACCAGGGGGCACTCGCTTTGGCTCAGCGGCAGGTACGCCTCGCTCGCCGGGATCGTCGCGACCAGCTTGTAATATTCCCAGGGGCCCTTCACCTCGGCCGGTTCCTTGACCTGGACCAGGTAGAAATCATGGACGAGCTTGTTGTCAGCCCGCAGCATCGCTCCGCGCGCATAGAAATCGTCGACGGGCATCGATCGCATCTTTTCCATGACGGCTGCGGTCGAATCCGTACCGGCCGCCGCGACGGCCTTCAGGTAATGCAGCACGGCGGAATAGACGGCGGCCTGGGGTGCCGTCGGCATTCTGTTGCGGGCCTGATAGAAACGCCGGCCGAAGGCCCTGGTCTCGTCATTCAGATCCCAATACCAGGCGGTTACGGTCGTCAATCCTTTTGCGATCTCCGGCCCCATGCTGTGCACATCGGTCAGGAACATCAGCTCGGCAACCACCTTCTGCGAGCCCGTGTTCATGCCGAACTCGGTCCATTGCTTCATCGCGGCGACGAGCTGGTCGCCGGCATTCGCAAAGGCGATGACCTTCGCCTGCGAGCCGCTCGCCTGCAGAATGAAGGAGCTGTAGTCGACGGTGCCGAGCGGATGGAAGACTGCGCCAGCCGATTTTCCGCCGACCTCGGACAATATCCGCTGCGACTCCGATACCATGTTCCTGCCGAAGGCATAGTCGGCGGCAATGAAGAACCAGCCATCCAGTCCTTCGGAGACGAGCTTGCGGATCGGGGCGGCGACCAGATTGTAATTGTCGTGAAGCCAAGCGATGCCCGTCGGCGAGCATTGCTTGCCGCTGATCTCGGTCGTTCCGACCGCCGAATAGATGACGATCCTGTTCTTGTCCCGGGCAACCGATTGGATCGCCAATGCCACGGCGGAGTTTCCGACATCGGCGATCATGTCGACGCCGTCGACATCGAACCACCGGCGCACGACCTGGGAACCGATGTCGGCCTTGTTCTGATGGTCGGCGGTAACAAGCTCGACCTTCAGGTCAGGCTTCAATTTTTGAAAGTCCTCGATCGCCAATTTGGCGGCGACGACCGACCCGGGCCCCGCCAAATCGGACAATGCCCCCGATTGATCGTTTATGATGCCGATCCGCACCACGCCGTCCGAGATTTCAGCCGCCGAAACATCGGCCACGATCGCCATGGCCGAAAATGCAGCAGCAGCCGTGGATATCCGGATCGCGGAACGGAACCAAGACTTGATGGATTGGCTTCGATGATGGTGCATGTTTCCCGTCGTCCCTGCGCTGAGTCGGTCATTGCGATTGCTGTGGCGCGATGGTTACCTCCGCCCGACGACGCCCCTGCCCTCTTCGCCAGTCGAATGTTCCGACAGTCCTCGGAATCCCCATTGCGCCCCTGAAACGGCATCATCGGATCGCAAGCGGTCTTTGACTCGTCCATCGACTAAGGACGGTGTGGCTTAATCCGGTACTCGGCCCGGCATTCGTCGTTGAAAGGCGGAGACTACGTGCAAGCTCCCCGTTCTGGTTGCAGCACCCTTGCCGACCGTTGAGGTCCGGCCGATATGCCTACCAGATTATGTTAACTTTCTTACTTTGGCGGGGCGCCCCCTTGACCACCATCCTCCTAGGGGAGGATGGCGGGCGGACCCGTACCTCTCTCGGGATTCAAGCACTGTCACCGGGTCGGGAGGGGAGCCTTCGCAGCGCGCGCGGCGCGCCGCAGGGCTTGCGGCGCCTGGCCGAAGACCCGGATGAACGCCCGGCGCATCCGCTCGGGATCGCCGAAACCGGTGATCTGGGCCACGCGTTCGATCATCTCGCTGGAGGATTCGATCCACGACCGCGCGACCTCGATGCGCAGCTTCTCGATCGCCTTCGACGGGGTCATGCCGGTCTCGGCGATGAAAGTACGGGCAAAGTGCCGTGAGCTCATGCCGACGCGCTCGGCGAGAATCTCCACGGTCAGAGCCTCGTCGAGATGCTCACGGGCCCAGGACAGCAGCGCCTCGAAGCGGCCCTTCGGATCCTTCAGGTCGAGCAGAGGCGAGAATTGCGTCTGCCTGCCACTTCGGCGGTGGTAGAGCACGAGCTGGCGTGCGGTCATCTGTGCGATCGCGTCGCCATGATCCTCGGCGACCAGCGCAAGCGCAAGATCGATTCCGGCGGTGATGCCCGCCGATGTCCACACTCCGCCATCGCAGGTGAAAATCTTGTCCGGCTCGAGCTTGACCCCGGGATAGCGTGCGATGAAGTCCTGCGTGCGGCACCAATGGGTCGTGGCGCGGCGGCCTTGCAACAGCCCGGCCTCGGCCAGGACATAGGCACCGGAACAGACGCTCGCGATCCGCACGCCCCGGCTTGCGAGCCGCCGCACGAAGGCAAGCGTCGTCCTGCATCCCGCCGCCGCCGTAACCCCCTCGCCTCCGGCCACGATCAAGGTGGTAACGGACTTGGCCGACCGCAGACCATATGCGAGCGTCTCGATGCCGGAGGAACTCCGCACCGGCCCCGCATCGGCGGCATACATCCGGATCGCCGGTGCCTTGCCCGCAAAGCGCCCGGCGATCTCGAACACGGATATGGGCCCTGCGGCGTCCAGCAGTTGGAAATCCGGATAGATCAAAACTCCGATCATGCGTCCGTCCGAAAAGGAGGGAATTACGCCGTTTGCGACCGGATGGCATCATGGCAGATTTCTTTCGTCAAGCCGAATATTTGGAGCACCGTGATGGCGACACCGTTGCAAATCGGACTAATGGTCTTCCCCCGCGTGACACAACTCGACCTCACTGGTCCGTTGCAGGTCTTTTCCAGCGTACCGGGTGCCAATGTGCATTTGGTCTGGAAAAGCATGGAGCCGGTACCGAGCGATTCCGTCCTTGCGATGACGCCGACCGTCACGTTTGCCGACTGTCCGCAACTTGACGTCATTTGCGTACCGGGCGGATATGGCACCGACGATCTTCTCAGTGACGACGAGGTTCTCGGTTTCCTCCGCAAGCAGGCGGAGGGTGCCCGCTACATCACGTCGGTCTGCACCGGATCGCTCGTGCTCGGGGCGGCAGGCCTGTTGAAGGGCTATCGCGCAACCACCCATTGGAGCGCGGTCGAGGCTCTTCCGCACTTCGGTGCCACGCCGTCCCGGGAACGGGTCTGCATCGACCGGAACCGCATCACCGGCGGCGGCGTGACCGCCGGGATCGATTTCGCGCTGACCCTGGTGTCGACCCTCATCGACCGCGCGACCGCGGAAGCGGTGCAACTGCGTCTGGAATACAATCCCGCTCCGCCGTTCAACGCAGGCTCGCCGGACACCGCGCCGGCGGAGGTTCTCGCATCGATGAGCGAACGGATCGCCCCGTTCCGGGCGCGCAGGATAGAGGCGGTACGGCAAGCCGCCGCGCGGATGTCCTGATCCGATACCGCGCGGCCATCGCGCCGCGACCGCCTAGGAAGACACGAAGCCGGCCTCTACGAAGCGAGGGCGCAATGGTGTGTTATGAAGACACGCGGACCTGCATCGTCTCTCACCACGGGCTTCTGGCCGCCTGGGCCGAGACGTCGGCGGAACTTGTCGAAGCGATCGAGGATCCGGTGTTCCCGAACGTCTTCTCCCGCTCGCTCGCCACGCTGATCTCCTTCGACGAATGTACCCAGCTCCTCTACGACGGTGATGGACCGCCGGTTCCCGGCCGCGACGGTCGGGACCGACCACCGAGCGGCTCCGAACATCGGAACTGCGGTTCCGTGCCACATCCATTCCATCGGATGTATCGGGCCGGCATCAGATCGGGGGTCTACCTGCGGCGCGACATCGTCCGGTTCGGCCGCCCCACCGGGGATGCCGGACGACGGAGCGCCCCGGCAGGTCCGGCCGGGGACCTTGATCGCCTGCCGGACGGGATGCCGGATTGGAATGACGAACTCTGCATTTGCCTGCCGATGCCTGGAAATGCCTGCACATTGATCGTCCTCACGCGCAAGCGCAGCGGACGGGGCTTTACGGACCAGGAGGCGGGAAACGTGAGAGCCGTCCTCCCGTTCCTGACCTCGGTGTTCCGCCGCCACTGGCAATCCGCCGGCCTGCCGGCCGACAGCCAGGGCGACAGGATCGATCACGGGCTGCTGCAAAGGATCGAGCGCCTCAGCCCGCGCGAGAAGGAGATCGTCGGCTTGCTGATCGGCGGCCATTCGACGCTGTCGATCAGCCTTCGCCTGGATATTTCCGGAACGACGGTGAAGACCCACCGCAAGAACCTCTACTCGAAGCTTGGGGTCGGCACGATACACGAGCTGTTCAGTCTTTACGGAAACTCCCTCAGGGAACGGATGGCCCGCAGTTATTGATACGGATCACCGCGATTTTAAAATATTCGCGCCGTTCCTACCATGAAAGGGGCGCCGCAGGATCGAACGGCGCGCCAGCTGCCGGCGCATGGATCGGGGAGTGAAGGGACGTTGCAGAACAGCACATACGACGTGGTGATCCGAGGGGGTCGTGTCGTCGATCCCGAAAGCGGCCGGGATGAGATCATCGATGTCGGCATCAGGTCGGGCCTCATCGCCACCGTCGGTGCGATCCCGGAGGGAACCGGCGGCAAGACCATCGACGCTTCCGGGAAAGTCGTCTGCCCCGGCTTCGTGGACCTCCATGCGCATGGCCAGTCGGTCGCAGCGGACTGGATGCAGGCGTTCGACGGCGTGACCACGGCGCTCGAGTTGGAGGTCGGGGTTCTTCCGGTGGCGGCCTGGTACGATCGGCAAAGGACCGAAGGCCGAGTCCTAAACCATGGGGTCTCGGTCGGCTGGATCTTCGCGCGCAAGACCGTCAAGGCCGGCATCGCCGCGGATCCGGACCTGCACCCGATGGAGATGATGGGCCAGGGCGCCGGCGATGACGGGGGGTGGTCGAGCGCGGTGGCGTCGGCCGGCGAGCTTGCCCAAATCCGGGATATCCTGTGCACCGGCTTGCGGGAGGGCGGCATCGGCATCGGCATTCCGCATGGCTATGCGCCGGGAGCGGGCGTCAAGGAAATGACGGCGGTCTGCAATGTCGCGGCGGCGGCGGGCGTCCCGACATTCACCCACATCCCGTTCATGTCGAACACCGATCCGCAAAGCTCGGAGGAGGCCTATGTCCGGCTGATCGGCTATGCCGCCGCGACGGGCGCCCACATGCATGTCTGCCACCTGAACTCCACGTCGCTGCACGACATCGGCCGATGCCGCGACCTTCTTTTGAACGCGCAGAGGATGGGATTGCCGATCACCGTCGAAGCCTATCCGTACGGCACCGGCTCGACGGTGATTTCCGCCGCCTTCTTTGCCGATCCGGAGTTTCCGAAGCGCACCGGCTCGGCGTACGGCAGCATCGAGCTGATCCACAACCGGCACCAGATGCGCGACCGGGACGAGCTGCTCGGGGTCAGGCAGGCCGATCCGGGGGCGCTGGTCGCCTGGCACTTCCTGGATCTGGAGCGGAACGACGGACACCGGGATCTGCTCGACCTGTCCGTCCTGTATCCAGGCGGCGCCATCGCATCCGACGCGATGCCCTGGGTCGAACCGGATGGCTCCCTCTACCGCGGCGCGGAGTGGCCCCTTCCCCGGCGGCTGTCGTCACATCCCAGATCCGCCGGCACCTTCAGCAAATTCCTGGGCGATTACCACCGCGAACGCGGCAAGATCGGCCTGATGGAAGCCATCGAAAAATGCACCCTCATCCCTTCGCGGATCATCGAAGGATGCCTGCCGCAGATGCGCAGAAAGGCCAGGCTGCAGGAAGGCTGCGACGCAGACATCATCGTCTTCGATCCCGAAACCATCGCGGAGCGCGCCAGCTTCGTCGACATGACCGCGCATGCGGCCGGGATGGATGCGGTGCTGGTGGGGGGAACGCCCGTCATCCTCGGCGGGACACTGGATACGCGGGTGCGGCCGGGCCGCGCGGTCAGATGCGAGGGCCGGAACGATGAACCCTGACCTGCCTGCCGATCCCGTCCCGGTGATGCTCGTCACCGGGGTCCTGGGGTCGGGAAAGACGACGCTGATCAACCACATCCTGCAGGGCAGCGCCGGGCGGAGCTTCGCCGCGATCGTGAACGACTTCGGCGCGATCAACATCGACGAGACGATCCTGTCGGCATCCGGCCGCTCCGTCATCGGCCTGAAGAACGGGTGCATCTGCTGCTCGCTCCAGGGGGACCTGCTGCGCACACTGCGGACGATTCTGTCCCATCGGCCCCGCATCGGCGGAATCGTGATCGAAGCAAGCGGCGTAGCCGATCCGCGCGGCATCGTCGCGGCACTGTTCGACCCGGTGCTCAAGGGCGCGGTCAGGCTCGATTCCGTGGTGGCGGTCGTCGATGCGCAAGAGCATGACATCTCCGATCCCCTCTGGAGAACCCAGTTGGACGCCGCCGACTTCGTCGTCCTGTCCAAGGCGGATTGCGTGTCCGACAAGGATTTGCTTGGTGTCAGGACACTGCTGCACGCCATGCGGAAGACGATGGTGTTCGTCATACGGAAGGCCGATGACATCCCGTTCGACGTCTTTTTCGGCAATCCTCCCGACCGGCAGGATGTGACCGGGGCTTTCCCCCCTCCATTGCTCACCGACGACAGGTTCGTGCATCTCGAATGGTCGTCGGAGGCCCCAGTCTCCCTCCCCGCATTCCAGAATGCGGTCCAGAGCTTCGCCGCGCAGCTCGCTCGCGGCAAAGGCTTCCTTTCGATCCGGGAGCGGCCGGGCGAGCGGTTCCTGTTCCAGCTTGTCGGAAAGCGGGCGAGCCTGTCGCCCGGCCCGTCACCCTCTACACGGGACGGCCCCGGCCCCGGCGTGAAGCTGGTTTTCATCGGCCGGGAAGGACAGTTCGATACGGAGCAGGCGAGATCGGCCCTGGAGTCGATCAGGTTCGCGTAGCGCGGAAGCAACGAAAAGACAGGACGGGCGGCGCACATGGCGCAGATCGCGATATTGGGTGCGGGCATGGTCGGCATCTGCACGGCCCTGGCCCTGCAGGAGCGGGGGCACGACTGCGTGGTCGTCGACCGGCGGCCGCCGGGGTCGGAGACCAGTTACGGCAATGCGGGCATCATCCAGGCCGAGGCGGTCGAACCCTATGCCCTGCCGGTGAACCCGCTGCTCATGCTCCGCATGGCGTTCGGCTGGAAAAACGCGGTCGCGCTTCATTGGCCGTCGCTGCCGCGCCAGTTTCCGGCGCTCTATTCCTATTGGCGCTCGTCGGCGGAAGCACCGCTGGGCAAGGTCATTCCGGTCTGGCGCCAGCTCGTTGCGGAAGCGGTGCCGCGGCACGATGCCCTGATCGGCGCGTCGGGAGCCGGCGGACTCATCCGCAGGGACGGCTATTGGGACGTTCACGCGACGGAGGCCGGCCTTGCCTCGGCCCTGCGCGAAGCGGAGCGGCGCAGGCTGCATTATGGCGTCGACTTCGAGGCCGCGGATTCGGACATGCTCGCACGCGCGGAGCCCGCCCTCCGGGCCAAACTCCCGGGCGCGATCCACTGGACGGCACCCTGGACCTGCGTGGCGCCCGGCCAGCTCGTCGCCGCCTATGCGGACCTCTTCCGGACAAGGGGCGGCAGGATCGTCCAGGGGGACGCGGCCTCACTGACGCAATCCGGCCGCGGCTGGCGCGTCGGCGGGGAAGCGGCGGAGCACGCCGTCGTCGCGCTCGGCCCCTGGTCGCCGGAACTGCTGAAAGGGCTCGGATACCGGGTGCCGATGGTCCGCAAGCGCGGCTACCATCTCCACTATGAGTGCGGCGGCGGCCCGGGCAGGCCGATGCTGCTGGCCGATCACTCGGTCGTCCTCTCGCCCATGCTCGCCGGGTTACGGATCGCCACGGCGGCGGAACTCTCAACGGCGGCGGCGGCGGCCCATCCGGCGCAGCTGGCGCGGGGGGAGGCGGTCGCCAGAACCATGTTCCAGCTTGGAAAGGCGGTGGAAGGGGCGGCCTGGTCCGGAACGCGGCCCTGCCTTCCCGGCATGCTGCCCCTGGTCTGCAAGGCGCCGCGCCATGCAGGGCTGTGGTTCCATTTCGGTCATGGCCATCAGGGCTTCACCCTCGGCCCGGTGACCGCTGAACGCTTCGCACGGGCGTTCGATGGCGAGTCAGGGGCCATCGCCGGCCTCGACGGCGGCATATCCTAGACCTCGCAGGGGGGCGGACAGGCGGGGCAGGAGGCCGGTCGCACTCCCCGCCCCTGCCGCCACCCTTCGGGGATCAGAAATGGAGCGACCGGCCGAGCAGCCTCAACGCCGCTTCGTGGAAGGTTTCGCCCAGGGTGGGATGGGCGTGGATGGTCCCCGCCACATCCTCCAGCTCCGCCCCCATTTCGAGAGCCAGCGCGAACTCGCCCGACAGTTCGGAGACATGGGCGCCCACCGCCTGGATGCCGATCACCCGACGGTCTTCGCGGCGTGCCACCAGCCGGACGAAGCCGCTCTCGCCGCTATCCAGAGTGAGGGCACGGCCGTTGGCGGCGAAGGGAAACCGGTCGACGATCGCGTCGATCCCCTGCGCCGACGCCTCGTCCGGCGACAGGCCGACGCTGACGATCTCCGGCTCGGTGAAGCAGACCGCCGGAATCGCGACCGGGGCGAAGCGGCGGCGGTGGCCGGCGATGATCTCCGCCACCATCTCGCCCTGCGCCGACGCCTTGTGCGCCAGCATCGGCTCGCCGACCAGATCGCCGATCGCCCAGACATCGCGCATCGAGGTCCGGCACTGGTCGTCCACCGCGACGAAGGCGCCTTTGCGATCCACGCCCATCGTCTCGAAGCCCCAGCCCTCCAGCCGGGGGCGCCGGCCGACGGTCGAAAGCACCGCGTCGGCCGGCAGACGGATCGTCCCGCCATCCGCAGCCCGCACGGCCAGTGCATGCCCCTCCCCCTCCGCTTCCAGCCCGAGAGCGCGGGCGCCGAGATGAACGGTCACGCCCGACCGCTCCAGCCAGCGCCGCACCGGGTCGGTCAGAGCCTCGTCATAGAGCGGCAGGATACGCGGCTGCGCCTCGACCACGGTCACCGCGGATCCCATCCGGGCAAAGGCGCTGCCCAGCTCCAGCCCGATATAGCCGCCGCCGACCACCACCAGCCGGCGCGGCAGCCGGTCCAGCGACAGCGCCTCGGTCGAGGACAGCACCGGCCCGCCGAAGGGAAGGGCCGGCAGCGGCACCGGTTCCGAGCCGGTGGCGAGGATCACATGCTCGGCCTTAACGGTCAGCGGACCATCCCTGCCCTGGACGATGCAGGTCTTGGCATCGGAGAAGACCGCCCAGCCGTGCAGCACGCGCACCTTGGCTTTGCGCAGCAGGGCCGCCACGCCGCCGCTGAGGCGGTCGACGATGCCGTCCTTCCAGCGCGTGGCGGCGGCGAGATCGAGGCGCGGCCGCGTGTCGAGCGCGATGCCGGCATGGCCGCCGCCGACCGACCGCTCCATCGCCTCGAAGCGGGCGGCGACATGGATCAGCGCCTTGGACGGGATGCAACCGCGGATCAGGCAGGTGCCGCCCAGCCGGTCGGCCTCGACCAGCACGGTGTCGAGCCCGAGCTGGCCGGCGCGGATGGCGGCGACATAGCCGCCCGGCCCGCCGCCGACCACAAGAACCTTGGCGGTGACGGTCTTGATGCTGGGCGTGCTCATCGCGGCTGGTCCATGAAAAGGGTAGCGGGCTGTTCCAGCAGGGCCTTCACCCGCTGGACGAAGGAGGCGGCGTCCCAGCCGTCTACGACCCGGTGATCAAAGGAGCAGGACAGGTTCATCATCGACCGGACGACGACGGCGCCCTTGCGGACCACCGGCCGCTCGATGATCCTGTTGACGCCGACGATGGCGACCTCCGGCCGGTTGATGATCGGCGTGGTGGCGAGGCCGCCCAGCGCGCCCAGGCTGGTGATGGTGATGGTGGAGCCGCTGAGCTGCTCCCGCCCCGCCTGCCCGTCCCGCGCTGCGGCAGCCAGCTTGCGGATCGCATCGGCCGTCTGCCACGGGTCCAGCGCCTCGGCATGGCGGACGACCGGCACCACCAGCCCGCCCGGCGTCTGCGTCGCGATGCCGGCATGCACCGCCTCGAACCGGTGGACGACATTTGCCGCGTCGTCGTAGCGCGCGTTGATCTGCGGGAACTCGGGCAGCGCTCGCACCAGGGCGCGGATCAGGAAGGGCAGCAGGGTCAGCTTCGGTCGCGTCGCGCCGCCGTTGGCGACGCCGTCGGCGTTGAGGTGAAGGCGCAATTCCTCCAGGGCGGTGACGTCGATCTCCTCGATGTAGGAGAAATGCGGGATGTGGCGCTTGGCCTCCTGCATGCTCTCGGCGATCCGGCGGCGCAGGCCGCGCACCGGCACCTCTGACACTGCGGTCCGGGCCTGAGGCGACGACCGCCCGGCAACGGCGACACCGACGGCTTCCGCCGCCCCGTCGTCGGCGTGACGGTCGAGGTCGCGGTGCAGTACCCGGCCGCCGGGACCGGAACCGGCGACGAACTGCAAGGGAATGCCGAGATCCCAGGCACGCCGCCGCACCGCCGGCGAGGCGGTCGGCTTGACGCCGGGCGGACGGCGGACCGCAGGAGCGGTTGGAGCCGCGTCCCGCAGAACAGCCGCCCGCTCCGGCACAGGAGCAACGTCAACGGCAACGGCGGCAGGCGACGGCGGGGCGGCCGCCGAGGCCACCACCATGGGAGCATCGTCGGGAAGCCGGTCGTCCACCCCCTCCACCTCCAGCACGACCAGTTCGGAACCGACCGCCAGCATTGCGCCGGGGTCGCCGTTGATCGACAGCACCCTTCCGGCCACCGGCGACGGGATCTCCACCGTCGCCTTGTCCGTCATCACGTCGACCAGGGTCTGGTCCTCGGCGACGCGGTCGCCGGGCGCGACATGCCAGGCGACGATCTCGGCCTCGGCAGTGCCCTCGCCGACGTCGGGCAGCTTGAAGACGTAGCGCGCCATGATCACTCCTCCATCACGCGGCGCAACGCCTCGGCGATCCGCGCCGGGCCGGGGAAATACTCCCACTCGAAGGCATGCGGGTAGGGCGTGTCCCAGCCGGTCACCCGCTCGATAGGCGCCTCCAGATGGTGGAAGCAATGCTCCTGCACCAGGGCGGACAGCTCGGCGCCGAAGCCGCCGGTCCGGGTGGCCTCATGCACGATGACGCAGCGGCCGGTCTTGCGCACCGACGCCTCGATCGCCTCGATGTCGACCGGCACCAGGGTGCGCAGATCGAGGATCTCAGCATCGACCTGCGCATCGCGCGCGGCGGCCAGCGCCACATGCACCATGGTGCCGTAGGCGAGGATGGTGACGGCGGCACCGCTGCGCACCGTCGCCGCCTTGCCCAACGGGATGGCGTAATGGCCCTCGGGTACCTCGCTGGCGGGATGCCTGGACCAGGGCACCACCGGCCGGTCGTGGTAGCCCTCGAAGGGACCGTTGTAGAGCCGCTTGGGCTCGAAGAACATCACGGGGTCGTCATCCTCGATGGCACTGATCAGCAGCCCCTTGGCATCGAAGGGGGTCGAGGGGATCACCGTCTTGATCCCGGCGACATGGGTGAAGATGGCCTCCGGGCTCTGGCTGTGGGTCTGGCCGCCGAAGATGCCGCCGCCATAGGGCGCCCGCACCGTGACCGGTGCGGTGAACTCGCCGGCCGACCGGTAGCGCAGCCGCGCCGCCTCGGAGATCAGCTGGTCGCAGGCCGGATAGATATAATCGGCGAACTGCATCTCGGCGACCGGGCGCAGGCCGTAGGCGGCCATCCCGACGGCGATCCCCATGATGCCGGCCTCGGTGATCGGGGTGTCGAAGACCCGGGTGCGGCCATGCTTGCGCTGCAACCCCTCGGTACAGCGGAACACGCCGCCGAAATAGCCGACATCCTCGCCGAGCACGACGACGTCGCCGTTCCTCGTCAGCATCTCGTCCATCGCCGCGTTCAGCGCCTGGACCATGGTCATGGTCGCCATCGGTCAGATCCCCGCTTGCCGGCGCTGGCGTTCGAGATGCCAGGGCATGGTCTTGTAGACGTCCTCGAACATCGTCCGGGCAGAATGGAACGGCCCCTTGTCGAGGGTGCCGAGGGCTTCGGCCTCCTTCCCGGCGGCCTGGACCGCCGCCGCCACCTCTTGGCCCAACGCCTCGTGCCTGGCCTCCGACCAGATGCCGAGGCCGATCAAGTGCCGGCGCAGCCGGTCGATCGGATCGCCCAGCGGCCACCGGGCACCGGCATTCTCCGGCCGGTATTTGCCGGGATCGTCGCTGGTGGAATGGGCGGCCGCGCGATAGGTGAACAGCTCGATCAGCGTCGGGCCGAGGTTGGCGCGTGCCCGCGCCGCCGCCCAGCGCGTCGCCGCGAAGACCGCGAGGAAATCGTTGCCGTCCACCCGCAGGCTGGGAATGCCGTAGCCGAGGCCGCGGGCCGCGAAGGTCGTGCGCTCCCCGCCGGCGATGCCGTGGTAGGAGGAGATCGCCCAGTGGTTGTTGACCAGATTGAGGATCACCGGGGCGCGGTAGACCGACGCGAAGGTCAGGGCGTGGTGGAAGTCGCCCTCCGCGGTGGCGCCCTCGCCGATCCAGGCCGCGGCGATGCGGGTGTCGCCCTTGATCGCCGAGGCCATCGCCCAGCCCACCGCCTGGCTGTACTGCGTGCCCAGATTGCCGGAGATCGAGAAGAAGCCGGCCTCCCTGCTGGAATAGAAGACCGGCATCTGCCGGCCTTTCAGCCGGTCGCCGGCGTTGGAGTAGACCTGGCACATCATGTCGGCCAACGGCCAGTCGCGGGCGATCAGGAGACCCTGCTGCCGGTAGGTCGGAAACAGCATGTCGGCCCGGTCGAGCGCCATCCCCTGCGCGACGGCGATGGCCTCCTCCCCGGTGCATTTCATGTAGAAGGAGGTCTTGCCCTGGCGCTGGGCCCGCTGCATGCGCTCGTCATAGGCGCGCACCGTCATCATCGAGCGCAGCCCGCGCAGCAGCGTATCGGGGTCGAGCGCCGGAGCCCAGGGGCCGACCGCATGCCCCTCATCGTCGAGCACGCGCACCAGGTCATAGGCGAGGTCGGTCATGTCGGCCGCCGAACAATCGGTGTCCGGGCGTCGAGCGGCTCCGGCCGGCGGCACGCTCAGGGCGCTGAAATCGATCTCGCTGCCGGGCCGCTGCGGAGGTTCCGGCACATGCAGGCTCAACGGCGCCGGACAGGGCAAGGGGGCATCCATGATATTCCTCCCAAACGCAGGCGATGGCATCGGACGAGGGTGTCCGAGGGACGGCGATGACGGGGGACCGAAGGTGAAGGAGCGGTCGCGTCGCATGCCGCCATGGCTGGTGCATGGCTGCGATCATACCGTTTGACTGACGAATTTTCTTTGCGTTCTAATGCCCATTATGACGGAATTACGAATTGTTCAATTCGTCTGTTCCCCATCCGGAGCGATCTTCAATGCAGGTAGAACTCGACGCCATCGACCGCCGCATCCTGACCCTGCTGCAATCCGACGCCCAGCTGTCGAGCGCCGAGATCGCCGAGCGGGTCGGGTTGTCGCAGGCTCCCTGCTGGCGCCGGATCAAGCGGATGGAGGAGAACGGCGTCATCCGCCTGCGCGCGACCCTGCTGGACCGCAAGAGGCTCGGGCTGAACGTGCTGGTGTTCGCGCAGGTGAAGCTCGCCGCCCATGGCCGCCGGACCCTGCCCGAGTTCGAGGAGACCGTGCGCCGGCTGCCGGAGGTGCTGGAATGCTATACGCTGCTGGGCGCCACCGATTACATCATCAAGGTGGTCGCGCGGGACGTCGAATCCTATGAGCACTTCTTCCGCGAGAAGCTGTCCCAGCTTCCGGCCGTGCGCGAAACCAACTCCGCCATCGCCCTGTCGGAGATCAAGCACACCACCGCCCTGCCCCTGTCCCTGCTGGAGTAGGAGCGGACGGGAACCCTGATGTCAGGGGCCGATGGCCGCCGACAGGACCGGGTAGCGGGCGATGGTGGCAGAGATCGCCGTCGCCGCCGCGCGCAGGGCGAACAGCCGCTCCTCGACCAGCTTCTCCGGCGTCAGCAGCCCGGTGTAGCCCGATGAATTTACCGCGGCGACGACCTCGTTGCCGGCTCCGTGGATCGGCACCGCCAGCGCCGTGATGCCGTAGTCGAGCTGGTCGACGGTGGTCGCGTAACCGTCGGCCCGGGCCTGCAGGATGATGGCTCGCAACGCGTCCTTGTCGGTGACCGTGTGGCGGGTCAGTGCCCGGGGCGTCATCTTTTCCAGATAATCGTCCAATGCCGCGTCCGGCAGGCCGGCCAGCAGAACGCGGCCCAGCGAGGTGGCATGGGCGGGATAGCGGGCGCCGATCACCGCGGACGCGCGGCGCGCGTGCTGGACCGAGACATGCGCGATGTAGATCAGGTCCGGCCCGTCGAGCGTCCCGACGGAGGACGCATCGCCATAGGTGTCGACGATCCGTTTCAGCTCCGGCTTCAGCAATTCCTCGATCCGGGCGGAGACATAGTAGGCCGACCCCAACGCCATCACCTTGGGCCGCAGGTGAAAGCGCTTGTTCTTTTGCCCGACATAGCCCAGCGCCATCAGCGTCAGCAGGGACCGCCGCGCCGAGGACGGTGACGCGTCGATCCGGCGCGCCACTTCGCTCAGCGTCATCTCGCCATGCTCGGCATCGAACGCCTCGATGACCGCCAGGCCCTTGGCGAGCCCTTCGACGAACTCCGCGGGCTTTTCCGAATCGTCCAAATCCATCCCCGCCTGATGCGCGTCCGTGTTCGCCGCCGGCCCTCCCCCGCTGGGAGGCAAGACCGGAAGGAAAGGCGGAAGCTAACGCCCCCGATCATTTCCGATCAAGAGTTTTCGCATTCCGAAATCTTGGCCCGGTTCCCGTGTCGTGATCGGGAGCGGGCACAGCCATCGGCCGGTCGCACCGTCGCAATGATTCGTTCGTTCGACAATCATTTTCCTTGACTCGATAGCCGATAAGCGAAAGAATTTTCGCTATGAGAAAAAATTTACCGGGAGCGGTCCGTTGAGAATCGGGAAGCAGGACAATGCCTTCAGCGCCATCGCGACATCGGATGCCGACAGCATCACCGTCCGCGGCTTCGACCTCTGCTCCGAGTTGATTGGCGTCGTCGATTTCGTGGACCATTTCTGGCTGCTGGTGACCGGCGAACGGCCGAGCGCGGCACAGCGGACGGTGACAAACGCCTGCCTCGTCTCGCTCGCCGAACATGGGCTGGTGCCCAGCGTGCAGGCCGCCCGCATGACGCTGGCGGCGGCGCCCGAGGCGTGGCAGGGCGCGATGGCCGCCGGCCTGCTCGGCATGGGCAGCGTGGTTGCCGGCAGCTCGGAGGTGGCCGGCCGCTACCTGGCCGAGCTGGTGCAGGAAATCGAGGCGTCCGGTGCCGAGCCGGCGGCGGTCTGCGCCCGCAGCCTGGAGGCGATGAAGGCGTCGCGGCGGAAGGTTCCCGGCCTGGGACACCCGCAGCACAGCGGCGGCGACCCGCGCGCCCACCGGCTGATCGCGGTCGCCGAGGAGGCCGGCATAGCCGGCAGGCATGTCGCCGTCCTGAAGACCCTCGACGCGCTCGGCGCCGGCATCTTCGGGCGCCCGCTGCCCATGAACGTGTCGGGCGCGATCCCCGCGGTGATGCTGGATGCCGGCTGGCCGCTGGAGGCGATGAAGGGCATCCCGCTGCTGGCGCGGTGCGCCGGTCTGGTCGCCCACCTGTTCGAGGAGGCGCGGCGTCCCATCGGCTTCATCATGTCCCATCAGGCCGATCAGGCGATCGGCTATGACGGCCGCCCGTCGTCCGAAACAGCCGGCAAGGCGGAGTGACGGCCATGACCAAACTGCTCGCCGACATCCGCGTCGTGGAGATGGGGACCTACATCACCGGCCCCGCCGCCGGCATGCACCTCGCCGACCTCGGCGCCGACGTCATCAAGGTGGAGCGCCCAGGCGACGGCGACCCGTTCCGCGCCTTCAAGGGCGGCCTCTACTCGCCGCATTTCCAGACCTACAACCGCAACAAGCGCTCCATCGCCCTCGACCTGCAAAAGCCGGAGGACCGCGCCGCCTTCGACGGTCTGATCGCCGGGGCCGACGTCTTCATCCAGAATTTCCGCCCCGGGATCGCCGAACGCATGGGATTCGGCCCCGAGCAGCTCCGCGCGGCCAACCCGCGGCTGGTCTATTGCGCCATCTCCGGATTCGGCCGCACCGGACCCTACCGCGACCGCCCGGCCTTCGACACGGTGGCCCAGGCCGCAGCCGGCTACCTGCGCCTGCTGACGCCACCCGACCGCCCGCGCGTCATCGGGCCGGCCATCGCCGACGCGGTGACCGGCCAGTATGCGGCGCTCGGCATCATGGCGGCGCTGCTGCAACGCGCCACGAGCGGACAGGGCCGGGTGATCGACATCTCCATGCTGGAGGCGATGACCCATTTCAACCTGGACAGCTTCACCCACTATTTCAGCGCGGGCGAGGTGATGGGGCCGCTCAGCCGTCCCAAGGTGTCGCAATCCTACACCTTCGCCTGCGCCGACGGCCGCTGGCTGGCCATCCATCTGTCCTCTCCCGTCAAGTTCTGGGAGGGGCTGACCGAGGTGGTGGGGCGGCCGGATCTGCTCGGCGACCCGCGCTTTGCCGAACGCCCGGCGCGCATCGCGAACCAGGACGTGCTGATCGACATCCTGGCGCCGCTGTTCGCGGGTCGCCCACGCGCCGAATGGTGCGCGATGCTGGAAAAGCAGGGCGTGCCCCATTCCGCCGCCTACGACTCCGACGAAGCGCTCGACGACCCGCAGGCGGTCCATCTGCGGCTGACCGTGGAGGCCGAGCATCCGGTGATGGGCCGCTTCCGCACGGTACGCCCACCCTACACGATCGACGGCGAGCCGGACCTGCAGGTCCTGCCGCCACCGACGCTGGACGAACATGGCGCGGCCATCCGCGCTCAACTGGCGTCCGACGCCCCAGGCCGCTGGCCGGCGGCCTGATCAACAAGAACGGGAGGAAAACGAGATGAAGACGGGCTTCACGAAATTCCGGAACACCGGGCTCGCCCTGCTGGCCGCGGTGGCGACGACGGCACTGCTGACCGGCACCGGCCATGCGGCGGATACGATCCGCATCGGCCTGTCCACCAAGGCCTGGTTCCCCTCCTTCGTGGCGGAACTCACCCAGCAGCAGGGCTTCTTCAAGAAGCATGACATCAAGGCCGAGCTGACCGTCTACCAGAGCGGCTCGGAAGCCCTGACCGCCATCGCCGCGGGAGCCGCCGACCTGATGTCGAGCAATCCCAGCATCGTCGGCGAGGGGCGCGAGGCCGGCGTGAACGTCAAGATGGTCGCCATGCTGGCGACCCGGAACTTCGGCTGGCAGATCATGGTTCCGCCCAAGAGCGACATCAAGACCGTCGCCGATCTGGCCAAGCGCAAGGTCGGCATCACCTCGGCCGGGTCCAACACCGACCTGCTCTCCAGCTGGGTGAAGAAGAAGTACGGCATCGATTTCATCGCCATCCCGGTCGGCGGTGCCGGCCTCGTCCCCAACCTGATAAGCGGCAACCTGGACGCTGTAGTGATCTATCCGCCGCTCAGCTATCAGGTCGCCATCGACGGCAACGGCCGGGTGCTGACCGACTTCGGCGACGCCATGCCGCCCCATCTCGAGGCCGGCTGGGCGGCGGATGACGATTATGCCGCCAAGCACAAGGACGCGCTGAAGCGGGCGCTGACCGCCCTGTTCGAAGGCGTCGCCTACATCAAGGCAAATCCCGACGCCGTCATCCCGCAGCTCGCCAAATACGACGGCGTCTCCGTCGAGGTCGCCAAGCAGGAATACGCCAGCACCTTCGGCCACCTGTCCGACGACGGCGCGATGACCCGGGAACTGGTCCAGGAGACGCTGAACCTCTACTCCAGCGGCAAGAAGGAGCTGGATGCGGCCACGCTGTTCGACAGCTCCTTCACGCCCGTCGCTGTCGCGCGCTGAGCCCGGCGATGGCGACGCGCGGCGCGGTCACGGGCTACGGGGCGGCGGGAGCCGCCTTCCTGGCCCTTTGGGAAGCGGCGCCACGGCTGGGTTGGGTGGACGAGCGCCTGCTGCCGCCCTTTTCCCAAGTCGCCGCCACCCTCGGCGCCATGGCGGCGACGGCGGACTTCTGGCAGCAGGTCCAGCTGACGCTGCTGGAGACGCTGACGGCCTTCGCCATCGCGCTGCCGCTGGGCGCGCTGCTTGGGGTGCTGGTCCAGGAAAGCCGGCTCGCCTCGCTGATCTTCAAGCCGCTGATCTTCTTCGTCTTCAGCATCCCGAAATCGATTTTCCTGCCGATCTTCATCCTGATCCTCGGCATCGCCTTCTGGCAGAAGGTCGCCTTCGGCGTCTTCTCCACCGTCTTCATCGTGATGATGACGACCTTTTCGGCAGTGGAATCGGTGCGCGAGGACCAGCTGCGCGTCGCCCGCTCCCTGGATGCGTCGACGATGCAGAAGATCCTCTTCGTCTATCTTCCGAGCATGACGCCGGTCCTGCTGGAAGCGGTGCGCGTGGCGATGATCTTCAACTTCACCGGCATCCTTCTGGCCGAGATGTACGCGTCCCGCGAGGGAATCGGCAACGCCATCGGTGTCTGGGGCCTGGGCTTCCAGATCAAGGAGCTGCTGGCGATGGTGCTCTTCGTCTCGGTCCTGGCCATCGGCTTCAACGAGGCGATCCGCTACGTCGAAGCCAAGTGCGAACACTGGAGGAACTGACTGTGATGCCCCGCATGACCCAAGCCGCGGCGTCCATCCGGAAACGGCACGGCTCCACCATGTCGCTGGTCGGGCCCGACCATCCGGCAGCCGACGCCGGCAAGACGCTGGAGGTCCGCGACCTCAACCACAGCTACAGCGTCAACGGCAAGACGACGCAGGCGCTGAAGGACATCGCCTTCGGCGTCTCCGCCGGCCGATTCCTCTCCATCGTCGGGCCGAGCGGCTGCGGCAAGTCCTCGCTGCTGATGATGCTGGCCGGGCTGCTGACGCCGAGCGAGGGCACGATCGCCGTCGGCGGCCGGCCCCTTAACAGGCCGGATCCCACCCGCGTCGGCGTCGTCTTCCAGGACGCCAGCCTGTTCCCCTGGCTGACCGCCCGCCGCAACGTCGAGTTCCCGCTGTTCCTGCGCGGCGTCGACAAGGCGGTCCGGCGCGAGAAGGCGGAGGAGGCGCTGGCGCTGGTCGGGCTCGACCGCTTCGCCGACAGCCTGCCGCACGAGCTGTCCGGCGGCATGAAGCAGCGCGTGTCCATCGCACGCGGCCTCGTCCAGGATCCGCCGATCCTGCTGATGGACGAGCCCTTCGCCGCGCTGGACGAGCAAACCCGCATCACCATGGGCGACGAGCTTCTGCGCATCTGGGAGAAGGCGCGCAAGACCATCGTCTTCGTGACCCACGGGCTGAGCGAGGCGATCTACCTGTCCGACGAGGTGCTGGTCCTGTCGGGGCGTCCCGGCCGCATCCTCGACCGCGTCGTCATCGACCTGCCGCGCCCGCGGTCGCTCGACATGATGGCGCAACCACGGTTCGCAGAGCTGCGTGAGGCGATATGGCATATGATCAAAGTGTGACCCACATCCCGCGCGACCGCGGCGCGGCCGCCGGGATGAGCCTGGAGGCCAAGGCGCGGATCTGCCGCTACGCCATCATCGCCGGGGTCATCGCCGCCTGGGAGATCGTGCCGCGGCTCGGGCTGGTGCCGCGCCTCTTCCTGCCGTCGCTCAGCAGCACGCTGACGGTGCTGGTGGCCCAGGCCGACGACTTCGCGCTCCAGATGCTGGTGACGCTGCAGGAGGTCGGCATGGCGCTGGTCTTCGCCTGCGGCTTCGGCATCCTGTTCGGCCTGTGGGTCGGCAGCACCCTGGCGGTGCGCAAGGCACTTCTGCCGGTGGTGTCGGCGCTGTTCGCGGTGCCGCTGGTGGTGCTCTACCCGCTGTTCACCGCATGGTTCGGCATCGGGTCGACGTCCAAGGTGGTGTTCGCCAGCGTCTACGGACTGCTGCCGACGGTGCTGGGGACGGCCGCCGGCGCGCAGACCATCGACCGCCAGCTCACCCAGGCCGCCCGCAGCATGGGCGCGACCCGCCTCCAGCAGATCCTGTGGGTGACTTTGCCGGCATCCGTCCCCACCGTGCTGGCCTCGTTCCGGCTGGGGGGCGCGCTGGTGATCGTCGGGGTGGTGGTCGCCGAGATGATGATGTCCAGCGCCGGCATCGGCTTCCTGCTGTCCAAGTATCGAACACAGTTGAACAGTCCCGGCGTCTTCGCCGCCATCATCCTGATCCTGGCGCTGGCGATCGGGTTCGACCTCGCGGTGCAGGCCATCGAGAAGCGATGGATCGCAGGGCGCGGCCGGGACAAGGCGACGCGCGGGCCGGCGCACGGGCCGGCGGATGCGTCTTGAGGAAACGGAGGTCGCCAGGATGAAGAAAGTCACCTTGAGCTTCGACAACGGCCCCGATCCGGACGCCACGCCGCAGGTGCTTGACGTGCTGGCCCGCCATGGCATCGCCACCACCTTCTTCGTGGTCGGCGAGCGGCTGCGCGATCCCGGCCGCCGCGCGCTGTGCGAACGGGCGCGTGCGGAGGGACACGCCATCGGCAACCACACCTACAGCCACATCATGCCGCTGGGCATGAGCACGAACCCCGACCTGCCGGCCTGGGAAATCGGCAAGGCACAGGATCTGATCGGCCCGCTCTCCGAGCCGGCGCCGCTGTTCCGTCCGTCCGGCGCGCTGGGCGCCCTGAACGACACGCTGTTCAGCCGCCGGGCGCTCGATTATCTGGTGGCCGGCGGCTTCACCTGCGTGCTGTGGAACGTGGTTCCCCGCGACTGGGACGATCCCAAGGGCTGGGTCGACCGCGCACTCGACATGTGCGGGCGGCAAAGCTGGCCACTGGTCGTGCTGCACGACCTCGACACCGGGGCGATGGAGTCCCTCGACCGCTTCCTGGGCGAACTGGCGCAGCGGGACATGAGTGTGGTCCAGGAATTTCCGCCCGATTGCGTCCCCATCCTGGGCGGCCGGATCGTCGGGCCGGTCGAGCGCTATGTCGCCGCCTGACGGGCCGGGCCGCCCCCCGGAGGGCCACTCCGTCGCCCTGACCACCCCCGACGGGGTCGGGCTGGCGGTGCAGGACTGGCGCCGCCCGTCGAGCGGGCGGGACGTGCTGCTGATCCACGGCTTCTCGCAATCGCATCGATGCTGGCGGCGACAGACCGGCGGGACGATGGCGGAGCGGCTGCGGCTGGTGACCTACGACAACCGCGGCCACGGCCGTTCCGGCAAGCCGGCGGAAGCAACCGCCTACCGCGATCCGGCGCTGTGGGCCGACGAGGTGCGGACGGTGATCGACGGGCTCGGCCTCCACCGCCCCATCCTGGTCGCCTGGTCCTATGCCGGGCGGATCGCGCTGGACTATCTGACACGCCATGGCGATGGGGCGGTCGGCGGTCTCGTCATGGTCGGCGCCACCAGCACGCTCGCGCCCGCCTGCGTCGGGCCGGCCGCCGCACTGATGGCGGCGATGGGACACGAGGACCCGGCGACTGCGGATGCCGCCGCCGCGGAGTTCGTCGCCCGCTGCACCCACTTGCCATTGCCGGACGAGGACGCGACGGCGATGCGGGCCTCCACCGCCCTGACATCTCCGGCGGTGCGGCGCGCGCTGGCTGGCCGGCCGGCGGACTACGACGGCACCTTGCGCGGGCTCGGCATTCCAGTGCTCGCGATACATGGCGAGGACGATGCGGTGATCTGCCCGGCGATGGCGCAGCACACCGTGCGGCAGGCCCGGAACGCCGGGCTGCGCCTCTACCCGGAAGTCGGCCACATGCCCTTCTGGGAGGCATCCGACCGCTTCGACGCCGATCTGGCGGCCTTCGCCGACGCCTGTCCTTGACGAACCGGCATTGTTTTTCGAGTGAAACCGGAGAATCATTTGTAGAATAGAACGACGCCCGCACAGGAGAGGGGGCCAGCGTGAGCGGGACCGACGTCGTTTCAACGTGGGAAACCCCGACGCGGCCGGCAGCCCCTCGACCGGGCCGGACATCGAGGGGGGAGTACGCAGCCATGACCGCCAGATTGCAGGGGAAGACCGCCGTCGTCACCGCGGCGGCGCAGGGAATGGGACGGGCCGCCGCCCTGGCCTTCGCGGAAGAGGGCGCCAGCGTGGTGGCGACCGACATCAACGAAGGCCTGCTGGCGGAGCTGGACGGTGTGGCCGGCATCGCCACCCGCCGCCTCGACGTCTGTGACCCGGCGGCGATCCGGGCATTCGCGGCGGAGATTCCGGCCCCGTCGGTGCTGTTCAACTGCGCCGGCTATGTCCATGCCGGAACGGTGCTGGATTGCAGCGAGGATGATTTCGACTTCGCCGTCACGCTGAATGTCCGGTCGATGTACCGCATGATCCGCGCCTTCCTGCCGGGGATGCTGGAGGCGGGCGGCGGCTCCATCGTCAACATGTCGTCGGTCGCCTCTTCCATCATCGGGGCGCCGAACCGCTTCATCTACGGCACCACCAAGGCCGCGGTGATCGGCCTGACCAAGTCGGTCGCCGCCGATTACGTCACCCGCGGCATCCGCGTGAACGCCATCTGTCCGGGTACGGTGGACAGCCCGTCGCTGCATGACCGCATGCGGGCTCTGGGCGACTACGACACCGCGCGCGCCGCCTTCATCGCCCGTCAGCCGATGGGCCGGCTGGGAACCGCGGAGGAGGTGGCGAAACTCGCCGTCTACCTAGCCTCCGATGAGTCCTCCTTCATGACCGGGCAGGCGGTCGCCATCGACGGCGGCTGGTCGAACACCTGACCGGCAGCCGGCCGGCCGCTCCGGTCTGCACACTGGCCCGAAGCGGCAAGGCCGGGCACGTCGCTCTCCTCACGGGGGCACCGCCAATTTTTCCGGCACCGGCCCCGGCAGGGAAACGTCTGCCAGGAACAGGCACTCAACCGTGCCCGATGTCCGCATGAATGGCCGCGCGCACAGTGGCCAGCGCCGGTGACGGATCGCGCTTGCGCCATGCCATGCCAAAGGCCAGTACCGGGGCGGCATCGGGTAACGGCCGGTAAACCACGCCGGGCAGGACGAAGCGCGAAACCCAATGTGGCACAAGAGCGATGCCGAGCCCTTGCCCAACCAGCTGCAGCATGGTCAGCTTCTCCGTCACCTCCTGCACCGCCTGCGGGCGGTAGCCCTGCGCCTCGAACTGCCGGGCGGTCAGGTCGTGCAGCAATGGGCGGCTGTGCTTCGGGTAACCGATGAAGGGCTGTGCGGCCAGCCATGCCCAGGACAGGGCGTCGCCGGCCTCGGCCGTCAGCGCCTCCGGCAACGCGGCGATGAACGGCTCGTCGAACAGGCGGACGCAGGCAATGTCGGGGTCGGTCACCGGGGGCCGAAGCAACGCCAGATCAATCCGCTGGCGGATCAGGTCCGCCTCCTGCTCGGCAGAACTGCCCTCGGTCAGGGTGATGCGCAGCGTCGGATGCTCGGCGCGCAGGCGGGCGAGCACCGGTGGCAGAACCGCCACCAGCGCTTCGTCGATACCGCCGATACGCAGGATGCCACCGCCCTCCGCCGCCGCCCGCGCCACCCGGACGGTACGCTCCGCCTGCTCCAGCAGCAACCGCGCCTCGGTCAGGAAGGCCACCCCGGCAGCGGTCAGGCTGACCTGCCGCGTGGTGCGGAACAGCAATGGACAGCCCAGCTCCGCCTCCAGCAGGCGGACCTGATGCGACAGCGCCGCCTGTGCCATGGCCACCCGCTCGGCGGCGCGGCGGAAATGCAGTTCCTCAGCGACTGCGACGAAGCAACGGACCTGACGCAGTTCCAAGGGGCGGCTCTTCCGGCTGGAGGCGAGGCGACGGGCGCCGAGTTTAGATCGGATCGCGTAAGATCGGGATCGATTTGAAGCGTGAATCCGATCGCCAAACAAGGGTTAGGGTTTCATGCGTTTCATATTGAACGCATGAAACCCAAACACGGCGGCGAACTCGGTCGGCGACCTCTGTGGAAGGTAGCGGGGGGCCGTCAGGCCGCTATGGCAGCCAAGGGACCCGCATGCGGTGCCCGGCCTCGAAGTCGGTGATGGATTCGGTACGGGTCAAGGTGGTCGCGATGTGGTCGCGGCCGTGCAGCAGCGCCTCACGGCGGCCGGCATCGATGGCGAAGCTCCAGCAGCGGCCATCGGATGTCGCGATGGTGCCGCCGGCCAGATCGACGGTCAACCCTGCCGGCTCGGGCTGCGCCGCCACCTCCATCAGCATGGTGACCGTGGTGGGATCGAGCGTCAGCGCCAGCAGGCCGTTGCGGGCGCAATTGTCGAAGAAGATGCCGGCGAAGCTGGTGCCCAGCAGGGCACGCACGCCACGCTGCTTGAGCCCCCACACCGCGTGCTCACGGCTGGAGCCGCAGCCGAAGTTGGGTCCGACCACCAGGAAGGCGGCGTCGCGCCAACCCGGCCGGTTGAGGACGAACTCGGGACGCTCCCGCCCCGCGGCGTCGAAACGCAGGTCATGGAAGGCGCCCTCACCGAGGCCGCTGCGATCGATTCCCTTCAGGAACTGCTTGGGCATGATCACATCGGTGTCGATGTTGGGCAGCGGAATGGCGGCGGCGGTTCCGGTGACGGTGGTGAAAGGCTCCATGGGCATGGTCTCCGGTCGGGTCAGGCCAGTCTGGTCAGGGAAGATCTCGCGGGTGGCACAGGCGGCCGGCGATCGCCGAGGCGGCGACGAGGGCGGGGCTCATCAGATGGGTGCGGGCGCCACGGCCCTGCCTGCCCTCGAAGTTGCGGTTGGTGCTGGAGGCGCAGCGCGCCCCGTCCGGAAGCACGTCGTCGTTCATGGCGAGGCACATCGAGCAGCCCGGCTGGCGCCATTCGAAGCCGGCTGCGATCAGCACGCGGTCGATGCCCTCGGCTTCCGCCTGCCGCCGCACGGCCCCCGATCCCGGCACGACCATGGCGCGGACCGCCGGAGCCACCCGCCGTCCCTTCGCCACGCTCGCCACAGCGCGCAAATCCTCGATGCGGGCGTTGGTGCAGGAGCCGATGAAGGCGTGGTCGATGGCGATGTCCCCCACCGGCGTGCCGGGGGCCAGCCCCATGTACTCCAGCGCGCGCTCCATGGCGCGGCGGCGGGTGGGGTCGGCTTCGCTGCCGGGATCCGGAACGGCACCGTCGACCGCCACGGCCTGGTCCGGGCTGGTCCCCCAGGTCACGAGCGGCCGCAAGGCCGCCGCGTCGAAGCGGACTTCCCGCAGGAAGGGAGCGCCCTCGTCGCTGTGGAACCCGGCCCACAGCGACACCGCCCGCTCCCAGTCGGTATCGGACGGTGCCCGCGGGCGGCCGCGGACATAGTCGGCGGTGACGGCATCCGGAGCGATCAGCGCCACCCGCGCACCGCACTCCACCGCCATGTTGCAGATGGTCATCCGCCCTTCCATGCCCAGCGCACGGATGGCCTCACCGGCGAATTCCACGGCGTGGCCGGCCGCCCCGTCGGCGCCGAGGGAGGCGATCACCGCCATGACCAGATCCTTGGCGCCGACCCCTTTCTCCGGCATGCCGTCCAGGATCACCCGCATCGGAGCCAATCGCCGGTGGACCACCGTCTGCGTCGCCAGCACATGCTCCACCTCCGACGTGCCGATGCCGTAGCCGAGCGCGCCGAAGGCTCCGTAGGTCGTGGTGTGGCTGTCGCCGCACAGAATGGTCATTCCCGGCTGGGCGAGGCCGAGGTCGGGCACCACCACATGCTCGATGCCCTGCCGCGGGTCCATGAGATCGATCAGTTCGATCCCGAAGTCGGCACAGTTGCGCCGCAGATAACGGATCTGACCGGCAGCCCCCTCGTCCGCCACCTCCTCCGTCCGCTGCGGCGTCGTCGGGTTGACGTGATCGACGGCCGCCATGGCCGGCGCCCGGCCTCGCGCAGGCCGGTGAAGGCCTGTGGGCTGGTGTATTCGTTCATGACGTGCAGGTCGACGTAGAGCAGCCGCTCCCCCTCGCCCAGGGAACAGACGGTGTGCGCGTCGAGCAGCTTGTCATAGAGCGTGCGCGGCCCCGGGCGGTCGGGAGCGTATGGCGGAAGGAGCGCTGGCAATGGCATGGACGGCCTCTGTTTCGGTTGGAAGCGCGGCTGAAGCGTGCCGTCATCCTACCCGCCCGACGGCGGACAGATTGAACGGGTTTGATTGTTCAATGAAACCGCGTCGCCGCTCGGCCTGTTACCGGTCCAGGATCGGGCATTCCAAACCGATCAAGGGGCTCCGTCATGATGTTCGACGGTTTCGACGATTTCGAGATGCCGACCGAAGGCGCCCGCATCCGGGTCCGCCGCAGCGGCCAGGGTACGCCGCTGCTGCTGCTTCACGGCTACCCGCAGACCGGCGCCATGTGGCACAAGGTGGCGGAGCGGCTGCGCGACCGTCACACGCTGGTGGTGGCGGATCTGCGCGGCTACGGCCAATCCGCCAAACCGGCGACCGCGCCCGATCATGCGCCCTATTCCAAGCGGGCCATGGCCTCCGACATGGTGCAGGTGATGGCAGCGTTGGGGTACGATCGGTTCTTGATCGCCGCCCACGACCGCGGCGCGCGGGTGGCGCACCGGCTGATGCTCGACCATCCCGGCCGGGTCGCCGCCGCCGTCCTGCTGGACATCGCGCCAACGCGGGAGATGTACGCGGACACCACCGATGCCTTCGCGCAGGCCTATTGGCACTGGTTCTTCCTGTGCCAGGCCGCCCCGTTTCCGGAGCGCATGATCGGTGGCGATCCACGATTCTATTGGTTGAAGAAATGCGGCTCCGGCAGCGCCGGTCTGTCGCCCTTCACGCCGGAGGCCCTTGCGGAATATCTGGCCGCCTGGACACCGGAGACCATCCACGCGTCCTGCGAAGATTACCGGGCGGCTGCGACCATCGACCTTCGACATGACGAGGAGGACGGTGGCGCAAGGGTCGAATGCCCGCTACGTGTGCTGTGGGGCGAGCATGGGGTGATCGAGCGATGCTTCGATGCGCTGGCCGAATGGCGCAAGCGCGCCGTGGACGTCTCAGGCCGCAGCTTGCCGGGGGGCCATTACCTTGCCGAGGAGTTGCCGGACCTCGTTGCCGAAGAGATCCACCTGTTCTTCACCGAAAAGGGAAGTGACCTTCTGCAACAGGAGCCATCGCTACGCACCCCAGCGGGATGAAGGGGTAAGCCAGATTTTGGCATACAATTTGCTTTCAGGACAGAGTCCACCGGCGGCCGTACCGCACGGCCCGCTGCGAGCCGATCCGCCCACGCTCGCTCATGCGGTCCGACGGGCGCCGGACCGCGGGTGCGGCAACTGGCCATGGACCAACCGCCGCCGCCTGTCACTCCGGCACGGTGCCCTTCACCACCACGCGCATCAACACACGGCGGTGCTTGCCCATCTCGTAGTTGGCCGTGGCGCGGTGCAGCAGGCACCGGTTGTCCCAGAACACCAGATCGCCATGCTTCCAGCGGTGGGTATAGACGAACCGGTCCTGGGTCGCGTGCTCCAGCAACTCCTCCAGCAGGGCGCGCCCCTCCTCCTCCGGCAGGCCCTCGATGTGGGAGCTGTACATGCCGATATACAAGCTCTTGCGGCCGGTCTCCGGATGGATGCGGACCAACGGATGGGCAATGGGCGGAGCTGCGGCGATGTCCTCTTCGGTCGGCGGGGCGCTGCCGGTGTAGCGGCGCATGAACTCCAGGCTCTGCACCGACTTCAGTCCTTCGATCCGCCGACGGGTCGCCTCCGGCAAGGCGTCGTACGCCGCGGTCATGTCGGCGAATTGCGTGTCGCCGCCGTTCGGCGGCAGCTCCACCGCCTGAAGCATCGTCAGCAGCGACGGCTCCCTCAGGAAGGACTTGTCGGTGTGCCAGAAATAGTTGGAGCTGATGAAGGGCTTGGCCACCGGGTTGCCGACGGCGTCCAGGTTGGTGATGGTGTGGACCGCGTCCCATTTCGACCCGTCGGCCAGCCGGATCATGTGGCTCTCGATCGGGCCGAACAGCTCCGCGAACCGGTACATGCGCTCCTTGTCCAGCGACTGGTTGCGGATCACCAGCAGGTGATGGTCACGGAAGGCCGCGCGCACCGCGTCGGCCGCCGCATCGTCGAGCGGCCGGGAAAGGTCGAGCATATCGGTCTCCGCCCCGATTATGCCGTCCAACGGCCGGAATATTGCGGAGGAGACGGCGGAGGAGGCGGAGGCTTGCGCATGGAGGCTGGTCATGGGATCGGTTCCTTGCGGATCGGACTGGGTTTCAGAACGGGCGGCGGCAGGCCCAGAGGGCGGCGCGCGTCAGGATTTGGCGGTGCTGCGGGTGTTCCAGGGCCGCGCGGTCGTGGCCCAGCGTGTCGGCGACCGCACGGCCCCGGCCGACCTCGCGCGCCCACAAGGCGGGCCAGGCCTTCCCGCCTTCCGGCGCCACAGTCGCCAGGGGCTCGACATCGGCGGCGAGATCGAAGTCGCCATAGGCTTCGTCGGTCAGGGCGAAGGGCGACAGGCCGGCGGTGAGGGGATGCCGTTGGGCCGTGGGGACCAGGGTCACGGACCCACGCGGCGGATGGGCGGATCGGCCCCAGACCCAGGCACCACCGAGCAAATCCTTCCACTCCGGCCAATCGTCGAAGCAGATCAGGGCGGTGTGCAGGCCCAACAGCCCGCCGCCACCGGTGACGAAGCGCGACAGCCGCTCCCGGCCGTCCTGTGACGGCGAGAAGGCCCAGCGCTCGCGGTGCGGGGCGTATTTCTCGCTGCCCAGCATCCGCCAGCGCAGCGCGTAGACGGTGAGCAGGTCGAAACCGCCCTGCCCCAGCGCCTGGAGCCCACCCTCGATGTCGTCGGTGACGGTGGAGACGACCCCCGCTTCGGCCAGCACGCCCTCCAGCGCCGGGGTTGCGTCGGCGAAGGGGTGGCCGATGCCTCCGGTCAGGATCAGGTTGCGGATCGCCCCGCTCATCGACCGCCCGCCGACGGCTTGGCCGCCGGCGCGCGACGGGGCAGGTGCATCTTCAGGCTGAAGGACACGCCGCCGTCGACCATCAGATGCTGGCCGTGGATGTAGCGCGCCCGGTCGGAGACCAGGAACAGCACCGCGTCGGCGACGTCGTCGGCGGTGCCGAGCGACCGGGCCGGCACGGCGCGGCCGCGCACCGCGCGCACCTCCGCATCGGCATAGATCGGCGCCGACATGCCGGCATCGATGAAGCCGGGGGCCACCGCGTTGACCCGCACGCCGCGCGGTGCCAGCGCCAGCGCCAGATGCTCGGTCAGCAGCGCGACGGCCGCCTTGGTGGCCGGATAGGCCCCGGCATCGGGGCTGGGGGCGACCGCGTTCAACGAGGTGATGTTGACGATCGCCCCCGACCCGCGCTCCGCCATCCGCCGCGCCACGGCGCGGGTGACGATGAAGGTGCCGGTCAGGTTAACGTCCACCACACGCCGGAAATCGGCGACGCTGTGGTCCAGTATGTCGCCGAAGCGGACGATGCCGGCATTGTTGACCAGCACGTCGGGACCATCGCCGAAGGCTTCCGCCATCGCGGCCACCACCGCCTCGACCTGCGCCTCGTCGGTTACATCGGCAGTGAAGGCCAATGCGCCGGGAATGCGCGCAGCCTCGGTTTCCAACCCGGCGGCATCGAGGTCGAGCAGCGCCACGCGATAGCCCTCGCCGGCCAGACGGCGCGCGATGGCCGCGCCCAGCCCGCCGCCGGCTCCGGTCACCAGAGCAGTCTTGGTCATGTGATCCTCCCGGGAAAGGGGGTGTTGGACGTGAAGGGGGCCGACGGCACGGTGCGCTCCGCACCCATCACAGCGTGCTCTGCATTCATCACAGCGTGCTCTGCACGATGCCGCCGTCCACCGGGATGGCGGTGCCGGTCAGATAGCTGGCGCGCTCGGAGCCCAGGAAGACGATAAGGTCGGCGATCTCCTCCGGCCGGGCGAAACGGCCGAGCGGAATGGCGGCGGCGATGCCGGCGGCCGTCTCCTCTGCCTTGCGGCCCTGCGCTGCGGCGCGGGCGCCGACCACCTGGGTCATCCGGTCGGTCGCCGTCCAGCCGGGACAGACGGTGTTGACGAGAATGCCGTCCGGCGCAAGCTGCGTCGCCATGGTCTTCGCCCAGCCAAGCGCCCCGAGCCGGAGGCTGTTGGACAGCATCAATTCGCCGATCGGCTGCTTGATGGAATAGGAACTGATGTTGACGATCCGTCCCCAGCGCTGCCGCCGCATGTGGGGCAGCACGGCGCGGGTGGCATTGACCGCCGACATCAACGTGAGGCGGAAGGCATCCTCCCAATCGGCATCGCTCAGCCCGTCGAAGGAACCGGGCTTCGGACCGGCAGCGTTGTTGACCAGGATGTGGACCGTGCCGAATGCCTCGGCGACCTTCCCGGCCAGCCGCTCCACGGCATCCGCATCGCCGACGTCGGCGCGGATCGCCAGCACCCGCGCGCCTGTCTCTTCCAGAAGCGCCCGGGTATCCTCCAGCCGTCCGGGATCACGGCCGCAGATGGCGACGGCACAGCCTTCGCGCGCGAACCCCAGCGCCGCCGCCCTTCCGATGCCCTGGCTGCCGCCCAGCACCAGCGCGACCCTGCCCTTCAGTCCCAAATCCATCGGTGTGTTCTTCCTTTTCCGGATACGACGGCGGGCATTCAGCCGCGCGGACGTTTGCTGACGACGGTTCCGGCCTCGGGCTGGAAATAGCAGCGTTCGGGCTTGTAGGCGCCGCTCGCCACGGTGATGCCCCAGCTCCCGTCCTCCAGCGCCATGAAGCCGTGGATGTCGGCCGGCGGGGCGATCACCACGCTGTCGCCCGGCTCCAGCACGCGATCCTCGACCACCGCCAGATCGGCCTTGCCGGGAACCGAACCGTCGTCGCGCCGCTCATAGACGGTGTGCCGCACCCGCCCCCGGTAGATCGCCATGCTTTCCCAATTGCCGTGGTCGTGGACCGCGATCGGTTGGCCGCCGGGCAGCTCGAACAGCAGGATCGACAGGTCGCCGTCGTAGTAGAGATACTGCGAATTCGCGACATGGTTGCCGATGCGCGGCACGCCGGCCGCGCAGAGATCGGGCCGGGCGGTCAGTACGGCAAGCGGCTCGCGTAGCGCCGCCGTCAGGCGGGCGGTGTCGTGACCGTGAACCTCGATCGCCTGGATCGCCGCCTGGGCGCAGGCGCGGATTGCGGAACCGGTTTCAGGACTGGCGACCATGATGACTCCTCCGGAAGGCCGTCGAACGGCGGGAGCGAAAGGCTGGTGTCAAAGCGCCGCCAGCAGGCGGCGGGCGGCGGCGACCGCGCGGGCCACGCGGGCCGGCGCGTCCATCGTCCGCGCAAGGGTGGCGGTCGGGATTTCCAGGGCGAGCGGCAGGCCGGGCGGAAGGGTGCGCAGCAGGCCGATCAGGTCGATGCCGCCCTCGCCCGGGAACAGCCGCTCCTTCACCGCGGTGTGCAGCAGGGAGTCGCGGTCGGATGCATGGTCGCGGGGGGCGTCGCAGAGATGCATGTAGGCGAACAGGCCGGGCGGGACGGCCGCGACCTCGGCCGGGGTTCCGCCCGACCGGTCGTAATGCAGTGCATCGAGCGCGATGCCCATGTTCGGCCGCGCCACCCGTCCCACCAGGCGGGCGGCGGCGGTGACGCTCGGAACGCTCATCCAGGACACGAACTCGAACTGCACGGTCAGGCCGAAGCCGGCCGCATCGTCGCACAGCCGTCCCAGTCGCGCGGCCAGCCGTCCCTCGTCGGGGTCGTCGCCGGTGGCCAGCACATGGAGGGCACCCAGTTCGGCCGCGGCCTCCAGGAAGGGACGGAAGGCGTCCAGGTCGGTATGCGGCAGGATGCGGGCGGTGTTGGCGTCGAGCGCGGTGACGCCCCGGTCGACCATGCGCCGCACCATCTCCCGCCGCAGGGTGGGGGCCGCCAGCAGCGGCATCGGATCGCCGTCGGGCTGGCCGCCCAGCAGGCGCAGCCCGACATGGGTGCAACCCTGGTCCGCCGCCACCGTCACCATGTCGGGCGGCGACAGTTCCGGCACCGTGTAGTAGGAGAGCGACAGCGGGTTCATGCCGCCCCCCCTGCCGCCGGAGCAGGGGTCGGGGCCGGACGGACCCCGCCATACTGCGCCCATGTGCCGGCGACGTGCCATCCGGCGTCCACCACCAGGTTGACTCCGGTGATCGCCGACGCGCGGTCGGAGGCCAGGAACTCGATGCTCTCCGCCACCTCGCGCGGCTGGACGATCCGGCCGAGCGCCGTGAATTCGGCCGGGTCGGCGGCATAGCGGCCCGACCTGATCCGCTCCACCACCCGCGGCACCAGGGTGGAGCCGGGGGAGACGCAGTTGACCCGCACCCCGGCGCGCCCCCATTCCCCGGCAAGGTTCAGCGTCAGGCTGACCACGCCCGCCTTGCTCGACGCATAGGCATGGACCGGCACCGAACCGATGGCGGCGATCGATGCGATGTTGACGATGCTGCCCCGCCCCTGCCGCGCCATGCGGGTGCCGAAGGCGCGGTTGGCGTAATAGGTGCCGGTCAGGTTGACCTGGACCGTGCGCTCCCACACCTCCAGCGGCAGCTCGGCCGGCGGCAGCACCGGCTGGAAGACCGCGGCGGCGACGACCAGCGCGCCGACCGGACCGTGCGCCGCCTCGATGGCGGCAGCGGCCCGGTCGACCGCAACAGCGTCGGCGATGTCGAGCGCCAGCGCGGCGCCGCCGAGTTCCCCGGCCACCCGCTCCGCTGCATCCGGGTCGAGATCGGCGACCGCCAGCCGCCAGCCGCGCGACGCCATCAGGCGGGCGGTCTCCTCGCCGATGCCGTTGCCACCGCCGATGACGACGGCCAGCGCGCCGTCCGCGGCCGGGATTTTCTGGGTCATGGCGGAATACCCCGTCACTTGCGCAGGTCGGCGGCGAGGAAGGAGTTGTCCAGCACCTTCGACCAATCCACCGGGCCGGACCATTCGCCCATGCGCTCCATGCCCTTGACCCAGATGTTCAGCCCGTCCATGTCGAAGTCGCCCTGGCTCCAGTACTTGATCGCGGCCATGCGCTTCATCGAGGTGGTGGCGACCTCCACCGGCAGCGTGTCGCCGTAACGCTTGGCGACCATCTTCGCGGCCTCCTCCGGATTCTCGTAGATGAAGTTCACCGCCGAGCGCCAGGCGGCGAGCAGCCCGCGCAGCTGGTCCGGGCTCTTGCGCATGAAATCGCCGGTGGCGACGCCGACGGTCGGCGTCATCGACGGCAGGTTCTCCAGCGAGAAGGCGACCTTATAGCGGTCCTTGCGGGCGCTGTAGAGAGGCTCCAGGATCAGCGCCGCGTCCACCCCGCCCTGCTCCAGCGCCGACAGTCCGGAGCCGACGGATCCCAGCGCCACGATGTCGGCCTTGCCGGGGAAGCCCGCCGCCTCGAAGGCCATGACGACCATCAGCTCACTCGACGATTTCGGTGCGGTGATGCCGACCTTCCGGCCCACCAGATCCTTGACCGAGGAAACGCCGCTGTCCGGCCGCGTCACCCACAGCAGGTCGTCCACCCGGCGGATCGCGGTGTGGACGATGCGGATGTCCATCCCCTGCCTGATGCCGGCCAGCGCGGTGGATGTGCTGACGATGCCGTAGCCGAGGCCGCCGCCCACCATGTTGCGGATGCCGGTGCCACCGCCGACCGAACTCATGACGTCGGTGACGTCGACGCCGTTCTTCTTGTAGTCGCCCCGCTCCAGCGCCACGGCGATCGGGGCGGTGTTCAGCAGGGCGCCGTAATGGGACGCCATGATCTCCAGCGCATGGGCCTGCGGCGCTGCCAGCAGGCCGCCGATCAGCGGCACCGCCGCCAGCGCACGGGTCAGGAAACGGGTGATGGTCATGGCGTTCCTCCTTTATGGGCTTTGTCTTTTCTCAGCAGGCGGCGGGCGTTGCCGGCCAGGGCCGGCGACACGGCGCCGTGGTGTCCGTCCTCCGGCTGGTCCCAGCCAGCGAAGTTGGTGCCGAAGACCAGCCGGTCCGGCCCCACCACCCGGGTCAGCAGAGCCAGCGCGCGGTCGTCGTTCAGATGCGTGTCGAACCACAGGCGCGACAGCATCTCCTCGAAGGCGCCATCCTTCTTCATCGACTGGCTGGCCCAGGGGCGCTTCATGCCGGCCTGCGCCAGCCGTCCGGCGGTGAAGACGGCGGCACCGCCGCCATGGCTGATCCAGACGTCCAGCTTGGGGTGCCGCTCCAGCACACCGCCGAAGATCAGGGTGGCGACGGCGATGGTTTCCTGCGCGGCGAATCCGATGATGACGTCGAGGTCGAAGCGCTTCAGCGCCGGGTCGCCGGGCGGCCCGTCGATGCCGGCGGGCGCCGGATGCAGGAACAGCGGCACGTCCAGCCTCACGAACGCGTCGTAAAGCCTGTCGAACTCCGGGCTGTGCAGCGGCTCGCCCGCGAATTCGGTGCCGGTCGCCGCCCCCCACAGGCCCAGCTCGGTGACGGACCGCTCAAGCTCCTCCGTCGCGGCGCAGGGATCCTGCATCGGCAGGGCGGCCAGCCCGCCCAGCCTGTCGGGATGGCGCCCGACCAGTTCCGCCAGAGCGTCGTTGTGACGGCGGCAGAAGGAGACGGCCGAGGGCACGTCGATGTGGTGGAAATAGTTCAGCGGGCTGGCCGACAGCACCTGGAAATCGATGCCGGCCCGGTCCATGCGGCGAAGCCGCAGCTCGGGATCAGTGAAGGGACTGTTGAGGTGGCGCACGCCGCTCAGCCGGTAGTTGCCGACGCGGTACCAGGGCTGGCCATTCTCGTCGACGCCATGCTCAGGTCCATGGACGCCGGCGGCGCCGTTGGTCGCCTCCAGCCGGACATGGGCGTGGACGTCGATCAGCTTGGCGGTTTCGATGGGCATGGCAGGGTCCTTTCCGCCGGACGGGCCGTCGGCCGGGAAGAAGGTGGACGGAAGTGCCGGATGAAGGCCGAAGAATGGCCGAACGGATGGCCGGGCGGGTCAGGAGGCCCGGTGCATCCGGTTGTCCAGCGCCAGCAGCGCACTGTTGACCGCCAGGGCGAACAGGCCGATCAGCACGGTGACGCTCATCATCGTCGCGGTGTCGTTGACGCTGATGCCGTTCATGATCATGAAGCCCAGTCCGCGCTTGGACGCGAACATCTCGCCGACCATCACGCCGAGAAGGGTGATGGAGAAGCTGATGCGCAGGCCGGTCACGATTTCGGGAACCGTCGCCGGCACCAGGATCGCAGTCAGGGTCTGCATCCGCGACAGCCGCATGGCACGGGCCGAGCGCCGCAGCACCGGGTTCATGGCGCGGATGGCGCCCATGGTGACCAGCATCATCGGAATGAAGCCGTGCAGCGTGCCGAAGGCCACCTTCGCCGGCATGCCCAGCCCGAACAGCAGCAGGATCAGCGGATAGAGCGTGACCTTGGGGATGGCGTAGAGGGTGACGAACAGCGGCTCCAGCACGTCCGACAGCGACCGGTTCGCGCCGATCAGCACGCCCGCCAGCCCGCCGCCGATGCAGGAGATCAGCAGCGACAGGCCCAGCGCCTTGGCCGTCTCCGCCACATTCTCCCAGAAGGACGGGTTGCCGAACAGGACGACCAGCCTGTTCAGGGTGACGAGCGGCGAGGCAAGCGCCTCGTCCCCCGCCATGCCGTGGAACAGCTGCCAGCCGCCGAGGATCAGCAGGACGATGACGGCGGCCGCCACCAGCTTCTCCCCCGTTCCGGCAATGTCGCGGGCGGCACCGACGCGGCCGGCGCCGGAGCGGTGGCGCACCCGCTGTTCCGCCCAATGCAGCAGGACGGTCAGGCTGGACACGAAGACCACCACGAACAGCAGCAGCGCGTACATCGTCCGGTCCTGGAGATTGTTGTACGCGAAGGCGATGGAGTAGCCGAGCCCGCTGCCGGCCAGGATGAACTCCGCCCCGATGACGCCGGTCACCGAATAGCTCAGCGCCAGCTTGACGCCGGTGAAGATGTGCGGCCCGGCCGCCGGAAGCTGGATCAGCAACGCGTCCTGGAGCCGGCCGAGGCGATAGGTGCGGCCGACCTTGCGCAGCACCGGCGGAATGCGGTCCAGCCCGGACAGCGTCGCCGTGACCATCGCCATCACCGCATAGAGAAAGCCCATGGCGATGATCGGCAAGGCGTTCATGCCGAGCAGCACGATGAACAGCGGGTACAGCACGAAGAACGGCAGGGCGTAGTAGCTGGCGATCAACGGCTCGACCGCCCGGCGGACCCGCGGCAGGGCATGGAGCGCGACGCCGCCCGCAAAGCCCGCCACCATCGCGGCGACGGCGGCGGCGAGGATGTTGCGCAGGGTGAAGCCGATCTGGGACCAGAAGCCGTCGGTCCCCATCAGCCGGACCAGTTCGGTCAGCATCTCCGACGGCGGGACCATGGTGCCGCGCCCGATATGGCCCAGGCGGCAGGCCGCCTCCAGCGTCAGGACGGCCGAGGCGGTGATCAGAAGGCGCTGGATGCCGGCCCGCGTCATCCGGCGATCCTCCGCTGGCTGGCCATCGCCTTCAGCGATTCCTCCCGCAGCGTGTTCCACAGGCGCGTGGTGACGGCGCCGAAGGCAGGCTCGGCGGCGATGGCGCTGGTGCGGTCGCGCGGCCAACCGGTCTCGACGATCTCGATGAAACGGCCCGGGCGGGACGACATCACGCCGATGCGGTCGGACAGCATCGCCGCCTCGTCCAGCGCATGGGTGATCAGCAGGACGGTCGCCCCGCTCGCCCGCCACAGCCGCAGCAGTTCATCCCCCATCAGCAGGCGCGTCTGCTGGTCGAGCGCGCCGAACGGCTCGTCGAGCAGCACCAGGCGCGGGCGCATCACCAGCGTGCGGGCGATGCAGACGCGCTGGCGCATGCCGCCGGACAGCTGGTTGGGATAGGCGTCGGCGAAATCGTTCAACCCCATGAAATCGATGGCATGGCGCACGCGGTCGTCCGCCTCGGCGCCGCGAAAGCCGGCTCGCCGCAGGCCGAAGCCGATGTTGTCGCGCACCGTCAGCCAGGGAAAGGACGCATCCTCCTGGAACACCACGCCGACACCATCGGGAACCGTGCCGCGCACGCGCTTGCCCTCGAAGGTGATGGTGCCGTCGGTCGGCGCGCTCAGCCCGGCCAGCACGTCGAGCAGGGTGGATTTGCCGCAGCCGGACGGCCCGACGATGGAAAAGAACTCTCCCCGCCGCAGGTCCAGATCGACCGGCCCCAGCGCATGGACGACTGACCCGAAGATGCGGGTGACGCCGGTCATCACGGCATGGCTTCCAGCCGCCGAACCGTTGGCCCCCGGGGTGCGACCTAGGGGAATCGGTTGCGCCGGATGGGGTGCGCCTGCCGGCTCATCGGGGACCGGCGTTCGTTCTGACGATAGGCCACGCATGGGTTGTGTCTCCCTCCCGGTGACTGGCGTTCGGCGTTCCGCCTTGTTTCTGTTTGTTTTGTAAGCATACAAATGCAGCCTGCCGGTCCTGTCCAGGACAGCTTTGGACCACCCCCATATAAAAATTGTTTGCCCTCCCCCTTTTCCGATGCGACGCTTCGGACCGCGCGCAGGCGCCGCGAACCGCCGGAAGGATGGACACCACCGATGCGCAGCCGCCAGTTGGAGAGCTTCATCCTGGTCTGCGAACTGGGCAGCATCAGCAAGGCGGCGCTGGCGCTGAACATCGCCCAGCCGGCGCTGGGGGTGCAGATCAAGGCGCTGGAACGGGAATTCGGGGTCACGCTGCTGGTCCGCACCGTCACCGGAACCCATCCCACTCCGGCGGGCCTCCTCTTCCTGGAGGAGGCGAGGCTGATCGTCCGGCGCCTGCAGGATTTGAAACGGTCGCTGCGCGAGGGTGCCGGGCAGGTTCCAAGGACGCTGGCGGTGGGACTGACCCCCAGCCTGTCGGGGCTGCTGGCCGGCCGGCTGATGGAGCGGCTGCGCAGCGCCCTGCCGGGGGTCGAGCTGAAGCTGTTCGAGGAGTTGAGCCATGCGCTGATCGGCCATGTCTCGTCGGGCAAGCTGGATCTCGCACTGGCCTACACGGTGCCGCACAGCCGCATGCTGCACAGCGAGCCACGGCTGAACGAGGCGTTGTGCCTGATCACCCATCCGGGCTCGCGCTTCGACGGGGCGGGGCCGGTGACGCTGGCGGGCATCGCCGATGCCGAACTGGCGATGCCCAACGAGGGCGATCTGGTCCGGCGGCTGATCACCGACACGATGACCGCGCGCGGGCTGGTGCCGAATGTCGCCTTCTCGCTGGAATCCATGCAGGCCATCAAGGACATGGTCCGGCGCGGACTGGCCTGTGCGATCCTGCCGCACAGTGCTGTCGCGGAAGACCTCCAGGCCGGCGTCCTGGTCATCCGGCCGATCAGCGAACCGGCGCTGACACGCACGCTGTTCCTCATCCGCCCGACCGCAAGCGAACCGAACGCCGCCACGGCCCAGGCGTTGCACATCATCGACGGTCTGCTTGACGAATTGAGGCACGAGGATCGCAACTTCACCGTCGCCATGGCACCGGCCTGACGCCTCATCCCGCCCGGCAGGAAGCCGCATCGCAGGCCGGGCGTGAGCGCGCTGCCGGAGCACGGCGACCGATTGCGGGCCATGCCCCGTTTCCCGAAGGGGCCTCGATGACCGCATGGAACACCTCGACCCGCCGCAGGGTCATGACGACGCTTCTATAACTTACAGGAATAGACTGCCCGGAAATCGATATTGGACGAAATAGGGCTGGTGGCGTCAAATCGGGGCCGTCAGTCAAAGGACGCCTCCCATGAAAGATCTCACCCAATGCGTGGTGAATCCTTCGGTCGCCACCGAAGGATTCAACAGCCTCAGCGTGCCCGTCCATCGTGGATCGACGATCGTGTTCGCCAATGCCGAAGGTTACGCGACACGCGGCGAACGCGGACACACCGGCTATACCTACGGCCTCTACGGCACGCCCACCACCAGGACGCTCGAAGCAAAGCTGACGGCGCTTGAAAACGGTGCCTGGACATTTCTTTTGCCTTCGGGCCAGGCCGCCAACAGTTTCGCCGTGCTGCCCTTCCTGCAGGCGGGCGACAGGATCCTGATCGCCGACACCTCCTATCCGCCGGTGCGCGACTTCGCCAACCGCGATCTGGCCAGGTTCGGCGTCGAGGTCGACTATTACGATCCGACCTCCGTCGCCGACCTGGAGCGGCGGATCGATGGACGCACCCGGATCGTGTGGTGCGAATCCCCCGGCTCCACGACGATGGAAGTCCAGGACCTGCCCGCCATCGCGGCGGTGGCGCACCGCCATGGCGCCCTGGTCGGCTGCGACAACACCTGGGCCACCCCGCTGAACTTCAAGCCGCTCGACCATGGCGCCGATCTGGTGACCGAAGCGCTGACGAAATATGTCGGCGGCCATTCCGACCTGCTGATGGGATCCCTCACCGTGCGGGACGAGGCGCTGATCACGCCGATCCGCAGTGCTCTCGGCCGCTATGGAATCGGCGTATCGCCCGACGACGCCTCGCTGGTGCTGCGGGGGATGGAAACGCTGGGCGTGCGGATGCGGCAGGCGTCAGACGGGGCGATGGCCCTGGTCGAGCGGCTGGCCGGCCACCCGATGGTCGAGGAGGTGCTGTATCCGGCGCTCGCCGGCTCTCCCGGCCATGCGGTGTGGAAGCGTGACTTCCTGGGAGCCAGCGGCGTCTTCAGCGTGGTGTTCACGCCGGCAGCGACGCCCCACGTCTCGCCGGCCCTCGACGTGCTGCGCACCTTCGCCATCGGCGCCTCCTGGGGCGGGACCCGCAGCCTGATGGCCCCGATGCCGGTCCGGCGCAACCGGACCGCCCGCCCATGGCACGGCGAGGATCTGATTTTGCGCATCAGCGTCGGGCTGGAGGATCCGTCCGACCTGCAGGACGACCTCACCGCCTTCCTCGACGACATCGCCGCACGGACGGCCAAGGCGCACGCCGCCTGACGGCGGCGGGCCCACACACGCACACGCACACGCACTGCCGACAACGGCAGGCGGACAACAAGCAAGGCGACGAACAGGGGTTTTCCACATGACCACAACAGCTTCCGGCTGGCGGCGTGCCGCCGCCCTCACCGCCGCGACGACCGCCGCACTGCTGGCGATCGGCTCGGCGGCCACGTTTCCGGCCCTGGCCGGCACCACGCTGGACGCCGTGAAGGCGCGCGGCAAGGTGATCTGCGCCGCCAGTTCCGGCACCATCGGCTTCAGCGCGCCGGACGACAAGGGCTATTGGCGCGGGCTTGACGTCGAGACCTGCCGCGCCGTGGCGGTCGCAATCTTCAACGACAAGGACAAGGCCGAATTCGTGCCGCTCAGCGGCCAGCAGCGCATCCCGGCCCTGCAGAGCGGCGAGATCGACATCCTGCCCCGCACCCTCACCTGGACGATCCAGCGCGACGGCAACGGCATCAACTTCACCACCCCCAACTATTACGAGTTCACCGGCTTCCTGATGCCGAAGAGCCTCGGCGTCACCAAGGTTCAGGACATGAAGGGCGCGTCGGTGTGCGTGCAGACCGGCTCGACCACCGAGGTCGTGGTGAACGACGTGTCGCGCGAGCATCAGCTCCAACTGACTACCGTGGTCTTCGACAGCGTGTCGGCGCTGCGCCAGGCCTTCTTCTCCGGCCGCTGCGACGCGCTGATCACCGATGCGGCGGCATTGGCCTCCATCCGCGCCACCCAGGCGAAGAATCCGGCCGACTACGTCATCTTCCCGGCCACACCCTACATGGACGCGCTGACCCCGGCGGTGCGGCACGGCGACGACCAGTGGATGGACATCGTCACCTGGTCGTTCCAGGCGCTGACGGCGGCGGAGATGTTCGGCATCACCCAAGCCAACATCGACCAGACGCTGACCTCCGGCGATCCCCGCGTCCGCCGCTTCCTGGGCGTCGAGCCCGGCAACGGCACGGCGATCGGGCTGGACGACAAGTTCGCCTACAACATCGTCAAGCAGCTCGGGAATTATGGCGAGATCTTCGACCGCAACCTCGGCGCGGGCAGCCCGCTGAAGATCGATCGCGGCTACAACCGCCTGTTCCGCGACGGCGGGCTGATGTTCCCGCTCGCCTTCCAGTAAGCCCACCCCGCATCCGCACAGCATCCGGGAGATCGGCCCATGCTCGCCGCCCTCTGGGACAGCCCGCGCCTCCGGGCCTGGGCCGGTCAGGCACTTCTTCTCCTTCTCTTCGTCGGGACGCTGGTCTGGCTCGCCGGCAACACGGTCGAAAATCTGGCCGTCCGCAGCATCCGCGTCGGTTTCGACTTCCTCACTCGGCCGGCCAACTTCCCGATTTCGGAAAGCGTGATCCCCTACAGCCCGACCGACAGCTTCGCCTGGGCCTATGTCGTGGGCGTCGGCAACACCCTGATGATCTCGGTCCTGGCGATCCTGTTCGCCACCCTGCTCGGGCTGTTCGTCGGGCTTGCCCGGCGGTCGGCACACCCGATGCTGTCCGGAGCGGCAGGCGTCTTCGTCACGGTGGTCCGCAACACGCCGCTGATCGTGCAACTGCTGTTCTGGTACGCGCTCGCCACCACGGCGCTGCCGGCGCCGCGCAACGCGCTGCACCCCCTGCCCTCCGTCTATCTTTCCCAGCGCGGCCTCTATCTGCCGGGCATCGAGTGGAGCGGCAACGGCTGGGGCTTCGCGGCCGGGACCACGGCCATTCTGATCGCCGCGGCGCAGCTGGCGCGCCAGCTGCGCCGGCGGAGCCCGCAAGACCGGCAAGGCGGGATGGTCCGCATCCTGCCCGTGGCCGGGGCGGTGATCGCTGCCCTGCTCCTCGCCTGGGCGACCGGCATCGGCGCCAGGGCGAGCCTGCCCGAACTGCGCGGCTTCAACTTCACCGGCGGGATGCGGCTGTCGCCGGAATTCGCGGCGCTGATGGTCGGACTCGTGCTCTACACCGCCGCCTTCATCGGCGAGATCATCCGCGGCGGCATCGACGCCGTCGGCCGCGGCCAGTGGGAGGCCGGGCGGGCGCTCGGCCTCAGCGAGCGGCAAACGCTCATGCGGATCGTCATGCCGCAGGCGCTGCGGGTCATCATCCCGCCGCTGACCACGCAGTATCTCTCGACGGTCAAGAACTCCACCCTGGCACTCGCCGTCGGCTTTCCGGAGCTGGGGCTGGTGATCGGCACCGTCATCAACCAGACCGGCCAGGCACTGGAAAGCATCGCCATCCTTCTCGCCGTCTATCTGACGATCGGCAGCACGGTCTCGCTGCTGATGAACTGGTGCAACGCCAGAACCGCCCTGGCCACGCGATGAGCCGAGCGATGAGCCTGCCGATGGGAAAGTTCCCGACCATGACCATGACCACAGACGTTCCCGCCGCCGCTCCAGCCGCGCCGTCCGGCGGACCGCCGCCGCGCCGCCGCACCCCCATCCTGCAGGTCCTGTTCGGCGACCTGATCGCGGCGGGGCTGACCGTGCTGACCGCCGCCCTGCTGCTGTCGCTGCTGCCGGCGCTGCGCTGGGGCGTGCTGGACGCCGTGTGGAGCACGGCCGATCCCGGCCGCTGCGGCGGCGGCGGTGCCTGCTGGGCCTTCGTCGCCGCCAAGATCCGCTTCATCCTGTTCGGTGTCTATCCCGCGGACGAACAATGGCGCCCGCTGACCGTGATCGGGCTGGTGCTTGCCATGGTGCTGGTATCGTTGCCGCCAAGGCTCTGGGGGCGCCGCCTGCTGATGGCATGGGGCGTGACGGTCGGCGCCATGCTGGCGCTGATGTGGGGCGGTTTCGCCGGCCTGCCCTTCGTCTCCACCGCCAACTGGGGCGGCCTGCCGGTCACGCTGCTGCTGGCGATCCTGTCGCTGGGGCTGGGCTTTCCGGTCGCCGTCACACTGGCGCTCGGCCGCCGGTCCAGGATACCGGTCCCGCGTTTCCTGTCGGTGCTGGTGATCGAGATCATCCGCGGCATGCCGCTGGTCGGGCTGCTGTTCATCTCCTCGATCATGATGCCGCTGCTGCTGCCGGCGGGCTGGACGGTCGACAAGCTGGGCCGCACCCTGGCCGCGCTCACCATCTTCGCCGCCGCCTATCTGGCGGAGGTGATCCGCGGCGGCCTGCAGGGCGTCCCCGGCGGGCAGATGGAGGCGGCGCGCGCGCTGGGCATCCCGGTGTGGAAGTCGGTGTGGCACGTCGTGCTGCCCCAGGCGATCCAGAAGGTCATCCCGCCGCTGACCAACACCGCCATCGTCATGGTCAAGAACACCAGCCTGGTGCTGATCGTCGGCGTGTTCGACATGCTGAGCGCCGGGCGCACCGCCGCCTCCGACCCGGTCTGGCCGGCTCCCTACGCGGAAGGCTACCTGTTCGTCGGGGCCGTCTATTTCCTCATCTGCTTCGCCATCTCGCTCTACGCCCGCTGGCTGGAAGGCCGCGTCCAGGAAAAGGACAACCGCTGATGACCGCACCCGCAACCGCCGCCGCAAGCCCCGTCATCCTGCCCGCCATCCAGATCGAAGCGGTCGACAAATGGTACGGCACCTTCCAGGTCCTCGACCAGGTCAGCCTGACGGTGGCCGCGGGCGAGCGCATCGTCGTCTGCGGCCCGTCGGGGTCCGGCAAATCGACGCTGATCCGCTGCATCAACCGGCTGGAGGAGCACCAGGCCGGCCGCATCGCCGTCAATGGGGTGGAGCTGACCGACAGCGTGCGCAACATCGACGCCGTCCGCCGCGAGGTCGGCATGGTGTTCCAACACTTCAACCTGTTTCCCCATCTGTCGATTCTCGACAACTGCGCCCTGCCGCAGATGCTGGCGCGCGGGACATCGCGGCGGGACGCCGAAGACCGGGCGATGCAGCTGCTGCGGCGCGTCCGCATCGCCGAGCAGGCGGCGAAATTCCCGGGCCAGCTCTCCGGCGGGCAGCAGCAGCGGGTGGCCATCGCCCGCGCCCTGTGCATGGAGCCGCGGGTGATGCTGTTCGACGAGCCGACCTCGGCGCTCGATCCGGAGATGGTGAAGGAGGTGCTGGAGACCATGGTGTCCCTGGCCGAAGACGGGATGACCATGATCGTGGTGACCCATGAGATGGGCTTCGCCCGCCGGGTGGCCGACCGCGTGGTCTTCATGGACGGCGGCCGGATCGTCGAATGCGCCGCTCCCGACGCGTTCTTCGATGCCCCCCGCCACGAACGGACGCGCTCCTTCCTGCACCAGATCCTTCATTGAAGGGGCATTGAGGGGGCGTTGAGGAGGCGGACAGGCCCCGTTCCCGGGGAAACCTCTCCGCCTTCGCAGCCGCCCTGCCTACCAGACCAGCCGCAGCCCGGCATAGACAGCGCGGCCATAGCCCGGATTGAACAGGGCCGATGCGGCCGTCGCGGTTTCGGCGGTGATGGTGGATGAGATGTAGCGCTTGTCCAGCAGGTTCCGTCCCTCGAGATAGCCCGACCAGCCGGCCCCCTGGTCGAAGCCGATTTTGAGGTTCAGCAGCTCGTACGGATCGACCGCAAGGGTGTTGGCATTGTCGGCATAGAAGGATTTCGGCATCCAGTCGACGCTCGGCCCGGCATGGAAGCCGCTGGGGTGCTTGTAGAGCAGTTCGGCGCGGATGGAATGCGGCGGGACGCCGGGCAGGCTGTTACCGTGATAGGACGCTCCATCGAAGAAGAAGTCGTTGTAGGTGTAGGTGAGGTTCAGCCAGGTGCGGTCCTCGCGGGCGGCGAGATCCTTGAGGACGGCCAGCCCGAGGCCCAGTTCGACGCCCTGATGCACGGTCTTGTCGGCATTCCGCACCGAACAGGTGCTGTAGGGCGAGGTGGTGACGCATTGCAGTTCGTTGCGGATCTGCGACCGGTAGAGCGCGAGATCCCAGGTGACGTCGGTCCGGCGGCCCCGCGTGCCGATCTCGTAGGTGGTCGCGGTCTGGGCCTTGACGTTGGAAGACGCCGGAGACGCGAAGCTGTTCGAGTCGAAGGTCGGCACCTCCGCGCTGCGCGAAACGTTGGCGAACAGCTGCCAGTTCGGGTCGACGTCCCACATCGCCCCGACCTTGGGGCTCCACAGGTCGTAGGTCCGGCGGCCGGACTGGTCGCCGTCACCGAGGAAACGGTCGGTCCGGTCGCGGACCGCGTGCAGGTACTGGACACCGGCGACCAGGGCGACGTCCGGCCGGACGTGGAAGGCGTTCTCCGCATGGACCGAATAGTTTTCGGACCTGTCCCGCGTCGAGAAGGCCAGCGCGCCTTTCACGGCATTGCCGACATTGGCGAACTCCTCGTAGTCCAGCGTGCCGTTGAGCACGTTCGCCCCGACGGAGAGCCGGTTGCGGAAACCGGCGACTGTCCGGTCGTCGGTGGCGCCGACGAAGCCGCCATAATCGTTCACGGTATAGTCGAGATAGCGGTAGATCGGGTGGTCGACATGGCGGCGGTGGTTGAAGACGCCGAACTCGACCTCGGTGCCGTCGAAGCGCAGCGTGGTCTTGTTGGCGATCCGGATCGAATCGATGTTGCGCTGCTGGTCCTGGCGCACGAACTCGGAATCCGCCGATTTCGGCGTGTCCAGCGCCGCGCTCTTGGTCAGTTCGCCGGGCAGGCGCTGGCGCCAGGAATTGGCGTTCACATAGAATCGCGTTTCGGCGTCCGGAGAGATGCGATAGCCCATGTTGACGCTGCCACGCCCGATATGGCCGTCGCTGTGGTCGCGATAGCCGTCCTCGCGCTGCATGGACATGTTGGCGAAATAGTCGAACGCTCCGGAGGCTCCCCCCGTGCTCGCCTGCCCCCTCACATATCCGAAGCTCCCCACATCGAAGCGTCCGTCGAAGCGGGAGGCGTCGCGGCCGGTCGGCGTGACGAAATTGACCGCGCCGCCCAGCGCATTGCCGCCGTAGCGCAGCGAGTTGGCCCCCTTGTAGACCTCGACATAGCGGTAGGCGCTGGGATCGATCTCGAAGACGTCGAACAGGCCGTCGGAGGTGTTGATCGGGATGCCGTCCATGTAAAGATTGACGCCGCGATTGCCGTAGTTGCGCGTCAGGCCGGAGCCGCGGATCGACACCCGGTTGTCGACGTTCGATTTGGGCTGCGTCACGACGCCCGGCACCCAGCCGAGCACGTCCCTGATCGTGTTCGCGGCGCCGTTCTTGAAAGCCGTGTCGGGCACGAGTTCGACGCCGCCCGGCGTGCGCCGGATCAGCTGTGCCGCCTCGTCCGTCGCCGGCACGGTGAGCGACGAGCCGGCATTGCCGGTCACGGTGACCGGCGGCAGCAGGGTGGGAGGAGCGGCATCCTGGGCGAACGCCACCGACGCCGCGCTTGCCATCAGCGCGGCCAGCAAGGCCGGGCGGGTCATGGTTCTCAGAGAGTGGCTGGGCATCGGGTCTTTCCTGGATCAGGCCGGGCCGCCGCCGGCTCCGCCATGCGGTGCCGGTGCGGGCCGGGTCTTTGAAAGCGGAGCGCGCCGGGAATGACGCGGAGGGAGATGACGTTGCGGCTCAGCGCGCTGCAGGCGCGCGGCCGATGTGACGGGCCAGCGCCTTCGCCAGATCGAGCCGCTCGGGCCCGGTCAGGAAGGTGCCGACGGTTTCCGACCGGCCATGGCTGGTCAGGCGCAGTTCAGGGCCGCCGGCCCCGCCGGGAACGACCGCCAGCCGCAGCCAAGCGGTCTGCCATTCGCTGGCCGACCGCCGTCCGGAGCCGTCGATGCGCTCCAGAAGGGTGTGGTCCGGCCAGATGCGGATGCGCTCGGCCTGCCGCCGGCGCCGGGCGTCGGCGTACACGGACCAGAGGGCAAAGGCGAGGACGAGCAGGGAATAGACGGCCATCGGCCAGGCGCCGAGCCGCAGCCAGGCGTACAGGGTGATGGCGAAATAGGCGGCGAGGACACCGGCGAACAGGACGCGGCCGTGACGGGTGCCGCTGTCGTTCGGGGTGGCGACGGCATCGAACAGCGGTTCATCCGTCGTCGCCCCGGGAAGAGGCTGGACGACGGGGGCGAACGCGGTCGTGCCGGCCGCCTCCCCGAAGAGGAGATCGGGCATGCGGAAACTCCGGTCGATCGATCATGGCAGGGCGGCGGCAAGCATGAAGCCCGCTTGCGCCGCGGGGCGATCAACCGGTGACTGGCGGTGCGCGCGCCTGGAGGGTGGACAGGAACCAGCCGGCAGCGATGCGGCTGCCGGGCAGTTGCTCGGGACCATGCCGTTCGAAATCGACGGACATCGCGAACACGGCGAGCGGCGGCATGGCCAAGCCGCCGATCAGGGGGCACAACGGGCAGGAACCGCCGGACATGGCGTGTTCGGGCGCGCCGCTGTCCGCGGCGTCCGGATCGACCGGCATCCCGCGATCATCGAGCAGCACCGTCTTGAAGCCGTCCGGCGCGCAGATCACGATCCGGCTGGTATCGGCGGCATTGGCTGCCTGGATCACAGCGGGCATCCAGGCCCAGGAAACGATCTGCAACAGCAGCGCGACCGCACCGGCCAAACCGCCGATCCGCCACGCCCGTCGCCTTCCGTTCCGGTCCAGGATCATTCCACTCCGCCGACCAATCCGCCGACCACCCGCCCTGCCGTGTCCCGAAACTGTCGCGGATGCACGGCGTCGTCGCACCATAGCCCGGGCCGCCCGCGCAAGACGAGGTCATTCTTCTACCAATGACCCGTTCCGGCACCGATCCGGACAGGGCCGGACAGGGCCGGAAGACGTGCCCCCGGCCGTCCGGCCAGCCGCGGGGGAGCCTATTGACGGCGGACGCATCCTGACCTTACCGTGAGGATGGTTATGGTTCCTTGCACGTCCGCGGGCATCCCCGGACGTGCAAGGCTAAGAGGGAAGCCGGTGCGCCGCCCCCCGACCGGGGAAGGAGGCAAGACCGGCGCTGCCCCCGCAACTGTGAGCGGCGAGCCGCTTCGTCCTTTCAGCGTCACTGGCGCGTTTGCCCGCTTCGCCGCGGGCAGCGCCGGGAAGGCCCGACGAAGCAGCCTGGACCCGCAAGCCAGGAGACCTGCCTGACCGATCGAACGTCCTCGGGCGGGGTGCCCCGGCGACCGCTTGCCGATGCGATGGGTTCCCGGAGTTCCCGGCCGCCCGCACCCCCGCAAGCCGTCCGTCCGGCCCCATGCCCAGGGACAGCGCTCCTGCGATTGGGGGAATGCGATGCCGGCACCGGTCCGCGACAGCGCCCCTTTTCGACCATGGCTGATCTGGAAAGGGCACACAGCATGCACATCGAACCCGGCGTCGTCGACGGCGCCAAGATCGTCCTCAGTTACGCAACGGCGGCCGGCGCCTTCGCCCTTGCCGGGAAAATGGCGCTGGATGGAATCCGCAACGACGGCGGCGTCGTGCCGCTGGCTCTGCGCAGCCTGATCGCCACCGCCCTCGTCTTCTCCTTCTTCGAGATCCTGCCGCATCACCCGGTCGGCGTGTCGGAGGTGCATCTCATCCTCGGATCGACCCTGCTGCTGCTGTTCGGTGCCGGGGCGACGGCCATCGGCCTTGCCGCCGGCCTGCTGATCCAGGGCGTGCTCTTCGCCCCCTTCGACCTGCCGCAATATGGGATGAACGTCACGACCCTGCTGGTTCCGCTGTGGGGCATCGGCCTGCTGGCGAAGCGGATCGTTCCGGCATCGACCCCCTATGTGGAACTGAAATACTCGCAGGCGCTGGCCCTCTCCACCGCCTATCAGGGCGGCATCGTCGCCTGGGTGGCGTTCTGGGCCTTCTACGGCCACGGCTTCACCGCCGAGAATGTCGCGGAGGTCGCCAGCTTCGGCGCCGCCTATATGAGCGTCATCATCATCGAGCCGCTGGCCGACCTCGCCGTTCTGGCCGTCGCCAAGGCGCTGCACCGCTACAGCCAGGGCCCGCTGTTCAACGCACGCCTCCATCAGGGCGCCTGAGCGGATCGCGCCCGCCGGCCTGCCGGGGACGGGTTCCCGGCCGGACGGCGCCGCGCGATGTCCATGGATGTCCATGGGCGGAGTAATGTCTTGCCGGGGCTCCGGTTCCATGCCATGAGTCCCGCACAATGATTTGGCCGCCTGTTCCTTCCGGCGGTACAACCGACGAGCGACCGGGACCTTGACCCTTCCTCGCACCTTCACCGACCGCATCCGCAGCGCCGGCCTTCTGGCCGGAATTCTGGCGTTTGTCGTCCAGATGATGGTGTGGAGCGTGACGATGCCGGCCATGGCATTGGATAGCGGTTCCGGCGGATTGGAGACGATCTCCATCTGCTCCGTCGACGGCATCAGGACGATCACCGTCGATGCCGACGGGCAGCCGGTCCCGGATGACGGCGGCTCCGGCTCGACTGGCGCCGCGAAGGGGCATTGCCCGCTCTGCCCGATCATGGCCGGCGCCGGGCTTCCGCCCCAGCCGCCGCTGGCCACCCCCGCCCAAGCCATGGTGCTTGCCGATTCCCGCACCCTGCCCGGCGATGTCGTCGCGGCCGGCTGGTTCCTGTCCAGCCTCCAGGCGCGTGCACCGCCGGCCGCTGGCTGAGCCGGCGTTCCATTCCCTTCCCGTCCGCACCCTGACCGACGCCTCTCCGCCGCGTGGCCCGTAACGCCATGATTGTGCGCATGGCCGGAGTCCGTGCCCGACGGATCGAAAACCCCGGCATCTCTCCCGCGGTCGCCTGCGGCCCGTCCGAGCAAACCAAGCCTCCTCCGTGCCGGGGATCCGCCTGATCGCGGATTCAATACAAACGGAAAGGATGGCGTGGCCGCTTCTTTCCCGCTCGCATTTCTCCCGTTCCATCGACGCCCGTCCGCCATGCCTCGCGCATCCACCCCGTTCCTCTGCCTGCCCCCAAGCCTGCCGGGCGCCGCCGACGCGCGCGCCGGCCATACGCACCGCATGGGCGGAGGCCGGCTGGACTATCGGCCGGCTTGTCGGCCGGCTTATCGGCCAGCGTGCGGTCGGGGGCGGTATTGACCGCCCTTCCGGACTTCCTGCGCCTGCGCATCGGCGCGCTGTGCTGTCTGGCCCTGCTGACCGGACAAGCGCTGACCGCCGCCCTGCTGCCGCCGCCCGCCGCCCGGACCCCGCTGTTCGCGGAAGGCCTGCTCGACGACCGCATCGTCATCTGTACCGCCGCCGGCCTCGTCGTCATCGACCGCCGGACCGGCGAACCCGTCGCAGCCGGACTGCCTGGTGACGGGCGCTCCGACGACGGACATGACGGCGAACACGCGGGTGCCTTCTGCCTGTTCTGCCTGCCGATCCTGCATGGCGGCACCGACATGCCGGCACCCGTGGAGCTTCCTGTTCCGGGTGCCCGCGCCGTCCGTTGCGAAACACCGGCCGCCCCGGCCACCCTGCCGGCGGGCCGGCCCGCCGGCAGCGCCTGGCCGCGCGGCCCGCCGACGCCCCTGCCGCTCTGAGATGACCGCCGTTCCTGCGCGACGTGCCGGCTTTGCCGGCCGAACGCTCCCCTTTTGTCCGAAAGGACCCGACATGAGCACGCAAGACCAGGGCAAGGCGTCACCATTGCCCGTCGGGCCGCGCCGTGCACCGGCCCGGTCATGGACCCTTTCATCCCCGCTCGCCCGCGCCATCACCGCCACCTTGTTGATCAAGCTGTGCGTGGTGGTGACGATGCGGGTGTTCCTGTTCGACGGTGCGCACCGCCCGGTCATCGACGCGTCCGCCATGGACAGCCGCCTGACCGCCTCGGCCCCGCCGCGTTGAGGATTCAAGACGCATTATGTTCGATCTCGATCCGATGAGCCTGTCACGCCTGCAATTCGGCATGACGGCGCTCTACCATTTCCTGTTCGTGCCCCTGACGCTGGGGCTGTCCTTCCTGCTGGCCATCATGGAAAGCGTCTATGTGATGACCGGTCGCACCATCTGGCGCGACATGACCCGGTTCTGGGGCAAGCTGTTCGGCATCAACTTCGCCATGGGGGTGGCCACCGGCATCACCATGGAATTCCAGTTCGGCACCAACTGGGCCTATTACAGCCATTATGTCGGCGACATCTTCGGCGCCCCGCTGGCGATCGAAGGGCTGATGGCCTTCTTCCTCGAATCGAGCTTCGTCGGCCTGTTCTTCTTCGGATGGAACCGGCTGTCGAAACTCGGCCACCTGACGGTGACCTGGCTGGTCGCCATCGGCTCCAACCTGTCGGCGCTATGGATCCTGATCGCCAACGGCTGGATGCAGAATCCGGTCGGCGCGGTGTTCAACCCCGACACCATGCGGATGGAACTGGCCTCCTTCTGGGAGCTGCTGTTCAACCCGGTGGCCCAGGCCAAGTTCGTGCACACCGTCAGCGCCGGCTATGTCACCGGCTCGGTCTTCGTGCTGTCGGTCAGCGCCTGGTATCTGCTGCGCGGGCGGCACCGGGCCTTCGCGACCCGTTCGATGATCGTCGCCTCCGCTTTCGGTCTGGCTGCCGCCTTGTCGGTCGCCGTTCTGGGCGACGAGAGCGGCTATACGGTCAGCGAGCACCAGAAGGTCAAGCTGGCCGCCATCGAGGCGATGTGGGAGACCGAACCGGCCCCGGCCGGCTTCACCCTGTTCGCCATCCCCGACCAGGAAAAGCGGGAGAACCACGCCGCGGTGACGGTCCCCTGGGCGCTGGGGCTGATCGCCACCCGCTCCGCCAACACCGTACTGCCCGGCATTGACGATCTGGTCAGGCGGGCGGAAGCCCGCATCCGCAACGGGCTGGTCGCCTATGACGCGCTGGAGCGGCTGCGCGCCAACCGCGGCGACATCGAGGCCCGCGCCACGCTGGCCGCAAGGTCCGGCGATCTGGGACACGCCCTGTTGCTGAAGCGCTATGTGGCCGATCCGCGGACGGCGGACGACGCCACCATCGCGCGGGCGGCCCAGGACGTGATCCCGGCCGTTCCCCCGCTGTTCTGGAGCTTCCGCGTGATGGTGGCGCTGGGCTTCTTCTTCATCGGCCTGTTCGCGGTCGCCTTCTGGCGCTCCTGCCGCCGCGACTTTGACCATCCGCTGTTCCTGAAGATTTGCCTGTGGTCGCTTCCCCTGCCCTGGCTGGCGGCGGAATTCGGCTGGGTCGTCGCCGAATATGGCCGGCAGCCCTGGGCCATCGACGGGGTTCTGCCGACCTTCCTCGCCTCCTCCGCCCTGTCGGCTGGGCAGGTGCTGTTCACCCTGGCCGGCTTCGTCCTGTTCTACTCGTCGCTGCTGGTGGTCGACGTGATCCTGATGCGCAAATACATCCGTATCGGCCCGGCGGACGCCCTGCGTCCCCCATCCTCCGCCACCGCACAGCCCATCCCCGCCGCGTGAGGAACCGACCATGGAAACCCTGATCGACTACGAGCATCTCCGCCTGATCTGGTGGCTGTTCCTGGGCGTCCTGCTGATCGGCTTCGCCGTGATGGACGGATTCGACCTCGGAGTCGCCGCCCTGCTGCCGCTGGTCGCCCGCACCGACCTTGAGCGGCGGGTCGCCATCAACAGCATCGGGCCGGTATGGGACGGCAACCAGGTCTGGTTGATCCTGGGCGCCGGGGCCATCTTCGCCGCCTGGCCGGCCATCTATGCCGCCGCCTTCTCCGGCTTCTACATCGCGCTGTTCCTGGTGCTGGCCACGCTGATCCTGCGCCCGGTGGGGTTCGAGTTCCGCAACAAATTCGCCGACACCCGCTGGCGCGGCTTCTGGGACGCCGCGCTGGTGGCGGGCGGGGTCGTGCCGTCGCTGGTGTTCGGCGTCGCCTTCGGCAATTTGCTGCAAGGCGTTCCCTTCCGCATCGACGGCGACCTGCGCGTCCTCTACGAGGGCGGCGGGCTGCTGGAACTGCTCAACCCGTTCGGCCTGCTGGCCGGGCTGGTGTCGCTCGCCATGCTGACGACCCATGGCGCCGTCTATCTGGCGCTGAAGACGGAGGGCCGGGTGCGCGAGCGCGCGGCCGGCTTCATCGGCGTCGGCGCTCCGGCCACCATCGCCCTGTTCCTGGCAGCCGGCCTGTGGGTGGCGCTGGGGCTTCCGGGCTACGCCCTGGTCGGACAGGTGGTGACCGACGGACCGTCGAACCCGCTGTTCAAGCAGGTCGAACTGCGGCCGGGCGGCTGGCTCGCCAACTATGCCGCCCATCCCTGGATGGTCGCGGCGCCGGTCCTGGGGGTGCTCGGCCCGGCCGGTGCCTGGCTGGCGACGCGGCTGGAGCGGCCCGGCTCCGCCTTCGTGTCCAGCGCCACCGGCATCGCCGGGATCGTCGCCACGGCCGGAGTCAGCATGTTCCCCATGCTGATGCCGTCCAGCCTCGACCCGTCGGTCAGCCTGACGGTATGGGACGCGTCGTCCAGCCACCGCACGCTGCTGGTGATGCTGGTGTCGACGCTGATCTTCCTGCCGATGATCCTGGTCTACACCAGCATCATCTTCCGCATCCTGCGCGGACGGGTCGGGCCGGCGGACATCCAGCGCAACCCCTCCAGCCTTTATTGAGCCACCCTTTACAGAGGAGAACACCCGACATGTGGTATTTCACCTGGGTCCTCGGCGTCGGCTTCGCCTGCGCCTGCGGCATCCTGAACGCCGTCTGGCACGAGCATCACCTGCCCGCCACCGACACGGTGGACTGATGCCGTTTCCGGAAAGATCCGCCTCGTGGCCGGACCTTTCCGGATCCTCGAACGCCGGGCGGCGCGACCGAAGCCAGCATCCGGTCATGGCTTGGCGACCAGGGCGGCGACCTCGGCGAAAGCCGGAGAGGAGCCGGGCGTCACCGGCCGCCTGCCATCGTGGGACAGGTCGAACTGCAGGAACAGCGGGCCGCATTCCGGATCCAGCCCCCGACACGAAATCCATGTTCGCCTGTTATGCAGGTCGACCCGCGTCATGTGGCGCCCGGCCAGGAGGAACCGATGGGTATCGTTGTGAATGGAACCGACGTGGATCCGCCGGACGATCCGCGCGTTTCCCTGCTCGACCTGCTCCGGGAACGGTTGCAGCTGTCCGGCACCAAGAAGGGCTGCGACCAGGGGGCCTGCGGGGCCTGCACGGTGCTGGTGGACGGCGAGCGCATCCTCTCCTGCCTCGCGCTGGCGGTGCAGTACGAGGGCCGGTCGGTCACCACCATCGAAGGGCTCGGGACTGAAGGGCTGGGCACGGGCGGCGCGCTGCACCCTCTGCAACGGGCCTTCATCGAGCATGACGGCTTCCAGTGCGGTTATTGCACACCCGGCCAGATCTGCTCGGCCGTCGGCATGATCGGGGAGTTGCGGCGCGGGGTGCCCAGCCACGTCACCGCCGACCTCGCGGCGGCTGCGATCCCGTGCAGTCGGGACGAACTGCGCGAGCGGATGAGCGGCAACCTGTGCCGCTGCGGCGCGCACAACGGCATCATTGACGCAATCGCCGAAACCTACGCCGAAACACTTCGTGCGGAGGCCGCCGAATGATCCCCTTCCGCTATGCCCGGGCGGCCGACGCGGACGACGCGGTCCGGTTCGCCACGCTCGGAGACACATATCCGGACGTCAAATATCTGGGCGGCGGCACCAACCTCGTCGACCTGATGCGCGAGACGATCGAACGCCCCACAGCGCTGGTGGACGTCACCGGCCTGTCGAACGAGATCACGGAGACCGACGGCGGCGGGCTGCTGATCGGCGGCGCCGTGCGGAACACCGCCCTGGCCGAGCATGGGCTGGTCCGCCGCCGCTATCCGATGCTGTCGCGCGCCATCGTCGCCGGCGCCTCGCCACAGATCCGCAACATGGCGACGGTGGCGGGCAACCTCCTGCAACGCACGCGCTGCGTCTATTTCTACGACCATGGCGGATCGCGCTGCAACAAGCGGGAGCCGGGCCAGGGCTGCGACGCAATCGACGGCATCAACCGCATGCATGCGATCCTCGGCGCCTCGCCGGCCTGCGTCGCGACCCATCCCTCGGACATGTGCGTGGCGCTGGCCGCCCTCGACGCGACCGTCCATCTGCGCAATGCCGGGGGAGAGCGTCGCCTGCTCTTCGCCGACCTGCACCGGCTCCCCGGCACCGAGCCCGAGCGGGACACGGTGCTGCAACCGGGCGACCTGATCACCGCGGTGGAACTGCGGGCGCTTCCGCTCGCCGCGCGTTCGGTCTACCGGAAGGTCCGCGACCGGTCGAGCTACGCCTTCACCCTGGTCTCGGTCGCGGCGGTGCTGGCGGTCGAGAACGGGACGGTGACGGATGTGCGGCTGGCGCTCGGCGGCGTCGCGCACAAGCCCTGGCGTGCCCTCACCGCGGAGCAGGCGTTGCGCGGCCGGCCGGCGACGGCAGCCGCCTTCCGGGAGGCGGCAGCCGCCGAACTCGCCGCGGCCGAACCGCTGCGGGACAACGGCTTCAAGGTCGAGCTGGCGCAGCGGTTGATCGCCGCCATGCTCACCGAACTGGCGGGAAACGAGCTGGCGGGAGAGAAGTTGACGGGGGACAGGATATGAGCATCGCCGACAAGGGCAAGGACGCCCTCCGGGGCATCGCACAGGCGGCGGTCAAGAAGGCGGTCGAGCTGGTTCCCGGCAGCCTCCTGCCGGGCGGGCGGCCCGACCCGCTGGTCCGGCGTCAGCACGGCCAGATCGGCAAGCCGGTCAGCCGCGTCGACGGTCCGCTGAAGGTGCGGGGCGCGGCGCCCTTCGCAGCGGAGATCGCGCTGGACGGCATGGTCTATGCGGCGCTCGCCCACAGCACCATCGCCAAGGGGCGCATCGCCGCGATCGACACCGCCGCGGCCGAGGCGGCACCCGGTGTGGTGCTGGTGATGACCCACCGGAACGCTCCGCGTCTCAACCCGCCGCCCCGCTTCCTGAGCGGGGACAAGGCGGCGGCGGGCGACGACTCACCGGTGATGCAGGACGACCGGGTGCGCTGGAACGGCGAGCCGGTCGCCCTGGTGCTCGCCGGGACGCAGGAGCAGGCCGACCATGCCCGCTCGCTGATCACGGTCACCTACGAGGAGGAGCCGGCGGCGACCACCCTGTCCTCGTCCGACGGATGCGAGGTCGGGACCTTCATGGGCGAGCCGCTGAGCGTCAAGGTCGGCGACGCCGACGCGGCCTTCGCCGCCGCCGTCCACAAGGTCGAGGCGGTCTACCGCACGCCGGGCCACAACCACAATGCCCTGGAGCCGCATGCGGCGACCCTGGTCTGGCGCAGCGACGAGCTGTTCATCCATGACGCCACCCAGGCGGTCGCGCACACCGCCTGGTCGATGGCGCAGATCTTCGGCCTGGAGGAGGCCCAGATCCATGTCAGCTCGCCCTTCGTCGGCGGCGGCTTCGGCGGCAAGGGGCTGTGGCAGCACCAGATCCTCGCGGCGGCGGCGCGGCTGTCCGGCCGGCCAGTGCGCATCGTCCTGTCGCGGGAGGGCGTCTACCGCATCGTCGGCGGCCGCAGCCCGACCGAGCAGCGGGTGGCGCTGGGTGCCGATGCCGACGGGCGGCTGACGGCGATCATCCATCGCGGCGTGACGCCGAAGACCCGCCACAGCCCGATGCCGGAACCTTTCATCCTGCCGACCCAGAGCGCCTATGCGGCCGAAGCCATCGCGCTGGAGGTGCAGACCTATCATCTCGACATGGTCGCCAACACCTTCATGCGCGCGCCCGGCGAGGCGGTCGGCACCGTTGCGCTGGAATGCGCGATGGACGAGCTGGCCGAACGGCTCGGCGTCGATCCCATCGAGCTGCGGATCCGCAACGAGCCGGACAAGGATCCGATTTCGGGACGCCCCTTCTCGTCGCGCAACATCGTGGCGGCCTACCGGGCCGGGGCCGAGCGCTTCGGCTGGGACCGGCGCAGCCCGGTGCCGCGGTCGCGGCGGGAGGGCGAATGGCTGATCGGCATGGGCTGCGCCACCGCGACCTATCCCTATCACCGGATGCCGGGCGGCGCCGCGCGCATCACGCTGGACGCCGCCGGCCATGTGCGCATCGACGTCGCCGCGCACGAGATGGGCATGGGCACGGCGACCGCCCAGGCGCAGATCGCCGCCGACCGGCTCGGCCTGTCGCTGGAGGCGGTAACGGTCCGCTACGGCGACAGCTCGCTGCCCGGCGTCATCCTCGCCGGCGGCTCCCAGCAGACGGCCTCGGCCGGCCTGTCGGTGATGATGGCGCACCGGGAGCTGGTCGGCGAATTGCTGAAGCTCGCCGGCAACGATTCTCCCCTCGCCGGTCTCGGCGCCGACGAGGTCGAAGGCACCGACGCCGGCCTGCGCAAGCTGGACGAGCCCGGACGCTTCGAGAGCTACGCCTCGATCCTGGCGCGGTCCGGGCGCACGGAGCTGGTGGCGGAGGGCAGCGCACCGATGCCGCTGGAGACGATGCACTGGTCCATGCATTCGCACGGCGCGATGTTCTGCGAGGTGCGCGTCAACGCCGTCACCAGCGAGACGCGGGTCAACCGCTTCCTGGGATCCTTCGACTGTGGCCGCATCGTCAACCCGAAGATGGCGGCGAGCCAGTTCCGCGGCGGCATCATCATGGGGTTGGGACTGGCGCTGATGGAAGAAACCCAGTTCGACGCGCGCAAGGGACGGATCATGAACCGGACCCTCGCCGACTATCATCTGCCCGTGCATCTGGACGTGCCGGACATCGACGTGATCTGGACCGACATTCCCGACCCGCATACACCGATGGGAGCCCGCGGCATCGGCGAGATCGGCATCACCGGAACGGGCGCCGCCGTCGCCAACGCCATCCACAACGCCACCGGCCGGCGGGTACGGGACTTCCCCATCACGCTCGACAGGCTGCTGTGACGGCGGCCGTCCGGCGCGAACGGGGCAGCACGGTCGGTACTCGCCAGTTCAGATGCCGGCCCCGAACCGGGCGGAGCTGGACGGCTCCGTCCCGTCATCGGCGAAATGGCAGGCGACGAGATGGCACGGCGCCAGTTCCCGCAGCGCTGGTGCCTCATGCCGGCAGAGATCGGTGGCGATGGGGCAGCGGGTGTGGAACCGGCAGCCGGTGGGCAGGTCGTAGGGGCTGGGCGTATCACCGGCCAGCCCCGGCCCTGCGGGCGACGACGCGGTCCCTGGCGCGTCGATCCGCGGCGCGGCGTCGAGCAGGGCACGGGTGTAGGGATGGGCGGGACGGCGCCACAGGCTGTCGCGGTCGCCCATCTCGACGATCCGGCCTAGATACATCACCGCAACCCGGTCGGAGATGTACTCCACCACCGACAGGTCATGACCGATGAACAGGAAGCTGACCCCCAGCGTCCGCTGCAGGTCGGTCAGCAAGTTCAGGATCTGGGCCTGGACCGAGACGTCGAGCGCCGAGACCGGCTCGTCCAGCACCACCAGCTTCGGGTCCAGCGCCAGCGCGCGGGCGATGCCGATGCGCTGGCGCTGGCCGCCGGAGAACTCGTGCGGCCGGCGGCCGGCCGCCTCGGGCGGCAGCCCGACCTTGCGCAGCAGGTCGGCGACCCGCTCGCGCCGCTCGGCCCGGCTGCCGATCCGGTGGATCACCAGCGGCTCGGCCAGCAGCTCGCCGACCGTCCAGCGCGGATCGAGCGAGGCTGCCGGATCCTGGAGCACCATCTGCAACTCGCGCCGCACCCCGCGCAGATGCCGCCGCGAGGCGCCGGTGATGTCCTCTCCCGCCAGCAGGATCGACCCGGCGCTGGGCTCGGTCAGCCGGACGACCGCCCGCGCCAGGGTCGATTTCCCGCAGCCGGACTCACCGACGATGCCCAGCGTCTCTGCCTGGGCGAGGTCGAAGGACACGTCGTCCAGCGCATGGACCACGCCGCGCGGCGTCCGGTACTCCACCGAAAGCCCGCGGACCGATAGCACCGGCGGGGCCGGCGGAGCGGACGGGAGGGCGGCGGCGTCAGATCGCATGGCTCTCTCCGGCATGATGGCAGGCGACGAGGCCGCTGCCGGCCCGGCGCGGCGGCGGAACCTCGCGGGTGCAGCGGTCGTCGGCCAGCGGGCAGCGCGGGGCGAAGGCACAGCCCGGCGGCATCGCCGCCAGCGCCGGCACGGTGCCGGGGATCTCGGTCAGACGCTCGCGCGCCACTCCGATAGGACCGGCATGCGGCTGCGCCGCGACAAGCCCTCGCGGCTGCGCTGCGATCAGGCCCTGCGTGTAGGGGTGGGCAGGATCGGCAAAGAGGTCGCGAGTGTCGCGCTCCTCCACCTTGCGGCCGGCATACATCACCAGCACCCGGTCGACATAGCGGGACACCACGCCGAGGTCATGGGTGATGAAGACGACGGCGGTGCCCTGTTCGCGCCGCAGCTCGTCGATCAGGTTGAGAATCTGCGCCTGGATGGTGACGTCGAGCGCGGTGGTCGGCTCGTCGGCGACAAGCACGGCGGGCGCGCCGGCCAGCGCCATGGCGATCATCACCCGCTGGCGCATGCCGCCCGACAGGCGGTGCGGATATTCGGCGAAGCGGCGGACCGGATCGGGGATGCGCACCCGCTCCAGCAGCGCCAGCGTCCGGTCGCGCGCCGCCTTGCGGCTGACCGGCTCATGTTCGAGGATCGCCTCCATGATCTGCTCGCCCACGGTCAGCACCGGGTTGAGTGCGGTCATCGGCTCCTGGAAGATCATCGAGATGCGGGCGCCGCGCACCAGGCGCAGTTCCTCCTCGCCGAGCGTCAGCAGGTCGCGCCCCTCCAGCCGCACCGTCCCGCCGGTCACCCGGCCGGGGGGCGGCACGAGGCCGAGCAGCGCCAGCGCGGTCAGCGACTTGCCGCAGCCGCTCTCGCCGACGATGGCCAGCATCTCGCCGCGCTTGACGGCAAAGGACAGGTCGCGCACCGCCGGCAGCGGGCCGCGGCGGGTCTGGAAGGCGATCGACAGCCCGTCGACCGCGAGGACGGCCTCCACCGGCACGGCCGCGCTCATCGCCGCTCCCCCTTGCTGTTCAGCACGTCGTTCAGGCCGTCGCCCAGCAGGTTCAGCGCCAGCACGGCGATGACGATGGCGACGCCGGGGAGCGCCGCGACATGCGGATCGGTGCGCACCACCTCGCGGCCGGCGCCCACCATGCCGCCCCAGCTGACGACGTTGGGGTCGCCGAGGCCGAGGAAGGACAGCGAGGATTCGGTGAGGATCGCGGTCGCCACCAGGATGGAGGCGGAGACGATCACCGGCGCCAGCGCATTGGGCAGGATGTGCAGGAAGATGATCCGGGCATCCGACGCGCCGAGGATGATCGAGGCCTGCGCCAGTTCGCTGTTGCGCAGGCGCAGCACCTCCGCCCGCACCAGCCGGGCCAGCCCCGACCAGGAGGTGATGCCGATCGCCGCGGTGATGGTGGCGACGGAGGGTTGCAGGATGGCGACCAGGGCCAGCGTGAACAGGAAGGGCGGGATGGTCTGGAACAGCTCGGTCAGCCGCATCAGCGCCCGGTCGATCCTGCCGCCGTAATAGCCGGACAGCGCGCCGATGCCGATGCCGATCACCAGCGAGACCAGCGCCGCCACCCCGCCGATCAGCAGCGAGACGCGGGCGCCGTGGAAGATGCCGGAGGCGAGATCCCGGCCCATCATGTCGGTGCCCAGCAGGAACTCCGCCTCGTCGCCCGGCCGCAGCAGCGGGCTACCCGCCATGTCCAGCGGGTCGCCGGGGAAGAGGAGGTCGGCGAAGCCGGCCATGCCGAGGATACCGGCCAGCAGGATCAGGCCCAGCAGCGCCGACGGGCGGCGCAGCAGGCGGCCGATGCCGCTGTCACGGAACTCCCGCCGCGGGGCGGGAAGGGAAACGGTGTCGGGAGAGGTCATCGGTCAGTCGAGTTCGATGCGCGGGTCGAGCAGCGTATAGACCAGATCGACCGCGATGTTGACGAGAACCACGACCACCGACGAGCAGAACAGGATGCCGAGCAGCAGGTTGAGGTCGCGCTGGAACAGCGCCGCGAAGGCCAGCCGGCCGAGCCCCGGCCAGGAGAAGACGGTTTCGACCAGCACCGCCCCGCCGAGGATCGAGCCGAGCTGCACGCCGAGCGTGGTGACGATCGGCAGCAGGGCGTTGCGCAGCACATGGCGCCAGGCGATGCGGCGGGGCCGCACCCCCTTGGCCCGCGCGGTGCGGACGAAATCCTGGCCATAGACCTCCAGCATCGCCACCCGCATCAGCCGGGCATAGATGGCGAGATAGAACAGCCCCAGCGTCACCGCCGGCAGGATGAGATGCAGCGCCACGTCGCCGACCAGGGCGAGACCGCTCAGGTTGGCCTCGACGCTGGTCATGCCGCCGACCGGCAGCCAGTCCAGCATGACCGAAAAGACGACGATCAGCATGATGCCGACCCAGAAGACCGGCGTGGCGTAGAACAGCAGCGCCACGACGGAGATCACCGTGTCGGTCAGCTTCCCCGCCCGCCGGGCGGCGAGAAAGCCCAGCGAACAGCCGGCGACCAGCGCGAAGCCGATGGAGGTTCCCATCAGCAGCAGCGTCGCCGGCAGCCGTTGCAGGATCAGCTCCGACACCGGCAGCGACTGGCGGAAGGAATAGCCGAGGTCGAAGGTCACCAGATTGCCGAGATAGCGCAGGAACTGGACGTACAGCGGCTGGTCCAGCCCGAACTGGCGGCGCAGCGCCTCCATGTATTCAGGCGTCGCCGCTCCCGATTCCCCGGCCAGCACCTGGGCCGCGTCGCCGGGCGCCAGATGCAGCAGGAAGAAGTTGATCAGCGCGATGCCCAGGAGCACGAAGGCCACCTGGGCGGCACTGCGCCTGAGATAGGTCAGCACGACGCCTCAGTTCCCCTTCGGGGTTTGGACGAAGCGGGCGTTCTTCAACGACGAATAGACCTGATCGCCCTGTTCGACGATGCCCTGGAGGTCGGCCGAATAGACCGAGAAGAAGTTCAGTTCCAGCAGCGGCAGCGAGGGCACGTCGCCGAGCACGATGTCCTGGAACTCGTTGAACTGGGCCACGCGCCTGGCCGGATCGCCTTCGATGCCGGCGTCCTGGATCAGCGCGTCGGCCCTGGCGTTGCGATAACCCGAGCCGTTGGTCCAGGGCGTGCCGGTGCCGAGCCAGCCCGACCAGAAGGCGCGCACCACGCCGATCTGCGGATCGGGGAAGGCGTTGTTGTAGGAGATCGCGAAGTCGAAATCGCGGTCGACATAGACCCGCTTGATGAAGGCGGCGCTGTCCTGCGAGCGGATGGTGACCTCGATGCCGACACGCTTCAGCGCCTGCTTCAGGAACTCGCCGGTGCGGCGGTAATCGTCGCCGTAGGGCAGGAAATCATGGGTCAGGGTGAAGCGCACGCCGTTGGCGTCGCGCTTGAAGCCGGCCTCGTCCAGCAGCGCCTCGGCCTTCTTCACGTCGAAGCCGTATTGCGGCAGCTTGGTGTTGTGGAAGGTGACGAGCGACGACGGCACCGGGCTGATCGCCGGCTTGGCGTAGCCGAACCAGACGATCTTCGCCAGCGCGGCACGGTCGATGGCGTGGGCGATGGCCCGGCGCACCCGGACATCCTTCAGATACTGGTTCTCGACGTTGAAATCGAGATAGAGCAGCGGCGACAGCCATTCGTAGCCGCGGGTGTCGACCTTCAGACGCGGCAGCTTGGCCAGACGCTCGGCGTCGCGGAAGGGCACCGGGTTGTAGGGGGCATACTGGATCTCGCCCTTCTCGATGGCGGCTGCGCGGGCGGCGGCGTCGGGGATGATGCGGAACAGCAGCCGGTCGAGATGGGGCTTGCCGGCCTCCCAGTAATCGGGATTGCGGGCCAGCTCGACATACTCGCCGCGCTTCCACTCCTTGAAGATGAAGGGGCCGGTGCCGACCGGCTTGTTGTTGTAGGGATTGTTGAGGATGTCCGTGCCCTCGTAGAGATGCTTGGGCAGGATCGGGGCGCCGACGCCGTTCAGCACCGACAGGATCGGCAGCGACGGCTTCGACAGGCGCAGGATGACGGTCGCATCGTCCGGGGTATCGACCTGGGTGACGTTCTCGAAAAGCGACTTGTTGCGCGGGTGGATGGTCTTCCAGATGTTCTCCAGCGACCATTTCACGTCGGCGGCCGAGAAGGGCTTGCCGTCATGCCATTTCACACCGCTGCGCAGGTGGAAGGTGATGGTCAGCCCGTCGGGCGCGACCTCCCAGCGGTCGGCCAGGGCGGGCTTCGGCTTCAGGTCGAAGTCGTAGGAGACCAGACCGTCGAAGATGTTGCCGGCGACCACCTGGGTCGGCTGCGCCATGTTGGTGGACGGGGTGAGCGTCACCGGCTCCGGCTGGAGGATGATGCTGAGGGTGCCGCCCTGGCGGGCTTCCTGCGCCACGGCGTTCCCGGCCGAAACGGGAAGCACGCCGAGAGCCGCCGCCGCCGTCATCGCCGCCGCCGCTGCTACCACCACCCGCCGCCGGATACCGCCTCCGACCTGCCGATCCCGTCCAACCATTCTGCTCTCCGGCGCACATGTGATAAGGCGCCCGATTAAGCCCATGGGATATGTGGAGGTCAATATAGTTTCACACCTAATTTTGTCATCAATAATATACAATACCACTAATATATTATAAAAACGGCTCTGAGGTTCCACGGATTCAGTGCGGGAATCAGGAGGAGATGCCGCCATGCGATGAGATGTGAAACATGCAGGGATGTGCCGTCATCGAAACCGGGGCCGGGAACAGGTCGGGGCCGGTATGGGCAAGCGGAAGCCGGGCAGGCACCGCCGGCCGCCGGCATCACGCCCGGCGGTCGGACTGCGGCACCGCTTGCGGCACCAGGCCGTCGACGATGCGCACCAGTTCCACCACCGACCGTGCCGCCATCTTGCGCATGGCCTGGCCGCGATGCAGCTTCACCGTCGCCTCGCTGAGGCCAAGGTCGTCGGCGATCTGCTTGTTGCGCAGGCCGGACACCACCATCAGCGTGATCTCGCGCTCCCGCGGCGTCAGCGTACCGAAGCGGGTGCGCTGGGTGACGAGGCCGCGTTCCCGGTCGCGGCGCTCGCGGTGCCGGGCGATGGCGGCGTGGATGGCGTCCAGCAGTTCCTGGTGATGGACCGGCTTGGTCAGGAACTCGAACGCCCCCGCCTTCATCGCACGGGCACACATCGGCACGTCGGCATGGCCGCTGATGAAGATCACCGGCAGGCTGTCGCCGGACCGGGCCAGCTCCGCCTGGAAATCCAGGCCGCTGCGACCCGGTAGCCGCACGTCCAGCACCATGCAGCCGACATCGACCGCCGGGCACAGCTCGGCATACTGCCGCACCGACGGGAAGCTCCTGACCGTCAACCCCACCGAATCCAGCAGGTCTTCCAGCGCTTCGCGGACCGCCTCGTCGTCATCGATGACGATGACGGTGGGGGCGGCGGGGGCGGCGGCTTGCGGCTTGCTCCTCATCACTCCCCTCCGGGCGACACCGGCAGCACGAATTCGAACACGCTCCCGCCCGAGGGTCCGGGAGCCGCGGTCAGCCAGCCGCCATGCAGTTCCACGATGGAGCGGCTGATCGACAGGCCCATGCCCAGCCCGTCCGGCTTGGTGGTGTAGAGCGCCCGGAAGATGGCGTCGACATCCGTTTCGGCGATGCCGACCCCGGTATCCTCGACCCGGACCCGGATGCGGCCATCCCCGCAGTTGGTGGCGATCCGCAACCGCCGCTCCGTCACCGCCGGCGCGGTCATCGCCTCGATGGCGTTCATCACGAGATTCAGCACGAGCTGCTGCAACTGAACCCTGTCGCCATGGACCCAGGGCGGCCCCTGCGGCAGGTCGGTCTCCACCTGGACGCGGGCGCGGCGCAGTTCCGCCCGCACCAGCGCCAGCGTGTCGGCGATCAGTGCGCTCAGGTCGACCCAGCCCGGATCGGCCGGGGTGCGGCGGGCCAGCGCATGGATGCTGCGGACCACGTCGCCGGCCCGCTGGGCGTCGCGCACGATCCGCTCCACCACGATCCGGGTCCGGGCAAGGTCCGGCTGCGGTTGCGACAGGTGCTGGAGGCAGGTGCCGGCGTTGGTGACAATGGCCATCAGCGGCTGGTTGACCTCGTGCGCGACCGCCGCGGCCAGCTCCCCCATCATGGTCAGGCGCCCGATATGGGCGAGGTCGGCCTGGGCCTTGCGCAGCGCCTCGGCGATCTGCCGGCGCTGGGTCAGGTCGCTGAACACCAGGATGGAGCCGACCACTTCGCCGCGGTCGTCGATGATGGCGGAGCAGCGCTCCTCGATCACGATACCGGGAGCCGCGGCGCCGGTCGCAACGACGCCCGGCTTCGTGGTGGAATCGTCCCCGACCGCGCCGCGGGGCAGCAGCCGGGACAGCCGTTCCGGCGGGGCGAAGTCCGGGCTGCGCAGGACGAGGGTGGAGAAATCCTCCAGCGGCTCCTGCGTTTCCTCGTCGACGGCGACGAAGACGGAGGCCAGCGGCTGCCCGGCCGCATCCGCCGCGGTCCAGCCGGTCATCGTCTCCGCCACCCGGTTCATGAAATCGACCCGGCCCTGGCCGTCGCACAGGATGACGCCGTCGCGGATGCTGGCGAGCGTGGCGGCATAGCGCCGCTCGCTCATCCGCAGCTTCGCGTCGCTGGCATGCTTGTACAGCGCCATCTGGATGACGGTGCGCATCTGCGGCTCCTCGAACGGCTTCAGCAGATAGCCGAAGGGCTCCGTCAGGCTGGCACGCTGCACGACCTCGTCATTGGCGTAGGCGGTGAGGAAGACGATGGGGATGCGGTGGACGTCGCGGATCCGGCGGGCGGCCTCGATCCCGTCCATCTCCCCTTCCAGCCGGATGTCCATCAGCACGAGATCGGGCCGATGGCAGCCGGCGAGCCGGATCGCATCCTCGCCGCTGGCGGACATCCCGACGACGACATGACCCATCCGGGCAAGTTGATGCTGAATATCGCGTGCGACGATGCGGTCGTCTTCGACGATCAGAATCCGTGCCGCGATCATTCAATTCCCCGATTTCGTCCCTTCACAGGAAAGGTGACGATGAACTCTGCACCCGACTTGGAACTGTAGCTGAAGGCACCGTGCAGTTGGCTGGTCAAGTCCGTAACGAGCTGAAACCCCACGGTGTCCATCCTATCGGGATCGTAATCGCCGGGCAAGCCCACGCCGTCGTCACGAACGGATAGGCGGCAGTCCCGTCCGTCCGCGGTCAGCGCGACCCGCAGAACCCCGCCCCGGCCGCCGGGAAAGGCGTGCTTCAGCGCGTTGGAGACCAGTTCGTTGACGATCAGGCCGCAGGGCACCGCACGGTCGAGGTCGAGCGACAGGTCGTCCAGGTCGGTTTCCAGCCGGACCGCCCCGGCCTGCCGGGAATAGGCGCGCAGCAGGTGGGCGCAGACCGATGCCAAATGCTCGCGCATCGGCACGCGGGCGAAGTTGCCGAGCCGGTAGAGATTCTCGTGCACCAGCGCCATCGACCGGACGCGGTCGCGGCTATCGGCGAACAGGGCGGCCACCGCCTTGTCCTCGATCCGGTGGGCCTGGAGGTTGAGCAGGCTGGTCACCAGCTGCAGGTTGTTCTTGACCCGGTGATGGACCTCCTTCAGCAGTGCCTCCTTCTCCTCCAGCGTCGCGGTCTCCAGCGATGCCGCCGCCTGCGCGCCGAGCAGGGTCAGCACATTGACCAGATCCGGGGTGAAGGCGTGGGTCGCCAGCGCGTTTTCCAGATGCAGCAGCCCGACGACGCGGCGGCGGCGGACCAGCGGCAGGCACAGGATGGACCGCGCCTCGGTATCGCGGAAATAGGGATCGGCGGAAAACGGCCCGGCGGCGCGGGTGTCGTCGACGATCACCGCCCCCTGGTCGCGGATGGCGCCGTGGAGGATGGCATGGGGCAGCGCGGTGCGGTCGGCATCCTCCTGCACGAGGCGGACGGACACGCCGTAGAGCCCCGTCGTCGCCTCCGCCTCGACCCGCAGCCGCTCGCCGCGGGCGAGGATCAGCAGGCCGCGGCTGGCCCCGGCATGCTCCAGCACCAGGGTCAGCAGGGTGCCTGTCAGCTGCTCGACGCTCGCCTGGTCGGACATGGTCCGCAGGGTTTCCAGCAGCGATGCCGGATCGACCCCGCCGAAGCCGCGCGGCGGTGCCGGCACCGCCACCTCCTCCGCATCGAGGGCGAGGGCCGGATAACGCCCGGCGAGCTGCCGGACCTTGGCCGACGCGCCCCAGCGGCCGTAGCAGTCCGCCGCAGCCCCGATGGAGGCCAGCTCCAGCGTCGGCATGCCGAATCCGCGGTAGAAGCCGGCGGCGCATTCGTTGGCCAGCGCCTCGACATGCGGCAGGGCGCTGCGCTGCGCCGCCCGCACCGCGCGGTCATAGCCGCGCATCGCGTCCTCCGTCCGCCCCTCGACCCGCGCGACCTCCGCCCCGGCCAGGGCGGAACGGGCGTCGAAGCTGTCGGGGCTGTGACCTGCCCAGTCGCGCAACTGGTCACGGTGCCGGGCCAGCGCCGCGGCGTGGCGGGCGCGCTCCTCCGGAGCGGCACCGTCCATCACCCCCGCCCGCGCGAGTGCCGCATGCAGGTGGAATTCCGCCATCTCCCAATGGCCCGACGTGGTCCACAGCAGCCCCTCGGCCCGTTCGGCCGCCTCGACCGCCCCGGCCATGTCGCCGGCGATGCAGCGGAGTTGAAGCGTGCGGATCCAGTGCCAGCAGGTGGCGATGTCAAGGCTGGGGTTGGCGAGCAGACGCGCCTCGAAGGCGGCATCGTCGAAGCCCTGCCCGTCGAAGGAGTGAAGCGCGTCGGTCCGCCCGCGCAGCGCACGGACGAATTGCAGCTGGGTGGTCAGGATGTCGGTGCACAGGCCGAACTTCACCTGCCGGACATAGGCCAGCCGCGTTTCCGCCGTGCGTTGGACGGTCGCCAGCGGGTCGCCCGACGCCAGCATGCTGGTGACCAGCGTGACGCTGGTGAAGCCGCCATAGGTGACGTCGCCGGCCTCCCGCGCCTCCTCGAAGGCCCGCAGCAGCAGGGGCCGCTCGCTGCGGATGTCGCGGGTCCACGGCACGACATGGTAGGCGAAGGTCATCAGCACCCGCGCCCGGTAGCGCGTCCGGCCCTGCCGCTCGGCCAGATCGTAGCCGAGCCGGCCGAACTCGTAGCCGGCGGCGTAATCGCCGAAACAGGGGCCGGCCATCATGCCGAGATAGGCGAAGCCGAGGGCGGAGGCGTCGCTGCGCCCGTTCCGGAGCGACAGGTTCGCCATCCGGCACAGGATCAGACAGACCAGGTTGCGGTCGCTGAAGAAGGCCGGCGGCAAGGCCGCGGCCAGCACGTCGAGCGTCGCCCGGCCGTCGGGATCGCCGATGGCGGGAAGGGCGGACAGCGACGCGATGGGCCGGTCGCCGATGGCCGCGCGCAACTGCGCGTATTCGCCGTGGGCCAGCGCGGCCGGCGGGTGGGCCGGCCAATCGATGCCGACGCCGCGCAGATAGGCCAGACAGGAGTCGATGGCACGGTCGCTGCGGTCGATGGCGGTGTAGACGGTGACCAGCAGCGCCGTGATGGCGGCGCGGTCGACTGGGCACTCCGCCCGCCCGATGAGCTGGAGAAGCCGCCGTTCGGCCTGTTGCAGGTCGCCGCTCAGGAACTCGCATTCCGCCTGGAGATGCTCCAGCGCGAAGGCCAGCCGGTGCCGCCGCTCCCACCGGCCGCCCTCGAGCAGGCGCAGGCCGCCGAGCGCATAGGCGAGCGCCGAGCCATGGGCGCTCGCCTCCTTGGCGCGGTGGCCGGCGGCGAGATAGAGTGTCGCCACCTGCGCCCGCTCCGGCTCCTCCGGGATCAGGGGGATGCAGCGGTCGTACTGGCCCACCAGTTCGAACAGCCGCTCGCCGGAGAGATCGGCGGCGAAGCCGCGATGCAGGGCGCGGGCGATGTCGAGGTGCAGCGCGCCGCGCGCCTCCGCCGGCTCCAGGGCGTAGGCCCCCTCCTGGACCCGGTCGTGAAGGAAGCGGTAGCCGTCCTCCGTCCGCAGCAGCAGCCCTTCGGCCACCACCGGCTCGAGGATGCGCTCGGCCTCCGGCTCCGGCAGGCCGCCGGCGAGCGCCAAGGTGGACAGGCGGACGCGGACGCCGAGCGCGGCGAACCGGGCCAGCAGGTCGCGCGCCTCGGCCGGGAAGCGGGCCAGCCGTTCGGTCATCAGCGTGGCGATGCCGCCGCCCGACCGTGCCGCCTCCACCGCCGCCATGTTCCAGTCCCAGCGCCGGGCGGCGCGGTCGAACCACAGGTGGCCCGAGCGTTCCAGCGCGGTCAGCAACTGCACCGTGAAGAAGGGGTTGCCGCCGGTCCGCTCATGCAGCAGGGCGGCGAGCGCCGCCACCTCGTCGGGCCGGCGGTCGAGACTGTCGGCGGTCATCCGCCGCACGTCGTCGAGCGACAGCGGGGACAGCGCGATCTCCTCGCGGTCGATCTCCGGCCCGGCGCCCCGCATCCGCTGCAGCAGCGCCGCCAGCGGATGCCCTGCCCCGACCTCGTCGCTGCGGTAGGCGCCGACCAGCAGCAGGTTGCCGATGCCGCCGCCGGCCACCAGCCGGTCCAGCAGATCCAGCGTGGCGCGATCCAGCCATTGCAGATCGTCGAGGAACAGGACCAGCGGATGATCGGGACGGGCGAAGACCTTGACGACCCGGTGGACCAGCAGGTCGAAGCGGTTCTGCGCCTCCTGCGGCGGCAGCGGCGCCACCGGCGCCTGCTCCCCGATCAGCAGGGCGAGGTTGGGGATCAGCGCGGTCAGCGCCGCACCGTTCCCGCCGACCGCCTCGCGGAGCGCGCGCCGCCAGCGCTCGCGGTGCGGAGCCGGTAGCGCCAGCAGGCGGCTGACCAGCCCATGGAACGCCTCGGCCAGGCTGGCATAGGGAAGGTCGCGCTTGCCCTGGTCGAACTTTCCGGCGGCAAACAGGCCGCGCGGCGGTGGCACCTGTTCCTCCAATGCGCCGACGACAGCCGACTTGCCCTCGCCCGACCCGCCGGCGACCAGGACGATTCCCATGCGGCCATGGCCGGCGACGCGGTCGAAGGCGGCCTGGAGAACCGCCACCGGTCCGTCACGGCCATAGAGCGCCGGCGGGGAAGCGAGCCCTTCCGGCAGGTCACGCCGGCCGGCGGGAAAGGGCGGGATGCGCCCCTGGACCTCCCAAAGTTGCAAGGCGTGGGTCAGGTCGCGGACGAGGCCGTCGGCACTTTGGTAACGGTCCTCCGCCGTCTTGGCCAACAGCCGCAGCAGGATGCCGGCGACGGCCTGCGGCAGGTCGGGAGCGTGGAAGGCGGGCGGAATCGGCGCACGGGCGAGATGGGCATGGATCCATTCCGTCGCGTCGCGCGCAGCGAAGGGCAGCTCCCCAGTGAACAGCTCGTAGAGGGTGACGCCGAGGGAATAGAGGTCGCTGCGCCGGTCGACCGGGCGGTTCATCCGCCCCGACTGCTCCGGAGCCATGTAGGCGAGCAGCGCCGGCCGGTCCGCCGGGGGAGCGGCCAGCAGCGGCAGGCCCCCGGACGACAGCCCACCGGACAGCAGGCCCCCGGACAGCAGGCGGGAGCGCCCGAAACCGGTCAGCCGCACCGCTCCGTCCTCGCCGACCAGCAAATTGAACGGCCGGAGATCGCCATGCAGCAGCCCCCGCCGGTGCAGCTGCGCCAACGCCCCGGCCAGGCGGACCGCCAGCGCCAGCCGCCCGCGGAAGGGCATCGTCGATACCGCCAGGGTCGACAGCGGTTGCCCTCCCGGATCGGCCATGGTCAGCACCGGCATCTCGCCATGGCGCAGCAGGTCGAGCGGCTTGGCCGCCCACACCGGATCCAGACGGCGGGACAGGGCATGTTCCCGTTGCAGCCGGTCGAGAGCCGCTTCGGTCCTGCCGTCCGGCTCCGCCATCCGCACCAGGATGGGAAAGGCCTGACCCGGCCGCATCACCCGCAGCAGCCGGGTCTCCCCGTCGCTGTCCAGCCTGTGGTTGCCGGACCCGGCCTCGGTCAGGCGGAGGAGACCCGGAAGGTCGGTGCCCGGAAAATCCGTATCCGGAAAATCGGCGATGGATTCCATGAAGCGGCCTTTCCCACCGGTGCGTCTGACGCCGTCCTGCATCCACGACATGGTAGCGGCAATCCGCCGCGGATGGGGACGGTGCAGAGGTGCCGCCGGCCGATTTATCCGGCGGGTTCCTGCCGATCGCGATGGGCGGCGAACCAGCCGAGCCCGTCGAGGGTGCCGCCGCGGGGACGGTATTCGCAGCCGACGAAACCGTCATAGCCGAGCCGGTCCAGCTCGGCGAACAGGAAGGGCCAGTTCAGTTCTCCGTCGTCCGGCTCGTCGCGTGCGGGCACCGACGCGATTTGGACATGGCCGGTGAGCGGGATCAGCCGGCGCAGCGCCATGGAGACATCGCCATGCAGGATCTGGCGGTGGTAGAGATCGAACTGCAACCTTACATTGGGCCTGCCGATCCCGGCGATCCAGCGTTCGGCGGCGGCGAAGTCATTCAGGAAATAGCCGGGCATGTCGCGGCCGTTGATCGGCTCCAGCATCAGGTCGATGCCGCGTCCCCCCAGCGCATCGGCAGCGTGGAGCACGGCGTCGCGGTAGCGGGAACGGGCCGCCGGATCGGCCGGGTCGGCGAGCCCGGCCATCAGGTGCAGCCGGCGGCAGCCGGTGGCCTCGGCATAGCGCAGCGCGGTCGCGACGCCGGCCGTCAGCTCGGCGAAGCGGCCGGGAAGCGCCGCCAGTCCGCGTTCCCCCGCCGCCCAGTCGCCCGGCGGCATGTTGAACAGCGCCTGCGTCAGGCCGTTGCGCTGCAGCCGGGCAGCCACGGCATCGGGCGCATGGTCGTAGGGGAACAGATACTCGACGGCCCGGAAGCCGGCATCGGCAGCGGCGTCGAAGCGGTCGAGGAACGGCCATTCCGTGAACATCATGGTCAGGTTGGCGGCGAAACGGGGCATGCGATCCTGCTCCTGGCGTCTGGTTCCCGGCAGTGCGGCTCTATGCCCGCTCGACGCGGTTCCGGCCGGCCGCCTTGGCGCGATAGAGCGCGGCATCGACCCGCCGGAACAGCGAATCGGCGTCCTCGGCGATGCCGGCCTGCCCGATGCCGATGCTGATGGTGGCCGGCAGCCCGGAGCCGGCCAGGGCGGCCACCGCGCGGCGCAGCCTTTCGGCCAGCACGGCGGCGGCGTCCAGCTCGGCTTCCGGCAGCAGCAGGGCGAACTCCTCGCCACCCCAGCGGGCCAGCCCGTCCAGGCGCCGGGAATGGCCGGCCAGCGTCGCGGCGACCCGGCGCAGGGCTTCGTCGCCGGCCTGATGACCGTGCGTGTCGTTGTAGCGCTTGAAGTGATCGATATCGATCAGCATCAGGGAATAGGGGCGCCCGTTGCGGCGCAAGGCTGCTGCAGCCTCGTCGAGCGCCTGCTGGAAACGGCGGCGGTTCCACAGCCCTGTCAGCGGATCGATCTGGGCCGCCTGCTCCAGCTCCGCCTCCAGCCGCCGGCGCTCGGTGATGTCGAGCAGGACGCCGTTGAAGGTCACGGTGCCGTCGGGACGGCTGCGGGGAAGGGCACGCCCCAGCAGCCAGCGCTTTTCCGCCAGCCCCACCGTCCCTTCCTGTTCCCACGCCGTCCCGTCCCGCCCGGCCCGGCGCAGCGCGCGCCGCAGCCCGGCCCACCGCCTGCGGCTCATGATCGGCGACAGCGACGGCCAGTCGGTGGGTGTCGACGCGGCCGGCAGTCCGAACAGCGCCGCCGCGGCTGCACTGAAATAGGTCGGGCGCACGCGGCCGTCGGGAAGCAGCTCCGCCTGGAAGACCGCGCCCGGCAGGGCATTGGTCAGGTCGCTCAGCTGGGCGTCCCGCTCGGTCTCGCCGCTGCGGTCGGTGAAGCTGACGACCACCCCCACGAAGCCCTGATCGTTGTGGATCGGGCTGGCCGTGAGCCGTGCCGGGAAGGGCGACCCGTCATGGCGGTGCAGGGTACAGTCCAGGGCCTCGACCCCCTCTCCGCCATCGGCGACGCGGCCGACCGGATGGGTCCGCCAGTCCTCCACCTCCGCCCCTGCCCCCGTCAGGTAGGCGCCGATATGGCCGCGGATCAGTTCGCTGTCGTGCTGGAAACCGAAGGTCCGCGTGGCGACCGGGTTCAAGAAGGTGAAGTTGCCGTCGCGGTCGATGCCGCAGACGCCGACCTGGACACTCTCCAGCAGCAGGCGGTTGAAATGCTCCGCCTCGATCACCGCGGTGATGTCGTGGATGATGCAAAGCAGGAGCCGGCGCCCGGCGACCACGACCGGTCCGGCATAGACCTGCACGTCACGCACCGAACCGTCGGCCAGACGATGACGGAAACGCTGGGGAAAATGGCCGCCCTCCCACGAGGCGATGGCATGCATCGCCGGCAGGACCGCGTGGCCGAGAACGTTGATGTCCCAGACATGCAGGCTGCGCATCCGCTCCCGGCTGTAGCCATAGAAGGCGGCGGCCTTGGGGTTGGCGTCGACGATCGCGCCATCGGCACCGGGATCGATCAGCAGGATGGGGGCGGCATTGCCGGCGAACAGCGCGCCGAGCGGCCCGCCCCGGCCGCCGTCCTCGCCCCACGTCCATGCACCGGCCCCGTCGTCCGGATCGCCGGATTGAGGGGGAGCGGCCTGTGAACCCATCGAGACACCTTATCGCTAACGACCCGACTCCACTTTGTATGATCGCACTCCAGGGCCGTCTACCCCGGATCTCCCCGGGCTTGGAGGGCATCAGATCAGGTTGCCTTGCCCGCCGGCAGGCTGAAGCCCCTGGACGACGCCGAGAAGATGGCTGGCGAACGCATCAACCGCATCCGGCAGGCGGCGGCCGAGCATGGTCAGGATCTGGTAGCGGCGCTGGTCGAGCGTCGGCGCATCGATGGGAACCAGCGCCACCTGGGTGCCGACGCTGCGGGAATGGACGGAAAAGGAGCTGGCGATGGTGATGCCGCCGCCTTCCGCGGCGAAGGCCCACAGCGCGGCGATGTAGTTCGACACCAGCACCGGCTGCACCGAGACCCCCGCCAGCCCGCAGGCGATGTCGAACACCTGCCGCGCGGTGGTGTCTTTTTTGGGCAGCGCCATCGGCTCGGCCGCAAGCTCGGCGAGCGACAGCACGACACGGCCGGCGAGCGGATGGTCCTTCGCCAGCACCGCCAGCACCGGCGCCCGCCCCTCGCCGATCGCCCGCACGCCGGCTTGCGGCGCGAAGGAGAAGGTCGCGCCAATGTCGACGTCGCCGTCGCGGACCATGCGCGTCACCTCGGCCGGCGCATCGACGTGCAGTTCGACCCGGATGCCTGGATGGTCCCGGCGGAAATCATGGATCGCCGACGGGATCAGGCTGAGCCCGAACCCCTCCGTCGCCGCGATCCGCACGACACCGGTCGCCAGTCCGCGCAGCCGTTTCAGCTCGTTGACGATGGCCTCCTCTTCCAGGAAGACGCGCCGGGCATGGCGGGCCAGCAGTTCCCCCGCCGGGCTGGGCACCATGCCGCGCGGCCGTCGCTCGAACAGCTCGACTCCGAGGTCGGCCTCGAGATGCGCGATCTGCCGGCTGATGGCCGACGACGCGACGTTGAGGCGCGCGGACGCCTCGGCGATGGAGCCGGTCCGGGCGACTTCCAGGAAATAACGCAACGCGGTGCTGTTCATGGGCAGGGCCGGTCGTAAGGGAGGGGGCGGGTCGGGGGGCTGCATGAAAGCGCGCATTCGGCTTCACCTCAAGCCGCCACTGCACGGCCAGCCCTCCAACCGGCCCGCGCATCGCGCCGGACGCATCCAAGTATTGGTTAACATGTTTTTAGTCAAAATTACCTTTTGCACCGCCGCAAATCGCGAGTAATCATAAGCAAAGGGAGTTCTTGTGTACTATTTGTTACATGATCATCACAGTTTTTGACTCTCGCGCTCTCCACAATCCCAAATGGAGCTCCAGGATGATCGTCCGTACCGCTGCGCGGATCGCCGCTGTTCTCCTCTGTATGCTTCTTGCCGGGACGGTGCCCTCGCCAAGTTTTGCACAGGACAAGGTCGTGCGTCTGACCTCGCTCGATTGGCCCCCCTTCAGCGGCGACGCGCTGAAAGACAAGGGCGCTGCCGTGGCCGTGGTGCGGGCCGCTTTCGCGGCGGTCGGCTACGAGCTGCGGGTGGGCTTCTATCCGTGGAACCGGACCGTGGCGCTCGCAAAGGAGGGCGGCGATGTTCAGGGCTATTTCCCGGAATATGCGGGTGCCGAGGTCGAGAACGACTTCATCCTCTCGGTCCCGCTCGGCACCAGTCCGCTGGGCTTCGCCGAACGGAGCCAGGCGCCGGTGACGTGGAACAGCCTCGACGATCTCGCGACGAAGCGGATCGGAATCGTCGACGGCTACGTCAACACCGCGGAGCTCGATGCCCGCATCGCGGACGGCCGCCTGCGCGCCGACAAGGCGAACAGCGACGCGACCAACCTGAAGAAGCTAGCGGCAGGACGCATCGATCTGGCGGTGATCGACCTTGCGGTCATGAACGACCTCCTGCGCACCAACCCGGACCTGACGGGGCTGGCCTCCGGGCTGCGGTTCAACGCCAAGCCGCTGGAGGACAAGACGCTGCACATCGCCTTCCACAAGGGAGAGGATGGAAAGGCGCTGGCGCGCCTGTTCGCCGAAGGGCTGGCGAAGATCGACGCCAAGGCGATCCTGTCGCAGGCCCTGGGGAGCTGAACGGGGAGTCCCGATCGCGCCCGGCCGTTCCGAACCGTTCGTCCGCCGCCAAACCGGCATTGCCAACGCCTTGGAGAATGGAATGCTACGCAGCTATCGTCGCAGCCTGACCGCGCATGTGATCGTTCCGATCGCGGCATTGCTGTTCGCCATCGCCCTGTGCGCCGCCGCCGCAACCATGTGGACGACCACGACCGCCGCGCGCACCGCACTCGAGGAGCGCGCCCGGATGACTGCGACCGCTCTGGCCGGCGGTGCCGGCGAAGCCCTGTGGAACATGGACACGTCGGCCGCTACGGCGCTGCTGGCCGCCCTTGCCGCCGACCCCGACTATGTCGGCAGTGCGATCCGCGACACCGGCGGAAAGGCATTTGCAACGGACGGCACCATTGATGGGAGCGGTTCCGGCGAAGGGGCCGGCAGCGTGGTGAGGCGGACCCATCCGATCCGGCACAACGAGAACGGCAAGGCCACGACGATCGGCGAGATCGAGTTGCGCCTGAGCACCCAGCGGATCGAGCAGCAGACCGTGACCAGCGCCCTGTCGATCGCGGCGGGAGCCCTGGCGGCTCTGCTGGCCGTCTGCGGCACATTGCTGATCATCGTGCGCAGCGCGACCCGGCCGATTTCCCGCATGACCGATGTGATGCGGGCGCTGGCGGACGGCCAGACCGACATCACGGTGCCGGAAATCCGGCGCGAGGACGAGGTCGGCCACATGGCGGCGACGCTGGCGGTGTTCCGGGCCAACGCGCTGGAAAAGCGCCGGCTGGAGGAGGAGCAGGTCCGCATCCAGGCCGAGGCCGAGCGCCAGCGTCGGGCGATGCTCGAAGCGATCGCCGGCCGCTTCGACCAGGATGTCGGCCGGCTGCTGGCCGGCGTGAGCGGAACGGTCAGCACCATGAGCGGGACGGTGACCGACATCGCCATGAGCGCCGGCGACAACGCGACGATGAGCGGCACGGTGGCGGAGGCGGCCAACGAGGTCAGCGCCAATGTCCAGACGGTGGCCGCGGCCGTCGAGGAGCTGGAGGCGTCGATCCGGGAAATCTCGTCCCAGGCCCAGGGCGCCCAGACCGAATCCGAAGACGCCAGTCGACAGGTCGGCGGCACCGTGGGGCTGATGGACGAGCTGGTCGGACGGGCGGACAAGATCGGCAACGTCGTCACCCTGATTTCCAGCATCGCCGGCCAGACCAACCTGTTGGCGCTCAACGCCACCATCGAGGCGGCGCGCGCCGGTGAGGCCGGCAAGGGCTTCGCGGTGGTCGCGACCGAGGTGAAGAACCTGGCCGGGCAGACCGCGAAGGCGACGGAGGAAATCTCGACGCTGATCGGTGGAATCCAGAGTTCCACCGGCATGGCGGCCTCCCACATCGGGGAGATCGTGACGGTGATCGGCCGGTTGAGCTCGATCAGCGCCTCCATCGCCGCCGCCGTCGAACAGCAGAATTCCGCCACCGCGGAGATCGGCCGCGCGGTCCAGCAGGCGGCCAACGGAACCGAGCGGCTGCGGGGCGGGGTGCAGGATGTCGCCACCGCCGCCCATGGCAACGGCCAGGCGGCGATCCGCCTGAGGGAGGGCATCCACGACCTCGAACAGACCGTCCAGGCGCTCCAGGGGCAGGTCGACCGCTTCGTCACGCAAATCCAGGCGGATTGATCCCCCTGCCCGGCCCGCCGGGCAGACCATCCTTGCCCGGCCCGCCGGGCTTCACCGGCGGGGGCGCAGGAAGATCAGCATCGCGACGCCGGACAGCAGGATCAGCAGCATGACCCACCAGAAGGCATGGTCCGATGCATGGTCCCCGGCGACGCCCGGCAATCCCGCCACATTCATGCCGAAGATCCCCGAGATCAGCGTCATCGGGGTGAAGATGACCGTCACGACTGCCAGCACATGCAGGCTATGGTTCTGCTGGTCCGCGACCCTGGCCAGCAGCTCGTCCTGCAGGACCTTGGCGCGGTCCTGCAATGCCTCGATGTCGTAGAGCACACCGGCGAATTTTTCGATCGCATGGCCCAGGCGGGCACGGTCGTCCTCGCCGATCCAGGACACCTTGTTGGAGGCGAGCCGCGCCAGCGCCGCCCGCTGCGGCGACACATGGCGCCGCAACCTGACGATCAACTGGCGCAGCTGGCCCAGCCGCTGCCGGGCCAGCTGGTAGCGCTCGGCCAGGACGGTGTCCTCCACCTTGTCCAGGTCGGTTTCCGCCCGCGCGACCACCTCGCCCAGTGTGTCGGCCAGAAAATCGATCAGATCCGCCATGAACTCGGCGGTGCTGCTGTAGCGGCCATGGTCGCCTAACGCCTTGCGCAGCCGGTCGATGGCCTTCAGCGGATGCCGCCGGCAGCTGACGATCCGGCCGGCGTCCATGAACAGGCGCAGCGCGCCGATGTCCGACGGTTCGAAGTTGAAGTCGTACTGCATGTCGCTCAGCACGGCGACGAAGCCATCGTCGAACGGCTCCAGCCGTGCCCGGTCGTCGTTGGCGTCGAGAAGGATCTCGCGCGCGAACTCGTCCAGCCCGCTTTCCTTTTCCAGCCAGTCCCGCGCCCGCGCCGATGCGAGGTTGAAATGCAGCCACAGCACCCCGCCGGTACGATGCCGCGCCGCCCCGATCTCCTCGAAGGACACGCGCACCGGCGGCGCGTCGGCGGTCAGGAAATAGCCGCAGATCAGGTCGGTCCCGGTGTCGAGTTTGATTGAGCCCGCCATGCCCGATGCGCCTTCCGCTGCCCGCCCCGCCGGCAGGGCGCCGGCCGGCGGACAGAGTACTTCAGCGGCTTGCCGGAACATACAGGTCGTTGGACCGGACCTGCCCGCGGCCTGCTAGCGCATGATCGGCCCGGCTTCTCACGCTTTCCCTTGAATTCCCCCTCCGACCTCGCCATGGTTTGAAGGATCATGACTTCGTCCTTCCGCCATATCCGCAACCGTCTGCGTGCAGGCCGCGTTCACGCAGGCACGCCCGCCCCGGATCTGGTCGCCTGAGGCAAGGCTCCCGGACCGTCCGGGGCCAATCCATTTTCCGAACTCATCACGACATGCGCTCCAGCCCGCATCCCCGCGGCCGCTGGGCTCCGCGTACACAATCGCCACAGCCGCCGACGCACCCACCGGGAGGCGCATCGCGGCGGCGGCGCGTACGCCCGACAGCAAGGAAGGAAGCCCCCGATGCGTCCCGCAGACCAGTTCCCACCGATCGTCCTGACCGCAACCGACCATGATCGCCTCTCCGGCCTGGCCGAGGCCGCCACAGCACTGGTTCCGGACGTCTATGATTACCTTACGGCGGAGTTGGAGCGTGCCGTCGTGGTGGAATCCGACGAGATCCCTCCGATGGTCGTTACCATGGGCGCGCGCGTGGCCTACCGGGATGAGGCAACCGGGCAGGAGCGGACCGTCGCCCTCGTCTACCCGCAGGATGCCGACCTCGAGGCCGGGCGGGTCTCGGTGCTGACCCCCGTCGGCGCCGCACTCATCGGCGTCGCGGAGGGACAGTCCATCACCTGGTACACCCGCCAGGGCGAGGCGAAAACCCTCACCGTCCTGTCGGTCGAGCACCCGGTCGAAGGCGGAACCGCCGCCGCCGGCCCGGACCGGCGCTGACGACCCCGGGTGATCCAGCCGGCCGGTCCGCGCGTATCGACCTGACCATCGCGGAGTTGCATCATGGCCAGCCGAGAGCGCCTACCCGTCACCTGGATCACCGGCGGCAGCAGCGGCCTCGGCCGCGCGCTGGCGCTGCGGCTTGCAGGGGCCGGGACCGGAACCGGGAATGGGGCAACGGTGGCGCTGTCCGCCCGCTCGGCCGCGGACCTGACGGCGGTGGCGCTGTCGGCACCGGACCGCATCGTCCCCTTCCCGCTGGACGTGACCGACCGCGCCGCCACCGCCGAGACCGTCGCCACCATCGAGGACCGGGTCGGCCCCATCGGCCGCGCGGTGCTGAACGCCGGAACCCATACCCCGATGTCGCTGGAGGATTTTTCAGCCGACACCGCACGCCGGCTGATGGAGGTCAACTACATGGGCGTGGTCCATGGGCTGGAGGCGCTGCTGCCGCGGCTCAGCGCACGCGGCGGCGGGCAGGTCGCGGTGGTGGCCTCGGTCGCCGGCTATCGCGGGCTGCCGACGGCGGCGGCCTACGGCCCGTCCAAGGCGGCGCTGATCAACCTGTGCGAATCGCTGAAGCCCGATTGCGACCGCGCCGGCATCCGGTTGCAGCTGGTCTGCCCCGGCTTCGTCGATACGCCGCTGACCGCGCGCAACCCGTTCCCGATGCCCGGCCTGATGCCGGTGGAGGACGCGGCGGAGGCGCTGGCGGCCGGGTTGGACGGCGACCGCTTCGAGATCAGCTTCCCCAAGAGCTTCACCCGCAAGGTCAGGATGGCGCGGCTGCTGCCCTACCGGCTCTATTTCCCCCTGGTGCGAAAGGTGACCGGAACATGACGCCGGATGATGCCCGCAGCCGTGGCCTCGACGCCTGGGCGGCCTTCTTCGAGACGCTGAGCCCCGCCACGCTCGACCGGCTGCCGGAGCTGACGGTGGCCGAGGTTCGCTTTCGCGATCCCTTCAACGACGCCCACGGGCGCGACGCGGTGCGCGCTGTCCTGGCGCACACGCTGGACGGCTGCCGCGACCTGCGTTTCACCGTCACCCACCGGCTGTATGCCCCCGATCTGGCGATCCTGCGCTGGCGGTTCGAGGCGACGCTGCCCGCCATCGGCCGGCTCGACGTGATCGGCACCAGCGAGGTGCGGCAGGCGGCGGACGGCCGGGTGAGCGAGCACATCGACCATTGGGATTCCGGCGAGCAGATCTATCTACGCCTGCCCCTGCTGGGAGCGCCGCTGCGCCTCATTCAGCGGCGGCTGGGGGCGGCACCGCCGGAATGGCCGGGGGCGTAGCGGCCTGGGGTATGGCTGCCAATCTGCCTTCCGGCAGGAAGAACAGGCTGACCGTGCCGATCCACACACCCCAGCGATAGACGTTGGCGCGGTTGACCAGCGCTTCGCCCGGTTGCAGCCACATCCAGTCGTCGAAGCGCACGCGCCAGCGGTCGTCGCCGACCTTCATCGAAAGTTCGTAATTCCAGTTCAGCGCGTTGCCGGCCGACCGGCCGACCGCGGTGCCGTACACGTCGTCGGCCCGCCCCTCGTACCGGCCGTCGCCGCTCTTCACGATGTGCCAGACCCGCCGGTCGGTCTCGCCGTCGGAATAGAGGAAATGCTCGTCCAGCGTCAGCTCCCGCTCGTCCCATGTGCCATCGATGGTGACGGTGAAGCTGCGCCGCAGCGTGCCGAACCGGTCCTCGAACACGCCCCAGGCATGGGTGCGGCCGGCGAAATAGCGTTCGATCCTCAATTCCGGCGTCGTGCCGGCGAAGTCCTCGACCTTCATGGCGGAGCATCCGTTCAGCAGGGCGGTGGCCAGGGCGGCCACCAGGGCGGTGGCGGCGATCAGGGGGCGGGCGCGTGGCATGGCTGTGTTTCTCCGCTCTGCGTCTCGGCTCAGGGCCGGCGGAAGCGCCACAGCCCGACATCGATGGTCCCGGCGCGGAATCCCGCCTCGCAATAGGCGAGGTAATAGTCCCACAGCCGCTGGAACCGTTCGTCGAAGCCCTGTGCCGCCACCTTCGGCCCGGCCGCCAGGAAGCGCCGCCGCCATTCGGCGCAGGTGCGGGCGTAGGATGGGCCGAACATCTCGGCATGCTCCACCACCAGCCCGGCCCGCTCCGCCTGCGCGCGCAGCGCCGACGGGCAGGGCAGCAGTCCGCCGGGGAAGATGTGGCGCTGGATGAAGTCGCAGTTGCGGCGGTAGCTGGGGAAGCGCGCGTCCTCGATGGTGATCGCCTGTACCACCGCGGCCCCGCCGGGGGCCAGCCGGTCGCGCAGCGTGGCGAAGTAGCGCGGCCAATGCGCCTCCCCCACCGCCTCGATCATCTCGATGGAGACGATGCGGTCGAAGGTGCCGCCGGCATCGCGGTAGTCCTGCAACCGCAGATCCACCGCGCCGGCCAGCCCGGCGGCGGCGACCCGGCCGCGGGCGAATGCGAGCTGTTCCGACGACAGGGTCAGCCCGACGACCGAGGCGCCGTGCCGGCCCGCCAGATGTTCCGCCATGCCGCCCCAGCCGCAGCCGATCTCCAGCACGCGGTCGCCCGGCTGGACCTCCAGCAGGTCGGCGGCGCGGCGGATCTTGGCCTCCTGCGCATCCTCCAGGCTCTGGTCGGCATGCTCGTAGAGCGCCGAGGAATAGGTCATGCCGGGGTCGAGCCACAGCCGGTAGAAGTCGTTGCCCAGATCGTAATGGAAGGCGATGTTGCGCCGGCTGCCGCCGCGCGAGTTGGCGCGGCTGCGATGGAACAGCCGGTTGGCGGCCGCCGCCAGCGCGCTGCCGTCAAGCCCGCCCCGCAGTTCGGCCTCGTTGCGGATCGCCAGCTCGATCAGCGCCGGCAGGTCGGTGCTGTGCCACAGCCCGTCGCCATAGGCCTCGGCCAGTCCGATGTCGCCGCCCAGCAGCAGGCGCCGGGCCGCCGCCGGATCGGTCAGCGCCAGGTCGGCGCGCAGTCCCCCGGCCGGATCGCCCCCCGACGGATCGCCCCCGGCCGGATCACCGAAGCGCAGCAGGCGGCCGTCGGGCAGGCGCAGGCTCAATTCGCCATGGCGCAGCCGGGTGGCGAGCCCGAGCAGGGCGCCGGTCCACAGGTCGCGGCCGGTCATCAGCCGCAGCCACCATGGGCGTGGACGGAAGGCGGTCGCAGCGAGGTCGGTCATTGCGGAGAATCCCCTGGCTCTTGATGGGTCAGTTGTGGATCGGGGTGGCGCCGACGATGGTCACCGGCTCAGCCGGGGCCGGCGGACGCGGGCGGACGGTCATGCCCTTGCGCCACAGGCCCAGTGCCTCCCAATGGATGCCGGCGACCACCTTGGCGGTCATCAGCGGGTGACGGGCCCAGGCCTGCAGGATGGCGCCATCGGTCAGCTCGACCCGCCGGGCGGTCAGCGCCGCGTGCAGCAGCGGCCCCGCCGCGTCGGTCTGGCGGATGGCGAGCGCCAGCGGCTCGCCGGGCAGGCAGGCGGGCGGGCGGATGCGGAAGTGATAGGCGGTCTCCATGTCCATGAAGGGCGAGACGTAGAACCGCTTGTCGCAGCGCTGGCGCACCAGCCCGTCCGGCCCCGGCCCGGCCGGGATCAGATAGGCGTGGCGCTGGCCGAAGGTGTTGCTCACCTCATGGATGGTGGCGGCCAGGCCGCCGTCCGGCCGGTGGCAGAACCAGACGCAGAGCGGGTTGAAGGCGAAGCCCAACACCCGCGGAAAGCACAGCAGCCGCACTGCCCCGCCCCCGGCGATGCCGGCGCGGGCGAGCTGGCCTTCGGCCCACCCTTTCAGCGACGGCGCGGCACCCTCCCCCAGCGGCCCGAAATCGCGGTCGCGGAAGCCGATCAGCCCGAAGCGGTCATGGGCGAACAACCGCAATTCGCGGTCCAGCCGGGGGAGTTCGTCCAGATCGACCAGCAGGCTGAACACCCGGTAGGACAGCCGGTGGCGCACCGGCCGGACGCGGTGGTGCATCACCGTGCCGAGATAGAGGCCGGACGCGAAATTCGCCCCGTCCATCACGCCGCCTCGCGCGCGGCGCTCGGCTGCGCCGGGTCCAGATGGATGCGGCCGGATTCGTCGGGGACCGTCCAGGGCCGCCGCACCCCGCCCAGCGCCTCGGCCACCGCCAGCCCCGATTGCAGCCCGTCCTCGTGGAAACCGGCGCCGAAGTAGGAACCGGCAAACCAGCTGTTCCGGCAGCCTTGCAGGCTCCACAGCCGCTTCTGCGCCGCCAGCGCCTCCATCCCGAAGACCGGGTGATCGTAGAGGATGCTGCGCAGGATGGTGCCCTCGCGCGGCGGGCGGATCGGGTTCAGGGTGACGAACAGGTCGCGCTCGGGCGGCAGGAAACCCTGCAGCCGGTTCATCCAATAGGTGACGCAGACCGCGTCGGCGCCCGCATCGCCCCGCTGCGACAGGTAGTTCCAGCTCGACCACACCGCCCGCCGCCTCGGCATCAGGCCGGCGTCGCTGTGCAGGATGGCGAGGTTGCGCTCGTAACCGATGGAGCCGAGCAGCCGGCTTTCCAACGGCGTCGGTTCCTCCAGCAGGGCCAGCGCCTGATCGGCATGGGTGGCGAACACCACATGGTCATGGGCACGCACGCCGCCGCGGCGGTCGCGCACCAGGATGCGGCCGGACGGCTGGCCGGTCCCGCCGCCAATCCCGCCCCCAATCCCGTCAGCGTGAAAGCCCTCCCGCGTCACCGCCTCCACCGCACAGTTCAGGCGCAGGACATCGGGCATGTCCGCCAGGATGCGGCGGACATAGGCGCGGCTGCCGCCCTCCACTGTGCGCCAGACTGGGCGGCCGGTTATCTTCAGCAGCCCGTGGTTCTCGCAGAAGCGGACGAAGGCGGCGGCGGGATGGTCGCGCATCGCCTCCGCCGGGGTCGACCAGATGGCGGCGGCCATCGGCAGCAGATGGTCGCGCACGAAGGCGTCGGAATAGCCCCCACGCTCCAGGAAGGCACCCAGGGTCAGCGTCGCCGCGTCCGGGTCGGCCAGGAGCCCCGGCGCCTCGCGGTAGAAGCGCAGCAGGTCGGCCAGCATCCGCCAGAAGCGCGGGCGCAGCAGGTTGCGCTTCTGCGCGAACAGGGTGCCGAGCGAGCTGCCGGCATACTCCACCCGCCCGCCGTCGAGCGAGGCGGCGAAGCTCATGTCTGTCGGCCGGGTCGCCACGCCGAGATGGTCGAACAGCGCCACGAGGTTGGGGTAGCAGGGCGCGTTGTAGACGATGAAGCCGGTATCGACCGGCCCGGCGCCGCCGGAGTCCACGGTGGCGGCGTCAACCGTGTTGATATCCACGGTGTTGGCGTGGCCGCCCGGCCGGTCCTCCTTCTCGTACAGGGTGACGCGGTGAGCCTTCGACAGCAGCCACGCCGCCGACAGTCCGGCAATGCCCGAGCCGATGACGGCGATGTCGAGCGGCGCCGCGCCGGCCGGCGAACGGAGCTGGTGGACGGTGGCTGAACCTTCGGGAAGCGGCATGGGCGGCCCTATCCGGGTCTTGGGTTGTCTTGCCTGGGTCGAGTGTCCAGGTTGTGCATCGGAATACGGTGCAGTACCACCATCGGATCACGTCAGGGTCACGCTTTTGCGATTTTGCCGGCGCCGCGGAGCAACCCCCGGGTAAGGTGAGAGCGAAAAGCACCGCGGGGAGTGATCCGAAGCGCCGGCCTCGCCGTAATGCGACCATGATCGCCCCGCTTGCCTCCATGCTGTCGCCGACCGCCGGTCCTGATCCGGGGGACTCTCAGCCTCCGGCTGGTAGGGTCGTGAACACGCTCGCTGCTGATCCGGCGGCCGAGATGGCAGCCGATCTGGCCGCGGTGGCGGCGGCCCGCGACCGGGCGGCCTTCGCCCGGCTGTTCGCCCATTTCGCTCCACGGGTGAAGGCCTACATGCTGAAGCTCGGCATGCCGGCGCAGAAGGCCGAGGATCTGGCGCAGGACACCATGCTGACGGTGTGGCGCAAGGCGTCGCTCTACGACCCGGCGCGGGCGGAGCCGGCAAGCTGGGTGTTCACCATCGCCCGCAACCTGCGCATCGACGCGCTGCGCCGCGAACGGCACCCGGAGGTGTCGGACGACGAGTTGCTGGAGCATGAGGACGGCCGCCCGCGCGCCGACGACCTGCTGGACGGCGACCGCCGCGCCCGCCGCCTGCGCGGCGCGCTGGCGACACTGACGCCGGAGCAGGCGGAGGTGGTCCGGCTGTCCTTCTTCGCCGACCTCGCTCATCCGGCCATCGCCGAACGGCTGGAGGTGCCGCTGGGCACAGTGAAATCGCGCCTGCGTCTGGCCATGGCCAAGATCCGCAAGGCGCTGGGAGACGACGACCGATGACGACCCGCAACGCCCGCACCAACGACGCCGGCCGGAACGATGCCAGCCGCACGGCCCGTCACGCCGCCCTGCCGAACCACCATCCGAGCGACGCGCTGCTGGTGGCCTACGGTTCCGGCAGCCTGGGCGAGGGGCTGTCGCTGGCGGTGGCGCTCCACCTCGCCCACTGCCCGGATTGCCGTGCCGCGCTCGCCGAGGTGGAGGCGGTCGGAGGCGTCCTGCTGGATGACCTGCCGCCCGCCCCGCTCGACGGCCTGACACTGGCCGGCACATTGGCACGCCTGGACCGCGAGGACACCGCCGCCGAACCTGCCCACCCGGCGGCGCAGGCCACAGGCGACCCGGCGCTGCCGGCCCCGCTGCGCTTCTATGTGCCGTCGCTGGACGGGCTTGCGTGGCAGCGGTTGGCTCCCGGCGTGCGCCGGGTTGAACTGCTGCCGCGCACCGCGTCGGGCGGCGCGGCGCAATTGCTGCGCATCGCGCCGGGAACCGCCCTGCCCCACCACGGTCATGGCGGGGTGGAACTGACATTGGTGCTGAGCGGCCATTTCGCCGACGAGTTGGGCCGCTATGGCCCGGGTGATCTCGCCGAGGTCGACGGCGATACCCGCCACCAGCCGATCGCCGACAGCCACCGCGATTGCGTCTGTCTGATCGCCACCGACGCCCCTCTGCGCTTCACCGGGCTGATGGGCCGGCTGATGCAGCCCTTCATCGGGCTGTAGCGCCAGAACCTGCCTACGGTCACGCAGCGGCGGTCCATGCCCCGAAGCCCCCGATCCTGACGGGTCGGGATCGAAGCCCGTTGGGATCGAGGGCCGTCGGCATCACATGAGATCCCGTGCCATGCCCGACCGGACCAGCAGGTCGGTGTCGGGCGAGAAGCGCCCTTTCAGCGGCAGCATCGCCGCCCCCAGGACGCGGGCCATCGGCCCGATCGACCCTGCGGTGATGGTGGCCGTCTTCAGGCCCGAGCAGTTGTAATGCTCCACCGCCATGGCCAGACGCTGCGTGAAGCGGTCGCGCCAGGCCGGCGGCAGGAAACCGTCCACCACCACCTCCTGGAAGTCGATCACGCTGAGCGCCGAGACGACGGCGCGCGACAGGTCGGTGACCGCCGTACCGGTCCATGCGTCGAAGATGGCATTCGCCGTCTCCCCGCTGCCGTCGGCGAGCGCCGCCGCCGGATCGATCCCGCCGGCCGCAAGTTCGCGCTCCAGCAGGAAGATGGACACGCTGTGGATCAGCTGTCCCGGCGGCGCCCCCGGGCCGGCCGGGCCGGTCGGCATCGAACCGATGGCGCCGGCATTGCCCTGTTCGCCGCGATACAGGCGTCCGTCGATCACCACGCCGCCGCCGATGAAGGTGCCGAGATAGATGTAGAGTGCGCTGCGCCGGGTGATGGCATGGCCGGCGATCATCTCCGCCGCGCAGGCGGCCGCCGCATCGTTGTAGAGAGTCACCGGCAACCCGGTTTCCCGGGCGAACGCACCGGCGATGTCGGCGTCGCGCCAGCCGTCCAGCGCACCGGCCGCCAGCCCCAGCTCCGCCGACCAGGCATGGATCTCGTCCGGCATGGCGACGCCGAGACCGACGACGCGCGACCGTGCCGCCGGTGACAGATGGCGGAGCAGACCGGCCGCCTGGGAAATCGCCGTCGCGATCGTCGGCTCCGGCAGGGGTGCGTCATAGCGCACGCGGCTCGCCCCCAGCTCCTCCCCCAGCAGATTGATCAGGATCGCCTCGACGCTCCGCCGGCCGATCTTCACGCCCAGCGAATAGGCCCCGTCCGGATTGGGGGCGATGGGGGTGGAGGGCTGCCCGACCTGGCCACGCACCTTGTCCAGCTTGACCAGGAGCCCGTCTTCGAGCAGGCGGTTGACGATCACCGAGGCCGCCTGGCCGCTGAGCCCGGTTTCGCGCGCGATTTCCGCCTTGGACAGCATGCCGGTCTGCAACAGCGCATGCATGACCAGCCGCTCGTTGTAGGCACGCAGCCCGGTGGTGTCGCCGCCCCGCATGCTCTCGCCGCCCCCGCTCACGAATTCGATCAACAATCCGTATAGCAAGCCATAGTAACAAAATCAAAGTGATTTATTTAATGGCTGCGGGAGAGCGGGGTATAGGAGGAGAGCGGCTTTCGGACCGGCATGACAGCCTAGCAAGTGCCGCCCCGGCCGGGCAAGGCTGCTATCCGATCGAATGGGTGCGCGGAGCCTGGGAGCGGGATACGTCCTGAGCTTTCGCGGCCGGTGTGCCCTTCCCGGAACCAAACGGCAGGAGGCCGCCATGGCTGTCGCGATCAGGGTGCAGAGCAATATCAAAATCAATGTGATTTATATATTGAACCCTCCCCCGAACTGCGCCATAGTGTTCGTGAGCCATACAAACCAATGCCGTGCGCGACTGCGGTCACAGGCTTCGGATATCGGCTTCGGACCTGGGAGACGCCACCCGCGAACCGGCGGGGCGGCCAACCCTGTCGCGCAGACGCGTGTCACAGGCGCGGCCGGGCAGGACAATCGGGAGGAAATACCATGAAACGCGCGCTATCCCTGATCGGTGCGGCGGTCGCCGCCCTCCTCGGCACCTCGGTGCAGGCGGAAACGATCTCCATCGCCACGGTGAACAACGGCGACATGATCCGCATGCAGAAGCTGGCGGAGCATTTCACCAAGGCCCATCCGGACATCACGCTGAACTGGGTGACGCTGGAAGAGAACGTCCTGCGCCAGCGCATCACCACCGACATCGCCACCAAGGGCGGCCAGTACGACATCCTCACCATCGGCACCTACGAAGTGCCGATCTGGAGCAAGCAGAAGTGGCTGATGCCGCTCGACAAGCTGGGCTCCAACTATGACGTGGACGACCTGCTGCCCTCCATCCGCAGCGGCCTGACCATCGACGGCACGCTCTTTGCCGCGCCCTTCTACGGCGAAAGCTCGATGATCATGTACCGCAAGGATCTGTTCGAGAAGGCCGGCCTCAACATGCCGGAGGCGCCGACCTGGGCCTTCGTCTCCGACGCCGCGCGCAAGCTGACCGACAAGAAGAACGAAGTCTACGGCATCTGCCTGCGCGGCAAGGCCGGCTGGGGCGAGAACATGGCCTTCCTCAGCGCCATGGCGAACTCCTTCGGCGCCAGCTGGTTCGACATGCAGTGGAAGCCGCAGTTCAACACCGATGCGTGGAAGAAGACGCTGACCACATATCTCGGCCTGATGAAGGACGCCGGCCCGCCGGGCGCCTCCTCCAACGGCTTCAACGAGAATCTGGCGCTGTTCCAGACCGGCAAATGCGCCATGTGGATCGACGCCACCGTCGCCGCGTCCTTCGTCTCCAACCCGGCCCAGAGCAAGGTCGCCGACAAGGTCGGCTATGCGCTGGCCCCCGACACCGGTCTCGGCAAGCGGTCCAACTGGCTGTGGGCCTGGAATCTGGCGATCCCGGCCAGCAGCAAGAAGGGCGACGCGGCGCAGGCCTTCATCTCCTGGGCGACCTCCAAGGACTATCTCGACCTCGTCGCCAAGGAAGAGGGCTGGGCCAACGTCCCGCCCGGCACCCGCAGCTCGCTCTACGCCAATGCCGAGTACCGCAAGGCGGCGCCCTTCGCCGACCTGACCCTGAAGTCGATCCAGGCGGCCGACCCGCAGCACCCGACGGTGCAGCCGGTCCCCTACACCGGGGTGCAGTTCGTCGCGATCCCCGAGTTCCAGGGCATCGGCACCGCCGTCGGCCAAACCTTCTCCGCGGCGCTGGCCGGCCAGATGACGGCCGACCAGGCCCTGCAGAGCGCGCAGTCGATCGCCACCCGCGAAATGACCAAGGCCGGCTACATCAAGTAGCCGGTGCCGGCCCGGCCGATTACGTGATGTAGCCGGCCGGGCCGTTTCGCCGGTCCCGCCTATCGCCGGTCACGCCTGACCGCGCCCCGCAACGCCGCTACCCAAGGGTCGAGCCATGGCCACCGCCCATTCGCGTACAGCCGCGCGCCTGACGATGGCTCCGGCCGTCGTCCTGCTGCTCGGCTGGATGCTGATCCCGCTCGCGATGACGCTCTATTTCTCCTTCCTGCGCTTCAACCTGCTGATGCCGGGGACGGAGGAGTGGATCGGAACGCTCAACTACCAGTATTTCCTGACCGATCCCGCCTTCTTCGCCGCGCTCGGCAACACGCTGGCGCTGGTCGGCGGGGTGCTGGTGCTGACCATCTCCGGCGGGATCGGGCTGGCGCTGCTGCTCGACCAGCCCTTCTGGGGGCGGGGGATCGTCCGCCTGCTGGTCATCGCCCCCTTCTTCGTCATGCCCACCGTGTCGGCGCTGGTGTGGAAGAACATGCTGATGAACCCGGTGAGCGGCCTGTTCGCCGCCATCGCCAAAGGGCTCGGGCTGCAACCCTTCGACTTCCTGGCGGAAGCGCCGCTGTCCTCGATCATCCTGATCGTGACGTGGCAGTGGCTGCCCTTCGCGACGCTGATCCTGCTGACCGCCCTGCAGTCGCTGGACCGCGAGCGGCTGGAGGCGGCCGAGATGGATGGCGCCGGCGCGGTCGACCGTTTCATCCACATCATCATGCCCCATCTCGCCCGTGCGATGACGGTGGTGACGCTGATCCAGACCATCTTCCTGCTGTCGGTCTTCGCCGAGATCCTGGTGACGACGAACGGCGGGCCGGGCACCGCCACCACCAACATCACCTACCTCGTCTATGCCCAGTCGCTGCTGCAGTTCGATGTCGGCGGCGGCTCCGCTGGCGGCATCGTCGCCGTCGTCCTCGCCAACCTCGTCGCCGTCTTCCTGATGAGGATGATCGGCCGCAATCTGGACATCTGAGCCATGGCGCGCGCCGCAACCAACCGCCGCAAGCTGGGCCTGACCCTGCTCGCCTGGTCCATCGGGATCGTGATCTTCTTCCCCATCCTGTGGACCGCCCTGACCAGCTTCAAGACCGAGGCGGAGGCCGTGGCCTCGTCGCCCTCCTTCCTCGCCTTCGACTGGACGCTGGAGAATTATGCCGAGGTGCAGTCGCGCTCCGACTATTTCCTGCATTTCTGGAACTCGGTCGTCATCTCGGTGGGGTCCACGCTGATCGGTCTGCTGATCGCCGTTCCCGCCGCCTGGTCGATGGCCTTCGTGCCGGGCAAGCGGACGCGCGACGTGCTGATGTGGATGCTGTCGACCAAGATGCTGCCGCCGGTCGGCGTGCTGATTCCGATCTACCTGCTGTTCCGCGATTTCGGGCTGCTCGACACCCGGATCGGTCTGGTGATCGTGCTGACGCTGATCAACCTGCCGATCATCGTCTGGATGCTGTTCACCTATTTCCGTGAAATCCCGGGCGAGATCCTGGAGGCCGCAAGGATGGACGGCGCCGGCCTCCGGCAGGAACTCATCTATGTGCTGCTGCCGATGGCGGTGCCCGGCATCGCCTCCACCCTGCTGCTCAACGTCATCCTGGCGTGGAACGAGGCCTTCTGGACGCTGAACCTGTCCGCCTCGCAGTCGGCGCCGCTGACCGCCTTCATCGCCAGCTACTCCAGCCCGGAGGGGCTGTTCTACGCCAAACTGTCGGCCGCCTCGACCATGGCGGTCGCGCCGATCCTGGTTCTCGGCTGGTTCAGCCAGAAGCAGCTGGTGCGCGGCCTGACCTTCGGCGCCGTGAAGTAGGAGGACCTTCCATGGGACAGATCACGCTCGACCGCGTCACCAAGAGCTTCGGCGACGTCTCCGTCATCCCGCCGCTCGACCTGACCATCGGCAACGGCGAGTTCGTGGTGTTCGTCGGCCCGTCGGGCTGCGGCAAGTCCACGCTCCTGCGCCTGATCGCCGGGCTGGAGGACGTATCGTCCGGCACCATCCGCATCGACGGCAAGGACGCCACCGCCCTGCCGCCCGCCCAGCGCGGGCTGGCGATGGTGTTCCAGTCCTACGCCCTCTACCCGCACATGACCGTGCGCAACAACATCGCCTTCCCGCTGAAGATGGCCCGGCTGGACAAGGCCGCCATCGACCGCAAGGTCGAGGCGGCGGCCAACGTGCTGAACCTCACCAACTATCTCGACCGCCGCCCCGGCCAGCTGTCGGGCGGCCAGCGCCAGCGCGTCGCCATCGGCCGCGCCATCGTGCGCGAGCCGACCGCCTTCCTGTTCGACGAGCCGCTGTCGAACCTGGACGCGGCGCTGCGCGTCAACATGCGCCTGGAAATCTCCGAGCTGCACGCCAGCCTCGGCACCACCATGATCTATGTGACCCACGATCAGGTGGAGGCCATGACCATGGCCGACAAGATCGTGGTGCTGAACGCCGGCCGGATCGAACAGGTGGGCTCGCCCATCGACCTCTACAGCCGGCCGCGCAACCGCTTCGTCGCCGGCTTCATCGGCTCCCCCCGCATGAACTTCATCGAGGGCGAGGCCGCCCGCGGCGACGGCGCCGACTGCGTCGGCATCCGTCCCGAACATCTCCTCCTGTCCACGGAGTCCGGCCGCTGGTCCGGCACCGTCACCGTATCGGAACATCTGGGCTCCGACACCTTCGTCTATGTGCAGGTCGACGGCATCGGAACGATGGTCGCGCGGGCCGGCGGCGAATTCCCGGTCCGCCACGGCGACCGCGTCTGGCTGACGCCGCAGACCGAAAAGCTGCATCGCTTCGATGCCCAGGGGAATGCCCAGGCGTCACCGGTTCACGGCGTGAAAGTGGCATGAACGGCCCGAACCCCCAGGAGACTCCCATGAAACGTCTCGACGGCAAATCGGCCATGATCACCGGTTCCGCCCGCGGCATCGGCCGCGCCTTCGCCGCCGCCTATGCCGCCGAGGGCGCAACCGTCGCCATCGCCGACATCAACTTGGCGGCGGCCGAACAGGCGGCGGCGGAGATCGGCCCCGGCGCCTATGCGGTGGAACTGGACGTCACCGACCAATCCTCCATCGACGCCGCGGTCGCCCGGGTGGTGGAGCGGGCCGGCGGCATCGACATCCTGGTCAACAACGCCGCCCTCTTCGATCTGGCGCCCATCGTCGAGATCACCCGCGACAGCTACGACCGGCTGTTCTCGATCAACGTCGCCGGCACGCTGTTCACGCTGCAGTCCGTGGCACGGCGGATGATCGCGCAGGGGCGCGGCGGCAAGATCATCAACATGGCCTCCCAGGCCGGCCGCCGCGGCGAACCGCTGGTCGGCGTCTATTGCGCGACCAAGGCGGCGGTCATCAGCCTGACCCAGTCGGCGGGTCTGGACCTGATCAAGCACCGCATCAACGTCAACGCCATCGCCCCCGGCGTGGTGGACGGCGAGCATTGGGACGGCGTCGACGCCCTCTTCGCCAGGCATGAAGGGCTGAAGCCGGGCGAGAAGAAGCGGATGGTCGGCGAGGCGGTGCCCTTCGGCCGCATGGGCCGGGCGGAGGATCTGACCGGCATGGCGATCTTCCTCGCCAGCGCCGAGGCCGACTACATCGTCGCCCAGACCTACAATGTCGACGGCGGCAACTGGATGAGCTGACGTGCCGGGTTCCATCCCCTCTCCCCCCCCCGGGGAGAGGGTTAGGGTGAGGGGGTGGCAAAGCGAGGATTCACAAAAATCGCGCACCTCACGCTCTCCAACCGATCCACGCCATGCATCCCCCTCACCCCGCCCTTCTCCCCGGGGGGGAGAGGGAGGTTCTCCCGACACTCGCAGGAACACCGCCATGACCATCCCCCTCTCCGCCGCCACCCTTCCGGCCATCGCCGCCCGCGCCACGGTGCCTGCCTACGACCGTTCCGCGCTGTCCGCCGGCATCCTGCATTTCGGCATCGGCAACTTCCACCGCGCCCATCAGGCGGTCTATCTCGACAGCCTGTTCGGCCAGGGCCGCGACCATGACTGGGCGATCCTCGGCGCCGGCGTGATGCCGTCGGACCAGCGGATGCGCGACGCCCTGGAAGGGCAGGACTGGCTGACCACCGTCGTCGAGCAATCGGGCGCGCAGAGCCTCGCCCGCGTCACCGGCGCGATGGTCGGAATGCTGCCGGTCGGAGATGCCGACGCCATTGTCGCCCGGCTCGCCGATCCGGCGATCCGCATCGTCTCGCTGACGGTGACGGAGGGGGGATACTACATCGACGCCTCCGGCGCCTTCGATGCCGGCCATCCCGCCATCCGCGCCGACATCGCGGCTCCCGGCAAGCCCACCACCGTCTTCGGCCTGATCGTCGCCGGGCTGGCCCGCCGCCGTAGCGCCGGCACGGCGCCCTTCACCGTCATGTCCTGCGACAACATCCCTCACAACGGCGTCGTCACCCGCAACGCCGTGCTCGGCATCGCCCGGGCCGTCGATGCGGAGCTTGCCGCCTGGATCGCCGAGGCCGTGGCTTTCCCCAACGGCATGGTCGACCGCATCACGCCGGCCACCGGCGAGCAGGAGCGCGGCAGCCTGGCCCATGATTTCGGGATCGACGACGCCTGGCCGGTGTTCTGCGAGGACTTCACCCAATGGGTGCTGGAGGACCGCTTCTCATCCGGCCGCCCGGCGCTGGAGGCGGTCGGCGTGCAGTTCGTCCCCGACGTCACGCCCTTCGAGACGATGAAGATCCGCATCCTGAACGGCGGCCATGCGGTGATCGCCTACCCGGCCGGGCTGCTTGGCATCACCTTCGCCCATGAGGCGATGGAAACGCCGCTGATCCGCTCCTTCCTGCAAAAAATCGAGCGGGAGGAGATCATCCCCACCGTTCCGCCGGTGCCCGGCACCGACCTGGACTCCTATTTCGGCATCATCGAGCGGCGCTTCGCCAATCCCAAGATCAAGGACACCATCCGCCGCCTCTGCCTCGACGGTTCCAACCGCCAGCCGAAATTCATCGTGCCGTCCATCGCCGACCGGCTGAAGGCCGGTGCCGGCATCGAAGGGCTGGCGCTGGAATCGGCCCTGTGGTGCCGCTACTGCTACGGCGAGACCGAGGGTGGCGAGGCGATCGAGCCCAACGATCCCAACTGGGACCGCCTGACCGCAGTCGCCCGCCAAGCCCGCAGCGAACCGGCGGCCTGGCTCGACATGGAGGAAATCTATGGTGACGTCGGGCGGGCGCAACCGTTCCGCGACGCCTTCGCCGCGGCGCTGCGCTCCCTGTGGGCGGACGGCACCCGGACGGTCCTCGCTCGCTATGCCGGCGGAACGCCGTGACGGCCGACGCCTCCGTTGACGGAACACATCGCAAAGGACAGCCAGCCATGACCGCTTTGCCGCAAGGCGACGGCGTGCCCGATACCCCGCGCCCTGCCCGACCCGATGCGATCTGCATGGGCGAGGTCCTGATCGACTTCATGCCCGCCGGCCCCGGCCTGCGCCCCGGTGTCATCGGCGCCTTCGAGCCGGCGCCGGGCGGGGCGCCGGCCAATGTCGCGGTCGGGCTGGCCCGGCTGGGTGTGAACAGTGCCTTCCTCGGCCGGACGGCGGCGGATGGGTTCGGCCGGTTCCTGGCCCGGTCGCTGGCCGACGCCGGCGTCGATGTCGGCCGCCTGCGCCTCGCGTCCGACGCCAGGACGCCCGTCGCCTTCGTCTCGCTCGACGAGGCGGGAGAGCGTGAGTTCCTGTTCTATGGCGAGCCGATGGCCGGCTTTTCCTCCGCCGACCTTGATCTGGAGGCCGTCGCGGCGGCCCGGCTGCTGCATTCCGGCTCGATCGGGCTGATCGACCCGGCGGCGCGGGATGCGAGCCTGCTGGCGGTGGAGACGGCCCGCAACCATGGACTGCTGGTTTCCTTCGACGCCAACCTGCGCCTGTCGCTCTGGCCGGACCGCGACACAGCCGCCCACATGATCCGCCAGGGCATCGCCGCCGCCGGCATCGTCAAGCTCAGCGACGAGGAGTTGGAGTTCCTGACCGGCACGGCGGAACCGGCCGAGGGCGGCCGGTCGCTGTGGCACGACGGCCTGCGGTTGCTGGTGGTGACGCACGGCCGCAACGGCTGCAGTTTCCTGACACACGAGGCCAACGGCCATGTGCCGGGCATCGCGGTGGCGACAGTCGACACCACCGGCGCGGGCGACTCCTTCGTCGCGGCGCTGCTGAGCGGCATTCTGGAGGATACCGGCACCGCCTTCACCCCCGACCGCCTGCGCACCATCTGCCGCTTCGCCAACGCGGCCGGCGCCCTGACCACCACCTCCCCCGGCGCCATCCCCTCGCTGCCCGACCGCGACGCGGTGAACCGGTTGCTGGACCGCCAGGGCACCTGACCCTGCGCTCCTCCCTCAGGATCGGCCGGCCGCCTCCTCCCGGCCGGCCGAAGCGATTCGGGCCCAAGCGGTATTTCTGAACTCCGCCCACACAATGGACGGCGACCTGTCCCGTCGGCAGGCGCCGGCCTGCCGGAAACCACAGCGACAACGGGGCCGCCGCCATCCCCAATACCCCCGGATGCTGCGACGGCTATGGCGAAATCCTAAGCAACACAGATTCGAATCTGAACGAAAAAAAACGCTGAATTTAAAAAATACCCATACAATGGAAATCAATTTAAAATAATTATCTTTAGAGACAAGGCATATAACATGCACTTGTATTTATTGAAAACAATAAGATTTACTTGTTTTTTGTAAGTCTGTGTGGCTATATATTCCGCATATAAGCCAAGGGCGATAATAATGGCAAAACCATTTCTCGCTATTCTATTATTTGCGGTTTATGGCTGCGTCGCCCACGCCAGTGTCAGCGGCGGGACGACCGTCACACCCGAGAGTTCCGTCATCAAATTATCGATTCTCAACGTAACCAGCGAAACGGCGACCGTCGGATACCGGTCCCTGCCGGCCAATCGGCCAAAGACCTACGGCAATTTCCTGGCAATCTGGCAAGGGCGCATGATCCCGTGGCAGGCGCCGCCGCTGTCGCGAATCACGATCCCCCAGGACACGGATTCCGGTTCGGTGGTGCTCAGCGGCTTCACGCTGGCCAATCTCGACTATGTGATCGGATACGGCACCGGGCCGAACACGTCCACCATCGCGGCATCGGTTCCGATCCCGCCCGACACCGGTTCCGATAACGATTCCAGTGCCGCCCCGGCTCCGGCGGGAAATTCCGTGACCATGTCGCTCGCCAGCCTGACCGCGGAGGCGGTTGCCGTGCGCTATGCGACGCTGCCGGGATACCTGCCCTCCAGCTATGGGAACTGGATCGGCATCTGGCCGGGACAGATGTCGCCCTACAACCCCTTCAAGCCGCTGGCCTGCGCCGATGTGGCCTCCGACGCCAATCTCGGCACGGTCGCCATGAACGGCCTGTCGCTGGGGGCGGGAGAGATCTACACGCTGGTCTATTTCACCGGACCGGCGGTCCCGGCACCAGCCGGCCAAGCCGCGCCGGGCTGCGCCGAAGCCTGGAGCGCCGGCGGCACTCCGGCACCCGACACCACCCTGGCCGCGGCAATGCTGGTCTTCCAGGCCGCCAGCCGCGCCAACACACCGTAACGACACACAGCAATCTGCGCCCACCCGAATAGTACGGGCGCAGTCCCAGGCAGGATTTCCCTGCCGGAAACCAGCAGGGAAATCCTGCGCCACAATTGAGGATGGCCACATGGCAACGATTATTTCGAGCGCCCAGAACACTCTGGTCCTGACTCTTTTGAACGATACCCTCCTTCAGGTCGATTACAACACCCTGTCGGGCAATATGCCGCAGACCTATGGCAACTACCTGGCAATCTGGCAGGACAACCAGGGCGTCATCCCCTACAATCAGACCGCCCAGAACACGACGCCCGTCAGCGGGAACACCCAGGCCGGCTCGACCACCTTCCCCGTCACCTCGCTGAACACCAACGGCTATGTCGTCTGCTTCGCGGTCGGCAAGCAGTTGACGACGCCGGCTCAGACCTACGGCAACGCCTGCTCGACCGCGTTCCTGCCCCCCGGTTCCGGCCCCGTCACCTATGCCCCGGGATCACTGACCTACTACTCCAACGGCACCAACAACCTCAACCTCAGCTACGCCCTGCCGATGGGCGACATGCCCAGCACCAACGGCGCCTGGGTCGGTCTGTGGAACGGTACGCTGGCGTCCTACACCTCCGCGCCGACGGCCGGCGCCGCCGCCATCACCTCGACCTCGTCCAGCGGCATCGCCTTCATCAACGGCATCAGCCTCGGCCGTGGCGCCACCTACACCGCAGCCCTGTTCCCCTCCGGCTGGAATGCCTCCACTCCCGCGGCGAGCCTGCTGACCAGCATGGCGGCGACCGTGACCTTCCAGATCTGATCCTGTCCGGTTCTCCGGCGGACGCAGGTACTACCGTACACGGGATCGGTCCGGCAGGCCTCCTCCTCCCCGGGAGGCGGCCCGCCGGCGTTTCCTCGACCCCGCCACGACCGGAGGGCGCCCATGGATTTCTTCACCAAGCTCTATACCGCCCGGCTCTACGCCGCCCAACCGGGAGCCGGCTTCTTCTATTACGTGCTGCCGGCCGGCTGCACCACCTTCCCCGACGACATCGGCCTGCAGGATGCGCTGACATCCGCGGCACTTCAGGGAAGCTTCGTCTATTCCGCCGGCGATCCGAACATCACAGCCGCCACCGCCGAGAGCTTCGTGGCGGCGATCACCGCCGCCCTCGCCCAGTCCCAGGATTCCCGCGGCTTCCTCTGGCTGACCGACCCGACCACCATCAGCCCATCGACCTGCGCCATCATGAGTCTCAGCCCGGCGGGGGATGTGGGGGGGCCGCTTGCCGCCCGGATCGTGCCGTCGCTGTCCCTGACCCTGACCGGCGGCATGACGGTGAGCCTGGACGGGACGACGCTGTCCCTGACCAATGCCAACGCCGCGTTCCAGGGGTCCGCCCAGCCGAACAGCACCCGGAGTCCGAACGCACTCCTGCCCTGCGACGGAACACTGCGCGGCACCTTGCGGTTCGACAGCTTCATCCAGCGCCAATCGCTGTACGATGCCTGGAACTGGGGCTTCCAATACGCCTTTCCTTCCAGCGACACCGATGTTTTGGCGGTGACCGCCCTGTGGCTGCCGTTGGCCGTCGGCAATCTGCCCAGTTCGGGCGACATGATCGGCTTCCACATCGCCATCGATCCCAGCGATCCCACGAACGCCTTTCTTCCGGCACGCACCACGGTGGCCTTTTCCGGCGAGATCCTGAATCAGCCCTCGGTCCCGGTGGCCCTGGCGTCGGGCTTCGCCACCACCACCGGCCTGCCGGTCTGGCTCTATCCCGTTCCGGGGCAGGTCGACGAAAATCCCGACACCGCCTATCTGGTGTTCAATCCGGGATGCCAGCCGGACCGTGTCGGCCCCACCAGCTTCCAGGCGGCGCCGGCCGGTGCCTATGAACTCGCGGTTCCCGACGCCCCGCCGGACAGCCGGACGCTGGGCATGATCGGCGGGTTGCTGGGAACCGAATACATCGATTTCCAGATACGCAGCGACAGCCAGGCCGGCGACCGGCTGTGGTTCGAAACCGGAAAGGCGGCCCTGGCACCCCGCTTCCCGTTCCCGGCCGCCTCGCCGGTGTCGGCACCGACCGACCCGTCGGCGCCGCTGCTGGAAAGCGGCTTCGTCACCTCCTGGGCGACGGTGGTTGCGGTGCTGGGCGACGGGCTGGTGCCCTATGTCGCCCAGCCCAAGGGTTCGCCGCTGCTGGGCCGCGATCCGGTGATCTACGCCTCCTACCCCAGCCTGTTCGGCGCCATGGATCCGGCGGTGGCGCTTCCCGCCGCTACCAGCCCGTTTCCGCTCGCCCCCTACGCCCTGGCCAAGGCCGGCGACGGTATCGTCGGCTTCGACGCCAGCCAGATCGCCAGCTTCGAAAGCCAGGTGCTGGCCGCGACGCGGCGGTCGGTGATCGGCGATGCCGGCGGCGGCACCGGCCTGAAGGCCACCGCCGTCAAACCGTCCTTCTTCAAATCGGCTTCCCTGTCCCGCGGCGGCAGGATAGCCGCACTGGCGGCCGGGACCGGGCAGGATGTGGTCACCACCCCGTCCGGGCAGCTGGTGACGCTGGCGGCGGATGGCAGCTGGGAGGAAATCCTTCTCGGCAGCAATCTGGCGGCGGCAAGCAACGGCACGCTGGCCTTCCAACAGCCCGGGACCGACCTGCAGCAGGCCTTCTCCACCGGGGATCTGTTCCTGGTGATCGCCAACGCCACCCGGCTGGGCAGCACGGATCCCGAAGCCTCCGGCCCGCGGTTCCTGAACGGCATGACCATCGGCGATTGGCTGCTGACCGCCAATGTCGGCTACAATTCCTATAACGACTACAGCAACGTGATCATCGTCAAGGGCTGCAAGGGCGCGCTCTACGATCCCTCCTCCGATGCGACCAAATCGGCGAGCCTGGTGTCCTCACAGGACAAATGGACGATGGCCACCGATTTCGCCGCACCGAGCGATCTCGACCCGGCCGACGGCTCGCTGCCGCCCGGCCCGCCGGATCCGGCCGAACTGCCGGTGCTGTCGACCTGGCTGCGCTCCTATTTCCAGGCCGCCAGCGAACAGGCCGACACGGAATATTTCGGCACCTTCAATGCGATCGCGCGCAATCCCGACTGGACCGGCATCCTGATCCTGGCGATGGATTGCGGCCTGCCGTCCGACCTTGCCGGTCTGGCGGCGGGGATCACCGACCCCGGCGCGTTCATGGCGCACCATCTGGGCATCGAGGTCAGCCCGGTCGCGAACGACCCCGCGGCCACCAGCATCGCCCTGTCGTCGTCCAGCTCGATGTTCGGGCTGATCTATTACCAGGATCCGGACTATATCGCGCCCGCGGCAGGGCAGACCGTCACCCCGGTGCCGGTCGCCGAGGGGGCGGATTACGATTTCCGGGTGCTGACGCTGCGGGTCCTGTTCGAGAACACAGCGGTCAAGCTGTTCCAGAGCTATGCCCAGGTGACGCTCAATTCCCTGTTCGGCATGCCGGTCGAACGGATGGGCGCGGATGGCGGCAACGATGCCAACGCCGTCATCCTGAAGGGAACCTACGTCAACAACAACGGCACGCCCATCTACAGCATGGGGGCGCTCCACACCACCACCTATTATTTCGACAACAACGTCTTCAACAAGGTCGAGATCGACTCCGCGCAGATGAGCACGGTCGATGACGGAACACAGACCGGCATCCTCGAAAGCCTGTTCAGCTTCAGCGGCTACCTCGATTTCAAGCTGGTGCGGACGGCGGAGGGCGTGCCCTTCGACGTGTTCTCCTTCGGCAGCCCGGACGGCCAGGACAGTCTGCGCCAGGGGCTGCACTACGCGAATCTGGGCCTGCAGCTGACCTCGCCGGCGGCGACGCCGACCATGACCGATTTCCGCTTCGTCACCGACCAGATCACCTTCGACATCGTGACCAGCACACCCCGGCCGGGATGCCTCTACACCAACTTCGCCCTGACCCTGAACGGGCTGACCTCCGGCAGCGCCGACGCCGCGCCGGAAGCGTCGAACTGGCTGACCATCATCCCCGATGCGGTGTTCAGGGGTGTCGGCGGCGCGGATTGGTACGGGCTGAGCTACCGGCTGGACATGGGAACGCCGGGCGCGCTGGCCGGCAAGGCCAAGCTGACCTCCCAACTGCTGACCGCATGGTCCACCGACGGCAGCGGGACGGACTCCTACAACGCCATGGTCGGCATCCAGCTGCCGGGCACCGGCGGCGGAGCCAAGCTGATCAGCCTGCAGAATGTGCTGAAGCTGTCGGTCAACCAGATCTGGCTGGCCTATGACCCGGACCAGTCGTCGTTCCTGCTGATGCTGACCGACATCGCCCTGCGCTTTCTCGGGCTGCTCAAGATCCCGCCGAGCGGCTCCACCCTCTTCTACCTGTTCGGAAACCCCGAATCCGGGGGCAAGCCGTCGGGACTGGGCTGGTACGCCCTCTACAACAACGAGCCCGACAATTCCTGACCTGCCGCGGACCGGGGAGAAACGCCATGTCCTTCACCGAACTTCTCGCCCAACTGATGCTGGGCGCCCCCGAAAGCGAGCAGCAGGCCACCGAAGGCGCCGCGGCCTTCGGCACCTTCCTCAACACCCAGCCGCAGATCCGGGTCTATGTGGACAACACCCCCAACATGGGGCATCAGGCCACGACCATCCATCTGCTGAAGCGCCTGATCGACCTGTACCATTACACCGGCCAGGTGCGGATCGTCTGGGCGCTGGCGGCCAATGAGCAAGGCGGGATCAACGACACCGCCCGCAAGCTCGGGCTGCTGCTGACAGGCCTCGATCCGCGCGTCATCGATGATGCCACGATCGCCTATGGAAGCTGCCAGGACATCCAGTTCATCAAAGCGAGCGCGCCGGGCGACAAGCTGAACGAGCGTGTCGCATTCGGAGTGACCGGAGGGGCTGACGACCTGACGGCGAATTACGCCCAAACCACCAATGTCACGGCGTTCCTGCGCATGCAGCCCTTCGCCTGGAGGCTGGAAAACGGGAGCTTCGTTCCCAGCCAGATCGAATTCCATCCCGACGACGGGCGCGCCACGGTCCGGATCGGCGATCTGTCGAACACGATCAACCTCCTGCCCTACAAGTTCGACGCGGCCGCGGTCACCACCGTGCCCCCGGCGGTTTGGGACTGGTATTGCGGGCAGGACTGGAATCCAACCCTGGCCACCAGCACCGGCTATGCCCGGAGCCTGCTGACCGCCAGCACGGATCGGGGCGCCTCGATCTGGCCCGCCTATGGGCTGCACCAGTTCGATGCATCGGAAATGTTGCTGAACATCGCCATCATCGCCGGCTGCTATCAGAAAACTCTCAATTTCCAGGGACCGCCGATCGTCATTCCCCTGTTGAACAAATTCGATGACGAAAAATACAGCTATGTGAATCTGTACAAATCGGACGCTCCTGATTCAACAACGGTTTTCAGCGAAACAATCGCAACAGATTATGGGAAAACCCAAAAGAACAAGAACAATTTCGATGCATTCTGCGCCCAGATCACTGAATATAAAACAGAAAACCAAGCACCACAGCGCGTAGACATACTCAAGGGAGAGTTCACGAGTGCGGACCTTTCTCAACGGATAGCCAATCTGGCCAACGGCAATGTCCTGATGGTCGTCATCGGCAGCGTCCCGCAGGACGTCTATAATTGTCTGTTCACATCCCCCCTGCCGCCGCTCTTCGAAGGACAGGGCACATCGAGTCTGGTCATTTCCCTCGGCACCCCCTATTTCCAGATGCCGAAGCAGGGAAAGAACGGCAACAATTACCCGAGTGCTCCACCGGTGGATGAACCGGCAGGAATACCAAAGATCTGCAACGATACGGCCGCCCTGATCCGCCTCGGTTACAATAAATACTTGACCTATCCTCCAATTCAAAAATTTGGAGACAGCATCAATTCGATTATTGAATTCATGATGGAACTCACGATAAACGACAGCGATCTCCGTGCATATTTTCAGGACCTCCTTGCATATTATTCCCAGGATATTCACGACAAACTGACGCTGGGGCTGATCGCCTACAATTCCCAGACCGCGGTTCAGCAAGAGCAGAACGCCGCCGCCTTGCTGGCGATGTCACCGCACCGCCTGTCCGCCCAAGCGGATTCGACGACGACGCTGGCCGGCATCCACGACAGCCTGACCGCCGCATGGTCCGACGGGAGCTTGGATCTGCTAGCCGCCATGGCAGGCTCGGAATTCGCCGATTTCTGGCGGCCCGTCGTGGGATCGACCTTCCTGGTGACGGTTGCGCTGGAGGACATCACCGAGACCAAGGACGATGACGGCGAGGTGACGGAGGTGTCCGTCGCCGACGCCTCCACCCTGGCCTTCGGCACCCCCTTCTCGCTGGGTCTTATGTTCACCGCCCCCAACAAAGGGCCCATCCTGTCCAGGCTGAGTTGCCGGGCCACACAGGTCTGGTCGATCGACGGCGCGCCGTGGATCCAGTTCGCCGACCCCGGCTTCGACCTGACGGTGACGGAAGCGCTGACGCCGGTGCAGGGCGGCCTGGTCGGCACGGTGGTGGGCGGCGCCACGCTCGCGATGGAGATCCGCTATCCGGTCGAGGAGAACCGCTGGGTCGTCACCGGCGTGTTCGAGGCGCCCTACCCCTCGATCGGCAGCTTCTTCCAGATGGCCGGCGGCCTCAACCTCGTGCAGAGCCTGCCGTCCCCGCTCAACGCCCTGTCCGGTTTCGGTCTGCGGGAAGCCCAGCTCGTCTACAACCAGACCGATGTCGCCATCGATTATCTGACATTCACCTTCTCGACGGACTCGCCGTGGATTCTGTTGAAGGATCCGGCCATCGCGCTCACCCCCACCGTCGTCTACACCATCACCGCACCCGGCGATCTGGCGAACCGGAGCTGGACGATCAACGCGACCGGCGACTTCACCATCGGCGCCGGCACGGTGACCATCAGCACCCAATATCCGGAGTTCCAGGTATCCGGCGCGCTGACCGACGGCGAGATCATGATCGCCGATCTGGTCAAGCTGCTCGGCGCCGTGCTGGACGTGGATGCCGCCGTCACCGGATTCAATTTCTACGTCTACCCAACCACCGGCTTCTTCGGCGTGACCGCCGACGCCCTGCTCCAGGCACCGGTGACGATCGGCGACATCACGCTGTTCGAGCTGGAGACGCTGGGGGTGGACACCAGCGGCGGCGACGGGCGCTATGTGGTGACGCTGCGCGGCACCACCGTCATCCTGCCGGAGACGGCGGCGGAATTCTCGTTGAGCCTCAGCGCCACCTTCGAGCTCCCCGGCGCCTGGACCTTCGTGGGCCAGCAGACCGACGGCACCTCGGTGTCGCTGACGGCGCTGCTCGATTATTACCTGGGCTGGGATACCGGCAGCACCGATCCCTACGGCATCGCCGGGCTGGCGCTGTCCTTCGACACCGGCACCGGGGCGTGGTCGTTCGAGGGCGGCACCGACGGACCGTGGAGCGTGCCCTTCATCCCCGACATCAAGGTCGCCGGGCGGTTCAACTGCGGAAGCCGCGTACCGGAGGAAACCGGCGGGAAACTGGAATCCTATGGCCGCATCGATCTGGACTGGCTGTGGAACGGCATCGCGCTGACCGTCTGGTACGATTACCAGCCCGGCGCCACCTCGTTCGGCATCACCTGGGGCATGCTGTCGGGGATGGTCTCCTACGACGCCAAGACCGGGGAATACACCTCCAAGCTGGGTTTCACCGACAATGTGACCGTCGGGTCGCTGATTGCGACCATGATCGAATGGCTGACCGGCTCGTCCTTCACCCTGGAAGCGCCGTGGGACGTGGTGAACCAGATCAGCCTGAGCGGCGTGTCGCTGGTCTATGTCTTCAACCCCAAGGACAGCAGCCGCAACCGCGTCAGTTTCGACCTGTCCATCGGACCGCTCGACCTCGGGTTCGCCCGCATCGACAGCATCTCCGCCTCCTACCTGTCGAAGGGCGAGGACCGCGGCGTCAATGTCTCGCTCAAGGGGCTGTTCACCTGGAACATCGGTGACGGGGCGCAAGGGGACACCGGCACGCTCGGCCCCTGGGACGCCAGCGAGCCGGGGGCGGCGCCGGCCCCGCCGGGCCAGGGCAACAAATATCTCGACCTGCGCATGATGGCGCTGGGACAGCGGGTGACGGTCAAGGGGCTGACCGACGCCACCACGGTGCAGGACGCCATCGCGCTGATGACGACCCTGCCGGACCCCAGCCCCGGCACCCTGCCGCCCCTGGTGTTCGACGCCGCGTCCGACTGGATGGTCGGGCTCGATTTCGGCGTGCTGAAGCTGGACGATAAGGACGGGGCCGGGGACACCGGCACCGGCTATTTCCTGACGCTCCAGACCGTCTTCAACGACCCCAACTTCTACGCCCTGCGGCTGGCGCTCAACGGCTCGATGGCCAAGGTGTTCAAGGGGCTGGATTTCCAGATCATCTACCGCCAGATCAGCGACACGGTCGGGGTCTATTCCGCCCAGATCGCCCTGCCGACGATCATGCGCCGCATCGATGTCGGCGCCTACACCATCACGCTGCCGGAATTCGCCATCTCGGTCTACACCAACGGCGATTTCCAGATCGATGTCGGCTTCCCCTGGAACAACGACTTCAGCCGCTCCTTCACCGTCGAGGCCATCATCCCGCCGGGGATCCCGATGCTGGGGTCCGGCGGCTTCTATTTCGGCAAGCTGTCCAGCGCAACCACCTCGCTGGTACCCGTGGCGACCAACGGCACCTTCAATCCGGTCCTGGTCTTCGGCTTCGGCCTCCAGCTCGGCCTCGGCAAGTCGGTGGAGTACGGCATCCTCAGCGCCTCCTTCAGCCTGACGGTGTTCGGCATCCTCGAAGGCGTGTTGGCGACCTGGAACCCCTATGACGGCGCCGGCTCGACGCTTCCCGCCGGGCAGTTGCAGGGGGCCTATTATTTCAAGCTGTCCGGCACGCTTGGCATCCTCGGCAAGCTCGACGGCAGCGTCGATTTCGGCATCATCAAGGCCTCGGTCTCGGTCGAGATCGCGGTGATGGTCCAGCTCTCCTACGAGAGCTTCGTGTCGATGACCTTCACCGTCCTGGCCTCGGTTAAGGTCAAGGCCAGCGTGCGCATCAATCTCGGCCTGTTCAAGATCACCCTGCATTTCAGCTTCTCGATGCGGGTGAAGGAATCCTTCACCGTCGCCAATACCGGCACGCCGCCCTGGCAGGTGGCCGCCACATCGACGGCACAGGCGTCGCTGCTGAGCCGACCGGCGGCGCTGCGCACCTCCGCACTCCGGAAGGCGACCCGGCCGGCGGCCCAATCGGCGGAAAGGATGCTGCTGGCGACCGCGGAAAGCGGCCCGGCCTGGACCAACCTGCAGCCGGCCGACCGCAAGGCCCCGCTGTCCGGCTACACCGCCATGGGGCTGACCGGGGCCAGGAGCGAATGGCCGGACGATTCCACGCAGACGCCCTGCTGGGTCGCCATGCTGTTCATCGACAGCGTCGCCCCATCCGACGGCACCACCACCAGCACGGATACGGGCGACACCTCGTTCGAGGCGCTCGCCAAGGCGGTGGCGCGCTGGGTGATCGCCGCAATCCAGCCGGCGCCGCTGACCAGCGATCAGGTCGATGCCCTGGTGATCGCCGAGGCCGACCTCGACGCGCTGCTCGACACCACCCTGGTCAGCACCGACGACAACCCGACCCCGATTCCCATCGACGCCATCGACCCGTTCTTCGACGGCCAGTTCGTCATGACGGTGGCGCTGCCGCCGGACGAGGACGGATCCGCCACCGCGACCTATTTCCCGATGCCGGGCGCGGTGACGATGACGGTGCCCGCCTATGGCGCCGACTATGCCGGCGTCTCCTACGCCTTCGGCGACTACAACGCGATCTCCTCGGCGGGGCTGGCGGAGCTGCGCGCCTATTTCAACGCGCTGGCCGTCCAGAGCGAGGAAAGCGGTGACACGGCCGCGATGGCGGCCCGCAACAGCGGCGCCGACGACAGCACCTCCATGGCCGAGTGGATCCGCAGCGACTACATGCTGCTGATCGCCCGCCAGATGATCCAGGCGATGCGCGACGGTCTGCGCGACTTCACCCACCCCATCGACGCCGCCACCACGCCCCAGGCGCTGGTCGAGTCCGTGAATACCACCGGCCAGCTGTTCGGGGATGCGGCGGTCAGCGTCGCCGACCTGTTCACGGCCAACCCCTCCCACGCGCTGGCCGCCGGAAAGACGCTCGGCATCGGCACCATCCTGACGGCCCCCGTCCCGTCGCCCAGCTTCAACGATCTGGCCCTGGACTATGCCGCCGACGGCGTGACCGGCAGCAGCCTCGCCACCGCCAACGCGGCGGCGGCCGGCATCCTCACCGCCGGGGCCGTCATCTCCTGGCCCGGTCACGAGCCGGCCTCCTGCACCGTCGCCGCAGGCGACACGCTCTACGACGTCGCCGACGCCTTCGATGCCCTGCTCGCCGATCTGCTGAGCGAGGCCGATGTGCTGGACCAGCCGGGGCTGCCGGCCTCCGGCGCGGCGCTGCTGGTGCCGCTGATCACCGCCTCGGCCCTGTCGGGGGACAGCTTCACCACCATCGCGCAGCGCGAGCCGTTCGCCGCCGGCGGCTTGACCCCGGCCGCCCTCGCGCTGGCCAATGCCGGCAGCCAGATCCTGCGGACGGGCGCCCAGGTCGCCTATCCCGACAAGGCGCCGGTCACGGTCGAGCCGCGCCAGGGGCTGGGCGACGTCGCCCACAGCCTGGGCGTCAGCCTGGACGACCTGCTGACCAAAAGCGGAGTGCTGACACAGCCGGACCTGCTGGCGACCGTGGCGGTGCTGGCACTGCCGGTCGTGGCCATCGCCACCGCCGACGGCGACACGCTGACCGACATCGCCGCCCGCTACGGCACGACGGCGGCGGCGCTGGGCACCTTGCCCGCCAACCAGACCATTGCCGGCCTGTTCGCCGTCATCGACACCTCGGGCACCGACATCGGGACGCTCGACCTGCCGCACCTGCCCCAATATCAGGTCGCCGCCCTGATCGACGAGGCGCAGCGGTCGCAGGCCATCGCCAATCTGTCCGGCATGGCCTCGCGCTACTACCTGCAGGGGCTGCGGCTGCCGACCGACGGCATCACGCCGAACACCGCCGGCATGTGGGTGCGCGACATCGCCGGCACCCTCACCCTGCCGCCCTTCGCCGGCCTGTTCGCCCTGACCGGCCAGCAGATTCCGCTGCCGGCCGCGATCACCGCGACGCCCTTCACGGTCGAGCTGACCCGCGCCGCCGGACCGGCCTGGCTGCATTTCGCCGATGCCGCCGGCACCATGGTCGACACCCTGTCGATCACGGTGGCCGCCGGTTCCGCCGATGCCGACCGGATCACCAGCATCGCCGCCTGCCTCACCGCCCCGCTCGACATCCCGCTGCTGGCGCTGGGCACCGGAGCGGTGGCGCAGAGCACCGCCGCCACCTACCCGCTGTCCAGCATGACGGCATGGCTCAGCGCCGATCTGGTCGACCTGCCGAACGGCACCCCGGGCGACGGCAATCAGACGCTGCGGCTGTGGACGCTGCCCGACAGCCTGACCGCCCTGCCCGACCCGTCGACCCGTCGGATCGACCCCCGCTTCGCGATCATCCTCAGCCGCTACGACGAGGCGTCGGGATCGACGGTGGACGGGCCGGTGGGCGCCTATGGCTGGGCCTCGGCCATCGCCTTCACGGTGCGCAAGGTGCCGGCCATCGAGGGCAGCCCCGCCTCCGCCACCACCTACGAGGTGATCGGCGCCGACGACGAGGGCATCGTCATCCTGGAACGCCTGCTCGACCAGTTGCAGAGCGACAATGGCGCCATCGCCAGCCTGCGGGTGGCGTTCGTCATGGGCGGCGGGTTGCAGAGCGATGCGGACGCGGCGGTGACCATGGGGATTTCCCAGGCCAACCTGTCGACCCAGACCAACCCGCCGGCAAGCATGACGGCGCGCGCCCTGACCGCGACCGCCACCACCGGGCTCGGGCTCTTGAACACCAAGCTCGATTTCCTGCGCCTGCTGTGGGAGGCGAGCATCACGCGGTCGGGCGGCTTCTATCTCTATTATTACGACCAGACCGACGCCCGCGGCCTGCCCGACGACGCCTTCAACGACAAGGGCGAGGCGTCGCTGACGGCGATGGTGCTCTATGCTGCCCCGGTGCAAGCGGCGCAGCAGAACCGGCTGACCGATTACATGAACGCCGTGGTGACCGGCGGCGGCTTCGACATCGGCAGCGCCTCGGTCAACGCCAAGGCCGATCCCCAGACCGACCCGCCGCTCACCGTGACCGCCACCGCCGCCGACACACTGGCGGAACTGGCCTACGGCTATTTCGCCAATCTCGGCGACCTGGCGGAGACCAACGCCGGGCTGGCGCTGACCGCGGGCACGGTGCTGACGGTGAGCGAGGGGCTCTACCAGCCGCCGCCGGGCACCCCCCAGTCGCTGGCCAGCATCGCCACGCGGTTCGGCACCAGCGTCGCCGCCCTCCAGGCGGCCAACGGCGGCACCCTGCCCGATCCGGCCGCCTTCCCGCTGGCGATCCGGCTGCCGACCCTGTCGCTGACGGCCGGAAGCTCGACGCACAGCGGCAGCCTGGAGGGCATCGCCGGGTGGTACGGCATGGATGTGGTGGCGCTCGCCAGCCACAACCGTTCGGTGGCGGGCCTGTGGACCGGCCGGACGGTGGTCCTGCCCGAAGGTCCGGTCACGGTGACCGGCACCGTGGATGTCGGCACCGCCGCCCTGCTGGCCCTGCGCGAGGTGCCGCCCGAAGAAGCGGCCACCCCGGCCAACGGGACCGACACCGCCTGGGCGACGGCCTATCTGCTGAACGACGTCTCCCTGCTCGGCTGCCGGATCTACGGCAACGCCGATTTCACGGAAAGCCCCGTCAGCCTGCCCTTCGGCCCGACCTCGCCGGACGACGACACCGGCGGAGAGGAGGACGGCAGCATGACCACCGCCGCCTTCGGCAAGGTCGCGGCACCGGAGGTGGCGACCGCCGGAGAGCCGGATTGGGAGTTCCGGCAGAACATCCCCTATTCCTCCTACGCCTGCACCGGCAGCGGCGACAGCCCCTATGACGGCGTCGGCGGCATCCTCCAGGTCACCTTCTCCTGGCAGGATCTCTACGGCAACCAGATCGACACCACCCTGTCGGAGGCATCCGCCGGCAGCCCGGGACCGTTCAACCAGCCGCCGGTCATCGTCGGCTACACCGACGCCCTGCTCGGCCTCGGCCAATGGCCGACCCTGTCGTCGAACTGGCTGGTGGAAAGCGCCGAAGACGGCGGCGCCCGGATCACCCTGACGCTGTCCTTCGCGCAGGCCAGCTACGACGGCCTGCTGATGGCGGTGCCGCAGACGGCGACGACGGTGCTGGCCACCTTCACCCAAACCCTGGACCCCGCCAGTGCGGCCAGCGCCGCCAACTACAGCCTGACGGTCGCCGACGGTTCGGTCAGCCTGGAGCTGACGTCCGCGGTGCTTCAGCCCGGCGGCCTGTCGGTGCTGCTGACCCTTGCCTCGGCCTTCGCCGATGGCGACGTCGCGACGCTGACCGTCAACGGCCTGACCACCGCCGCCGGGGACGGGGTGTCCGGCTGGGCCGGCTTCTCCTATCCCGATGCGGTGGAGGCGCGGGGATCGGGCGTGCAGTCCAGCGCCGCCCAGGCCCAGCGGACCTACAGCAGCCTGCGCAGCCAGTTGAATGACCCCAACGGCATCAGCCTCGGGGTGTCGATGTCGCTGCTGGTGGATGAGGACGGCAGCCCGCTGGTCACGCCGCTGTCCGCGGACGAGGTGACGGCGCTGAAGACCTGGCTGTTCAATGGCACTGGAGGCACCGGCGGCACCACCAGCATCCTGGCCTTTGTCACCGACCGCGCAGCCTTCGGGACCAGCGTCGCAGCGCCGCCGCCCGCCCGGGAAATCGCCCTGCCGGTCACGGCGTCCAGCGTCACCCAGGCGCAGATCGTCAAGCTGCAGCTGACCTTCACCGTCACCCGCACCGGCGGCAGCGTCTGGGGCGACCTCCAGAGCGTGGCGGGCATCCGCAGCGCCTCCACCATCGTCCCGCCCCTGACCAAGGGCGACACCAGCAGCAGCCTCGCCCTGTCGGCCTTTGCCGCCGCGATGGAAGAGGCGCTGTCCCAGCCGGGCAGCTTCCTGATCCGCGTGGCCACCGGCGCCGACCGGACCGCGTCGGTGAGCACCGCCGACAACAGCGTCTGGGCGGTGCGTGTGGGCGAGACGGCGGGACAGGCGATCTCCTATGCCCTGTCGTCGCCGCCGGACGATCCGGCGATCTTCGCTCCCAGGCCGGTGTCGAACCGGCTGGAGAGCCGGGCGGGCGTCCCGATCCACCGCTATTCCACCGGCCAGGGCCTGTCGCAGACCGGTGTTCCCACCGACTTCACCAACGTCGACATGGACAGCTGGACCGGCCAGCTGTTCGCGGCGGTGGATGCGGTGCTGACCCCGAAATTCCTGCCCGCCATCCAGATCCTCGACAAGCTCTCCCCCGGCGACCGGCTGGAGACACTGCTGGACTACAAGGACGATCTGGCCGCCATCACCAGCGAGCTGATGGAGCCGGTCTATGCCGATCAGGCCGGCGCCGACCCCGCGAACGTGCGTGAAGCCTTCTATCAGGAACTGCTCGCCCAGCTCTCCAACGCCTATACGGTCAAGGCCGCGCTCGGCTTCACCGCCGCTGTCTCCGGCGCCGTCACCGGGGACGAGGTTCCGCCCCGCCTCTACGGCGCGACGGCGGTCAATCCCCAGATGACCGCCGCCACCGTCGCCGAGGAATCGGCCCGCTCGGTCACGGTCTGGTTCAGCACCGCCATGGCCGCCGACAAGGCCGGAGCGCCCGGCTCCTACACGCTGTCGGGCGGGCTGGTGGTCGTCGGGGCGGTCATCGCCTCCGATGGGCAGAGCGTGACACTGACCCTGAACGGGGATGCCGAAGCCGGAACGACCACGGTCACCGTCGACGACGCAGTGACCGACACCCTGGGCTGGCCGATCCAGCCGCCGCTGACGATGACGGTGACCTCCGGCGTCTCGACGCCGCTGGCCTCGACCCTGTCGCTGTCGGCGCCGAAGCTGTCGCTGGAAACAGCGGCGGCCCAGCCGCTGACCGTCATGGTGTCGGCACCGGGCATCCTCCACGACGACAGCGGGGCCGTCGTCTCCGAGATCGAGCTGAACCTGCGCTATTACGGCAGCAGCATCGAACACCAGATCGGCAGCCTGTCGGGCATCGAGAATTACGAGGCGTCGAGCTGGCTGAGCTTCGTCATCTCCCAGCCTTCCGGCCCGCTGACCGTCGATCTCGGCCGGTTCCCGGTCCCGATGGTCCTGCGCAGCTTCCCCACCACCCCCGACCTGCCGGCACAGACGGCGACGGGCACCCCGCAGGCCGATGCCGACGAGCTGTCCGAAATCCTGGTCTGGACGCTGGAAGCCACCTATTCGTTGCCCTACCACTATCCCCAGGACCGCGTCCACGCCACGGTTGAGTTCAACATCGCCTCACCGATGATGGCCTTCGCCTCGTTCCTGGACGCCTTCAACGCCCTGGCCCAGTTCGTGACGGTGTTCCCCTCGGTCCAGGCCGACCTCGACAGCTGGCTGGCTGGCATCGACGCGTCGATCGATGCCGCCGATGCGGAGGGCAAGCTGCAGATCGACAACGCCGCGACGGCGCTCGACAGCATGTTGCAGATGGTCGGCGGCATCGTCGAGGCATCGGGAGGAGGAGGCTCGTTCCGCGTCGCCAGCTCCGCGCCGGCGACCGGTGTCGGCGACCCGTCGCTCAGCTATTCCTTCACGGTGGCGGAATCGTCGGTCGATTACGGGCAGACGCGGGATGCCCTGCTGGTCAGCATCATCGGAGCGCCGCCGGACGGCATCGGCGTGCCGGCGATCCTGGTCGCACCGGACAGCTATGAGGCGGTCCGGGTCGACGGCACGGCTGCGGACACCTACAGCTACGTCTACCGCCGGCTCGGCACCGGCAACGACTACCTGCCGGCCAGCGACGGCCAGTCCATCGCCGACCGGACGATCGAACTGCCCGGCATGAACATCCTCCAGCGCCAGGACGCCCAGACCAGCGTCTATCTGACCCGCAACGAGGAGCTGGTGGCCGGGCGGCCCTCGGCGTCCAGCTTCGTGTACACCACGCCGGACGTGACCTTCGCCAACCCGGTGCTGCCGAGCGTCGACTGGGCCCAGGCGATCGACATCGCGGCCATCGGCAGCAGCACCGGCCCGGTCAGCCGGACGCTGAGCGGTCAGCTCGCCAATCTGTTCACCGCCCTGCTGACCGGCGTCACCCTGCCGACCCTGTCCATCCAGGTCCGGACCGTCTACAGCTATGCCAAGACCAGCTTCGCCACTGTCGATCTGCCGGTGTTCATGCAGGCACCGTTGTCGGTCACGATCTCCGGCACCGGCGAGGGCACGCTGGACGCCATGATCGAGGCCTGGGCGGGCGCCATATCCCTGTGGTTCGCCACCAACCTGCCGTCCGGCACCGATGGCCGGCTCGCTTTCGACCTGAGGATCATGTCGGATCTGACACGGCAGACGATGCCGCTGGTGCATCTCGGCACCCTGACCCTGGATCTTGATTATGTGCAGCCGTCCCTGCCGACAGCCGGGTGACGGCTGCGGGCAGGTGGCGTCCCTGCGCGCCGGGAAACGCTCGGGCGCGAACTCCGGAGGGGGAGGCCGGCTTGCTGGACGGATTTGGCCGGTACGGTGGCCGGAAGCCGGCCCGTCGCCGGGCCGGCCCCTTCCCCTTTCCTGTCCTGGCCGGCGTCAGCTCAACCAGAGGCCGGTGTCGACCGCCCTGATGGTGCGGCCTTCGCGGTAGCCGAAATCCAGGAAGTGCGACAGCGGATCGATTCCGGCGATCGCAACGTCCGGGTTGTCCCTCAGATAAGCGGAGGTGTCCATCCAGGCGGACGGCGTGCGGCCCTCCTTCCAGCCGTAGATCTCGTAGTGCTCGTAGCCGTTGTCGAAGACACCGGCCTGCAAGGCCGCCGCGACGTCGGGGTTGCGCTCGAGATACCAGGCCTCGTCGAACAGCGCGTTCGGGTCGCGGCCCTCCTTGGCGCCGAAGGCCATGTAGTGCTGCAGCCCGCTGGCCAACTCGCCACGCGCCACCGCTGCGGCCACGTCCGGGTTCTGGGCGAGATAAAACCGCTCGTCCAGGGACACGACCCCCAGCCGCGGCTCGGCGAAGCCGTGGGTCTGGTAGTGTTGCAGGCCGCTGGCGAAATCTCCCCGGGCGACGGCCTGCGCCACGTCGGGGTTGGCGGCGAGGTAGGAGACTTCGCTGAACAACCCCATGCCGAATTTCGTGATCGGGGCATCCGGCGCGTCGACCAGTTCCACCCGGTCGTCGAAGCGCAGCAGCTCCACCCCCTGCAGGCTGTCGATACCGAGTACGCCGCTGGTCATGGTCAGCTCGGCATAGGCCCCGCGGGCAAGGACCACGTCGGCGAAGTTGGCCTCGATGCGGACGGCGTCGACGCCCTCATCGCCACGCAGCGTGTCGTTGCCCGTGCCACCCTGGAGCCGGTCATACCCCAGCCCGCCGAACACGAGGTCGTTGCCGGCGTCGCCGTACAGCAGGTCGCGGCCTTCCCGGCTGCCGATCGTATCGTCTCCACCTCCGCCGCGCAGCGTGTCGTCGTCGACGCCCAGGATGATGGTCTGGTTGGCGCTGTCGCCGATCGCCACGTTGGAGCCGGCGCCGCCGCCCACCGTGACCGCGCCGGTGATGACGGCATAGTCCACGTTCTGAAGGTTCACCACCATGCCCGCCGGAAGACTGCGCGCGTCCAACAGCACGGCCGAGGCCTGGCCAGCCGGGGCCGTGCCGGTGATGGTGATCGGCGCGGTCGGCGACACACCCGAAGCCACCGTGGGCGTGACGCTGCGCAGCGTCACCGTGGTGGTGGACGGCAGCAACTGGGTGAGGCCGGCGTTGGGCACGGTCGAACTCGACGGCGCGTCGATGCCCAGCGTGCCGAGCTGGCTGGAGAAGGCGGCGCTCAACTCGCCCAGCGTCATGCCGGAGGTCACGCCGGTGGAGGTCATGCCCACGCCGACGGGCAGGCTGGCCTGCAGCACCGGATCGGCCGCGGTTCCAGCCAGCGGCACATCCGCCAGGCTGGTCTTGGTGTCCGTCTCGGTCCGGTTCTCCGTGACCGATGCGATCACCACGGATTCCGTGGTTCGGCCCATGGTGTCGGTGCCGGTCGTCGTCGTCAGCGGCACGCCGTCAACCACCGTCGTCGGTGCCGGGGGCGGCGGGGGCGGCGGCGGCGGGGGCGACGGGGTGGCATTGACGATCGCCTGCCCGACGAGGCTGGCCATTTCGTTGCCCGCCTCGTCGGACAGGGCGCTGCCGGTCAGCGCGGGATCGTAGCTGAAGGTCACGGTCTGTCCGTGCGACACGGCGGATTCGAGCGTCAGCGTCACCGTGTTGCTGCCCGTGCCGGCGGCGGCGAGGATGGCTCGGGCTGTGCCGTCGACCAGGACGCTCATGCCCGTGGTCTGATGGGGGGCGGCCGCGAGGCTCACCGCCTCGGCGAAGGTCAGGGTCAGCACGGCGCTGTTGACGGAGAGCGCCGCCAGGAGCGTAGGCGCCACCGTATCGACGGTCACGATGAGCGCGCTGGATGCGGAAGAGCTGTTGCCGGCGAGATCGACGGCCGTCGCGGTCAGCGTATGCGCCCCCTCGCCCAGCGAGGCCGGCGAGAGGCTCCAGGCGCCGGTCGACGAGTCGGCCGTGACCGTACCGAGAGCGAGGGCGCCCTCGTACAGGACGATGGTGCTGCCCGCCTCCGCGGTGCCGGCAATCGCCGGCGTGGGGTCGTTGGTCAGCGTGTCGGGGTCATCGGCCAGGTGAAGGCCGGTCGGAGCCGCCGCCGCCGTGTCTATGGTGACGATCAGCCCGCCGGAGGCCGCCGAGGTGTTTCCCGCATCATCGAAAGCCTTGGCGGTGAGCGTGCGCATCGCGTCGGACAAGGACGCCGCCGCGACCGTCCAGAGCCCGCCGCCGCCGGCGACAGCCGTCCCCAAGGCGGTGTCGCCATCGTACAGCACGACCCTGTTCCCGGCCTCCGCCGTGCCGACGATGGTCGGGGTGGCGACGTTGGTCAGGTTGTCGGTGCTGCTGGCGCCGCTGTCGGTCGTCAGGTCGAGGGCACCGGGAGCCGCCGCGACGGTGTCGACGGTCACGACCAGCACGCTGGATGCCGCCGATGTGTTGCCGGCCGCGTCGACCGCCCTGACGGTAAGGCTGTGCGCCGCGTCGGACAGTGCCGAGGACGGGCTTACCGTCCACACGCCCCCGCCGCCGGCCGTGGCCGAGCCGACAAGGGTGCTGCCGTCATACAGCAGCACCGTGCTGCCGGCCTCCGCGGTGCCGGTGATCGGCGGCGTGGCGTCGTTCGTCAGGGTGTCGCTGTCGTCGGCCAGGTCGAGGCCGGTCGGTGCCGTAGGCGCCGTGGTGTCGATGCTGAAGACGAAGGGTGCCGACAGCGGCGATTCGACCCCGTCGGGATCAAGCGCCGTTGCGGTGAAGGTGTAGCTCGACCCGGTCAGGCTTCCGGCGGTGATCGACCAGAGGCCGCTGCCGTCCGCTGTGCCGGTCCCGACGACGGTGATGTAGTCGTACAGCGTCACCACGCTGTTCGCCACCGCCGATCCAATGATGGTCGGGGTCCGGTCGTTGGTCAGCCGGTCCGCGGAGACGCCGCTGTCGGACGCCGGAGCCAGGTCCATACTTGTCGGAGCGGTGCTTTCCGGTGTGATGGTCAGCGTCAGCGCGCTGCTCGCGGACGAGGTGTTGCCCGCCGCGTCCACCGCCATGACGGTCATGGCCTGGGAGCCGACAGTCAGCGTCGAGGTGCTTCCGGACCAGTTCCCGGACGCATCCGCATCGGTCTCTCCAACCAGCGTGCCGTTGGCGAACAGCAGGATATGCGCGTTCGCCTCGGCGTTGCCGGTCAGCACCGGTTGCCGGACATTCGTCACGAGGTTGTTGAGATAGCCGCTGTTGCTGTCGGAACTCAGGACCGGAAGGCCGGGCGCCGACGGTGCGGTGGTGTCGATCGTCACCGCCAGCCCCGAGGCGGAGGTCGCCGTGTTCCCCGCCTTGTCGACCGCTGTGACCGAGAGCTGACGCAGGCCGGAACCCAGCGTCGCCGACGTGATCGTCCAGGCGCCGGAGCCGTCGGCCGTCGTCGTGCCCACCACGCTGTTGCCGTCGTACAGCGTCACCACGCTGTCCGCCTCGACCATGCCGATCAGCGTCGGCGTGGTGTCGGTGGTGAGCAGGTCGTTGCGCTCGGCGCCGGTATCGGATGCCTGGGTCAGCAGCATCGAGCGGACGGGCGTGACGAGGTCGATGGTGACAAGCGGCGAAGCGGACGGGCTGGCGGTGCCGCTGTTGGCACCGGGCGCCACCGCCGTCAACGTGCGGTCGGCCACGCCCAGGTCGCTTGCCGTCAGGGTCCAGTGGCCGTTGCCATCGGCCGTAACCGTTCCGAAGAGGGTGATGCCCTCGCCGGCGAGATTCACACCCTCGTAGAGGGTAACGACGCTGTTGGCCTCGGCGCTTCCGCTCGCCTGCATGATCGAGCGGACGGCCGTGGTCACGTCGATGGTCACGACCAGCCCGCCCGAGGCGTCGCTGGTGTTCCCGGCCACGTCCGTCGCCCTCACGGTGAGCGTGTGCTCGCCCTCCGTCAGCGCGCCGGCCGTAACCGACCATTGGCCGTCACTGCCGGCGGTTCCAAGCCCGACGAAGACGCCGCCATCATACAATGTGATGATGCTGTTGGCCTCGGCGCTTCCGCTCACCGTCGGCGTGCTGTCGGCGGTCAGCCGGTCGCTGTTCGAGCTTCCGAGGTCGGAACCCGCCGTCAGCACCGGCGTGGTCGGAACGGCCGCCGTCGTATCGATCGTGACGACGATCACACCGGCGGCGCTGGTGTTGCCCGCGACATCGACGGCGGTCGCCGTCAGCGAATGCGTGCCGTCGGCGAGTGTCGAGGCGACGGCGATGGACCAGATGCCGGATCCGTCGGCCGTGGCCGTGCCGACATCCTGGCCGCTGACGTCGTCGTGCAGCGTGACGACGCTGTTCGCCTCCGCCATGCCCAGAACGGTGGGCGTGGCGACGTTCGTGATTCGGTCGTTCGTCGCCGCGCCGCTGTCGGATCCGGTGCCCAAGCCCAGCCCGGAGGGCGTGGTCGAGGCAAGATCGATGGTGATGACGAGCGGGGCCGAGGCCGCGCCGGTGTTGCCTGCCACATCCTGGGAAATGACGGTCAGGCTGTGCGTGCCAGCGCTGAGCGACGTCGAACTCATCGTCCAGGCGCCGGCGCCGTCCGAGGTCGTCGTGTTCAGGAGGGTCGCACCGTCGTACAGCGTCACCACGCTGCCCGGCTCCGCCGTCCCGCTCAGCACCGGCGTCGCGCTGTTGGTCACCAGGTCGGCGGTCGAGCCGCTGTTCGAGCCTGCCGTCAGGACGAGCGACGAAGGCTGGGGCGCGGCGGTGTCGATGGTGACGAGCAGGGCGGCCGAGGCGACGCTGGTGGTGCCGAACTGATCGACGGTCGTCGCCGTCAGGGTGTGCGTGCCGTCTCCGAGGCCGATGGCCTGGACCGTCCAGTTGCCGTCGACACCCGCCGTCGACATGCCGACCATCGCCCCGCCGTCATACAGCATGACGATGTTGGAGGCTTCGGCCGTGCCGCGGATCGTCGGCGATGCGACGTTGGTCCGGTCGTCGGTCGCACTGCTGCCGGAATCCGTCGTCAGGTCCAGCCCGCCCGGCGCGGCGGCCTGCGTGCTGATGGTGACGATCAGTTCATCGGAGAGATCGCTGGTGTTGTTGGTGACGTCCACGGCCCTGGCCGTGAAGGTGTGGGTGCCGTCGGCCCGCGTCGGCGTGGTGAAGGACCAGGTGCCGAGCCCGCTTGCCGTGACCGTCCCGACCGAGGCGCCATTGTCATAGAGCGTGACGATGCTGCCCGCTTCGGCGGTGCCGGCGATGGTCGGGGTCGTGACGTTCGTCTTGTTGTCGGTCGTGTCCCGGCCGCTGTCCGATCCGGTGGCGAGAGCGAGCCCGCCGGGCTTGTCGGCAGTGAGATCGATGGTGACCGTGACGCCGTTGACGCCGGGGTTGCCGGCGTTGTCGAAGGAGGAAACCCCGAAATTATAGACACCGGCGGCGAGGGAACCCGACGGCGTGAAGCTCCAGGCGCCGGTGGTGGCGTTCGCGACCACCGTTCCGATGGCTTGGGCGCTTCCCCCGTCGAACGCGCTCGTGATGATGACGGTCCGGCCCGGGCCGAGCGTGCCGGCATTGTCCGTCCCCACGATGCCGCTGAGCGTCGGCATGGTGTCGGAGGTGATCCGGTCGCTGTTGGACGATCCGGTGTCCGAAAGCTGGGCAAGCTCGATCGAAACCGCATCCGGTACGGTATCGATGGTGAAGTTCAGTGCAACGGACGCGGTGCTGGTGTTTCCCGCCACGTCGACGATGGTGGCGAACAGCGAATGCGCCGTTCCGGTGCCACCTGCCAGAGCGGTGGTGGTGATCGACCAGGCGCCCTTGCTGTCGGCGGTGGCGGTGCCAAGCGGCGTCGATCCTTCCAGCAGGGTGACGACGCTCCCCGCCTCCGCCCGGCCGGTGATGGTCGGGGTGGTGGCGGAGGTCAGGTTGTCGCCCGCGAGACCGGTGTCGGAGGCGGCGGCCAGGGCAAGAGCCGTCGGGGCCGCCGCCGTGGTGTCGATCGTGACCGTCAGCGCCGCGGAGGCGGCGCTGGTGTTGCCGGCCGGATCGAGCGCGACCGCGGACAGCGTGTGCAGGCCGTCGGCCAGCGACGGCGTGGCGATCGACCAGGCGCCGCTGCCGTTGGCCGTCACGGTGCCGAGAGCCGTCAGGCCGTCATACAGCATGACGATGCTGTTCGCCTCGGCCGAGCCGGTGATGGTCGGCGTGAAGGCCGAGGTGACGAGGTCCGCCGTCGATCCACTGTTCGAGCCGACGCTGAGCACCGGGGTTCCCGGCGCGCCGGGCGCCGTGGTGTCCACCGTGATCGTCAGTGTCGTGGACGGGTCGCTGGTGTTGCCGGCGGCATCGACCATTCGGGCCGACAGCGTGTGCGCACCCGCGCCCAGCCCACTGGCGGCGATGGTCCAGGCGCCCGACCCGTCGGCCGTCCCGGATCCGATGAGGCTGGAGCCGTCATAGAGCCGGACGAGGCCGTTCGCCTCGGCGGTGCCGGTGAGGGTCGGCGAACCGGTGTTGATCAGCCGGTCGGTGTTGGAGATCCCGCTGTCGACGGCGAGCGTCGGAGTGCCGGGTGCGGCCGCCGAGGTGTCGATCGTGATGACCAGCCCGGCGGAGGCCACCGAACTGTTGCCGGCGCGGTCGACCGCGCTGGCGGTGAGGGTCCGCGTGCCCGGGACGAGAGTCCCGGTGGCGATCGACCAGACGCCCAGTCCGTTCACCGTGGCCGAGCCGTAGCTCACGCCACCGTCGTACAGGGTGACGACGCTGCCCGCCTCGCCGGTGCCGCTGATCGTCGGGTTGACGATATTGGTGACGCCGTCCGCGCTGGAGCTTCCGCTGTCGTAGGCGGCATCGAGGACCGGCGTGCCGGGCGCGGCCGCGGTGGTGTCGATGGTGACGGTCAGCGGCGAACTTGCGGCGCTGGTGTTGCCGGCGGCATCGGCCGCCGTTACCGTCAGCGTGTTCACGCCGTCGGCCAGCGACGCGGTGGTGACGGTCCAGCCCCCGTTGCCGCCCGCGGTCGCCGTGCCGACCGCCGTGGCGCCGCTGTAGAGCGTGACCGTGCTGTTGGCCTCGGCCGAGCCGGACAGGGTCGGAGTGGCGATGTTGGTGAGGCGGTCCGTGTTCGACGCACCGCTGTCGGAACTGGGCGCCAGCGTCACGCCGGTCGGCGCATTCGGCACGACCGTGTCGATGGTGATCACCACGGCCGAGGACAGGTCGCTGGTGTTGCCGGCCGCGTCCATGCCGCGTGCGGTCAGCGTGTGCGTGCCGTTGCCCATCTGGCCGCTGGTGATGGTCCAGAGGCCCGTGCCGTCGGCGGTCGTCGTCCCGCGCAGCGTGCTGCCTTCATAGAGCGAGACGAACCCGCCGGCCTCCGTCGTGCCCGTGATGTCGGGCGTGGAATCGTTCGTCAGGCGGTCGCCGGTGACCCCGGTGTCGCTCGCGGCCGACAGATCCAGCGAGGGCATGGCCGCGGCGGTGTCGATCGTGACGACGAGAGCCGTGGAGGTCGAGCTGTTCCCGGCGAGGTCGGTCGCCTGGGCGGTCAGGCTGTGGCTGCCCGCCGACAGCGAGGGGGACAGCAGCGACCAGTTGCCCAGGCTGTCGGCCTGGACGGTGCCGAACGCGGTCGGGCCGTCATACAGGACGATCGTGCTGTTCGCCTCGGCCGTGCCGCTCAGCGGCAGGATGGAGATGTTGGTGATGCGATCGCTGTTCGAGACGCCGCTGTCGGACGCAACGGCCATGAGCAGGCTGGGCTGCGGGGTGGACAGATCGACCGACAGGACGAGGTTGCTCGACACCGTGGACGTGTTGCCGGCCCGGTCGACGCTGAGCGCCGTCAGGGAGTGGCTGCCCTCGGACAAGGCGTTCGTGGTGAGCGAGAAGGCGCCGTTCGCGTCGGCCGTCGCCGAGCCGACGCTGACGTTGCCTTCATACAGGGTGACGACGCTGAAGCTCTCCGCCGTGCCGACGATCGTCGGCGTGGCGAGCTTGGTCAGCCCGTCGCTGGCGGACTCGCCGGTGTCGTCCCCGGCCGCGAGGGCCAGGTTCGACATCGTGACGTTTTCGGTGTCGATGGTGACGATCAACGGGCCGGACGCCGCGGCGGTGTTGTTGCCCGCCAGGTCGGTGACGCGGGCAACCAGCGTGTGGTCGCCATTGATCAGCGTCCCCGTGGTCACCGTCCAGTTCCCCGAACCGTCGGCGGTTCCGGTGCCGACGAGGGTGGCACCGTCGTAGAGCGTGATGACGCTGAGCGCCTCGGCGCTTCCGCTCACCGTGGGCGTGGTGTCCCTGGTCAGCAGATCGCCGGTCAGGCCGGTGTCGGAGCCGGCGGTCAGGCTCGGCGCCGACGACGGCAGCACGGTGAGGTCGATGTTGACAATGAGGGCCGCCGACACGAGCGCCGTGTTGCCGGCCGGATCCACCGCATGGGCCGACAGCGTGTACAGGCCCTCGCCCAGCGTCGGGCTGGCGACCGACCATTGGCCGAGGCTGTCCGCCGTCGCACCGCCCAGCACGGTGGTTCCGTCAGGGTAATAGAGCGTGATGATGCTGCCGGCCTGGGCTGTGCCGGTGATGACCGGTGCCGTCACCGACGTGACGGCGTCGTTGCCGACGCGGCCGCTGTCCGTCGCCGCCGTCAATGCCAGACCGCCGGGGGTCGGCGGCGTGGTGTCGATGGTCAGCAGCAACTGGCCCGATGCACTGCTGGTGTTGCCCGCGGCATCCACGGCCCGGACGGTCAGCGTGTTCGCCCCGTCGGACAGGCTGCCGGCGGTGATCGTCCAGGCGCCGGTCCCGTCGGCGGTGGCCATGCCGACGCTGGCGCCGCCGCTGTAGAGATGGACGATGCTGAGCGCCTCGGCCGTGCCGGTCACGGTCGGGGTGGCGTCGGAGGTGATGAAATCGCCCTGCGTGCTGCTGTCGGATGCCGAATCCAGCAACGGCGCGGAGGGCGCGTCGGGTGCAATGGCGTCGATGGTGATGATGAGCGGGGCCGAGGCGGCTGCCGTGGCGTTGCCGGCGGCGTCGACGACGCGCGCCGTCACCGTGTGTGCGCCGTTGCTCAACGGCGTCTCGATGGAGTAGACGCCCGAGCCGTTGGCCGTGCCCATTCCGACGAAATTGGCGCCGTCGTAGAGGGACACCACGGCGCCGGCCTCCACCGTGCCGGTGAAGGTGGGCGCGAGCAGGCGGGTCAGCCCGTCGCCCGTCACTCCGGTGTCCGACGCAAGGGCCAGGACCGGCGCGCCGGGCGCGTCGACGGTCAGGTCGACCGTCACCACCAGGGTGCCGGCACCGCTGGAGGTGTTGCCACTGGGATCGACTGCGGTGGCGGTGAGGGTGTGCGTGCCCTCGGCAAAGGCTGTTCCGGTGTAGGACCAGGCGCCGCCGCCATCAGCGACCAGGGTCGCCAGCGGCGTCAGGCTGCCGGACATGCCGTCATAGAGGGTGACGGTGCTGTTCGCCTCGGCCGAGCCGGTCAGCGACAGGGTCGTGGAATTGGTGATGCGGTCCGTGCTGCTGTAGCCGGTATCCGACGCCGCGGTCAGTGCCAGGCCGCTCGGAGCCGGGGTGGACAGGTCGATGGTGACGGTCAGCGCCGCCGAGGCGGCCCCGGTGTTGCCGGCCGCGTCGATGGCCCGCGCCGTCAGCGTGTGCTCGCCTGCGCCGAGCGTGCCTGTCCCGATCGTCCAGACTCCGCCCGTCGCCACCTGCGTGCCGAGCGCGGTGGCGCCGTCATACAGGATGACGGTGGCGCCGGCTTCCGCCGTTCCGGTGACGGTCTGCGTGCCGATGTTGGTGACGTTGTCGCGGGCGCCGCTGTCGTCGGCCGGGTCGATCGAAAGCCCGCCCGGAGCGTCGGGCGCGGCGGCGTCGATGGTGACCGCGAAGGCCGCGGAGGGGTCGCTGGTGTTGCCGACGATGTCGACGAGGCGCGCGGTCAGGCTGTGCGTGCCGCTGCCGAGCGCGGAGCTGGTCACCGACCAGGTGCCGTCGCCGGCCACGGTGGCCGAACCGACGATGTTGGAACCGTTGTACAGCGAGACGACACCGCCGGCCTCCGCCGTCCCCGTGATGGTCGGAGCCAGGGTGCTGGTGATCGCGTCGCCGGTCAGGCCGGTGTCGGATCCGGTCGCCAGGGCGAGGCCGGTCGGGGCAGAGGCCGTACGGTCGATGGTGACGGTCAGGCCGCTGGACGCGGCGCTGGTGTTGCCGGCGATGTCGACCGCCTGAGCGGTGAGGGTATGGTCGCCGGCCGCCAGCGAACCGGTGCTGAGCGACCATATCCCGCCGTCGGAGACGGTCACGGTGCCGAGCGCCGTGCCCCCGTTGTCGCGATACAGCGTGACGACGCTTCGCGCCTCGGCGGTACCGGTGATGGTGACCGCCTCGAGATTGGTGATGCGGTCATTGCCGACCGAACCGCTGTCCGATCCGGCTTGCAGCGCCAGCGCCCCCGGCTGACCGGGTGCCGTCGTGTCGATGGTGACCGTCAGCCCCGAGGAGGTGAGGACCGTCCCATAGGCGTCGATCCTGGCCTGGAGCGTGTGGGTGCCGTCGGTCGTCAGCGTGCCGGTCGACGCGATGGTCCAGAGACCGGTACCGGCATCGGCCGTGCCGGTGCCCATCAGCGTCAGGCCGCTGTAGAGGGAGACCGTCGCGCCCGCGAGCGCGGTTCCCGTCAGGGTCGGCGACACCACGTTGGTGATCCGGTCGTTGGCCACGCCGGAATCGGAGACGAGTTGCAGGCCGCCAGGCGTACCGATACGGCCGGTCACGGACAGCGATGTGGATGTGATGGTTTCGTTACCGGCCGCGTCCAGCGCGCGCGCGGTCATCGTATAGGTTCCGCCGCCGAGTTCCGGCGTGGTGATCGTCCACAGGCCGTCACCGCCGACGGTCGCGATCCCGAGCACCGCCGCCCCGAGGGAGGAGCCGTCATACAGCGTCACGACGCTGTTGGCCTCGGCGGTACCCGAAAGGATCGGGGTGAACTGGCCCGAAGGCCCGGCCGTATCCGCCGTCGGCGCCGACAATCCCGGTCCGGTGCGGTCGATGCTGATGACCAGGCCGGCGGACAATTGGCTGGTGTTGCCGGCCACGTCCACGGCATCGGCGGTCAGGGTGTGGGCGCCCTCGGTAAGGCCGGCGATCGTGGCAGACCAGTTGCCGGAGCCGTCGGCCGTCGCGCTGGCGGTCGAACCGCCGCCATACAGCGTGATCGTGGCGCCGGCCTCGGCCGTGCCGGTGATCGTCGGGGCGGACGCGTTGGTCAGGGCGTCGCTCAGGCTGCCGCTGTTCGTGGCGCCGCTCAGCGCCAAACCGCCAGGGGTGGCGGAGGTCTGGTCGATCGTGATGGTGAAGGCGGCGGAGGCGGCGCCGGTGTTGCCGGCGGTGTCCACCGCCCGCGTGGTCAGCGTGTGCGCCCCCTCCCCCAGGCTGGAGGAGATGACCGTCCAGGCGCCGGAAAGGTCTGCCGTGCCCGTTCCGAGCAGGGTGCCGCCCTCATACAGCCGCACGGTGCTGCCGGCCTCGGCCGTGCCCGCGATCACCGGGGCCGTCACCTGGGTCCGGTTGTCGCCCGGCGTGCCGCTGTCCGAATTCAGCGCGAGCGCACCCGGCGCGTTCGGTGCCGTCAGGTCGACGGTGACGGTGACGCCGCCGCTCGCGACGGAGGTGTTGCCGGCCAGATCGACGGCGCGGGCGGTCAGGGTATGGATGTCGCCGGTCAGCGCGGAGGACGCGACCGTCCAGTTGCCGTCGGCCCCCGCCGTGGCCTGGCCAAGCAGGGTCGAGCCTTCATAGAGAAGGATGATGCTGGAGGCCTCGGCCGAGCCCGTGACCGAGGGCGTCGCGAGGTTCGTCCTCGCGTCGCCGGTGACGCCGGTATCCGACGCAAGCGCCAGAGCCAAGCCGGTTGGAGCGGCGGCGCTCGTGTCTACCGTGACCGTGAAGGCTGCGGAGGACAGGCTGGTGTTGCCTGCGGCGTCGACGGCCTGGGCCGTCAGCGTGTGCGCACCGGCGGCAAGGCCGCTGGTCGCGATTTCCCAATTGCCCTGGCCGTTGGCCGTCACCGTGCCGAGCGCCAGGGCGCCGTCGTAGAGCGTCACGCTGCTGCCGGCCGCCGCGGTGCCGGTGACGGTGGGCGCGGTGAGATTGGTGAGGCCGTCCGACGTGCTGCGGCCGCTGTCGGTGGCGGCGGTCAGCCTCAGGCCGCCCGGCGCGTCCGCCGTGCTGTCGATGGTGACGTTCAGAGTCCCCACGCCGTCCCGCGTGTTGCCTGCCGCATCGCGCGAGCGGGTGGCGAAGGACCAGTCGCCATCCGCGAAGACGGTGCCGGCCGTCACGGTCCAGGCGCCGGTACCGTCGGCGGTGCCCGTTCCCACCACGCTGCCGGAAACCAGAAGATCGATGACGCTGTTCGCCTCGGCCGTGCCGGTGAAGGTCGGCGTCTTGACGTTCGTCAGCCGGTCGGAGGAGGAACTGCCGCTGTCCGACGCCGCCGTCAGCGACGGGGCGGAGGGGGCGACCGGCGGCGTGGTGTCGATGGTGATGGTGAACGGGCTCGAGGCGGTGCTGCTGTTGCCCGCCAGATCGACCGCGCGCGCGGTGAGGGTGTGTGCGCCTTCGCCCAGCGCGCCCAGCGTCAGCTGCCAGACGCCGCTCCCGTCGGCGGTCGCGCTGCCGAGAAGATTGCTGGAGTCCTTGTACAGGCTTACGACGGAGTTCGCCTCCGCCGTGCCGACGATGACCGGGGTGTTGACGTTGGTCAGGTTGTCGCCGAGCGTCCCGGTATCGCTCGCCGTCGCCAGCGCCACACCGGTGGGGGCCGCCACCGCGGTGTCCACCGTGAGCGTGAGGCCGGCAGAGGCCGCGCTCGTGTTGCCGGCGGTGTCCACCGCGCGGGCGGTCAGGGTGTGGCCGCCCTCGGAAACCGCCGACGTGGAGATCGACCAGGCGCCGACGCCGTTGGCGGTCGTCGTTCCGACGCTCGCACCGTCGAGATAGAGGGTGACCGTGCTTCCGGCCTCCGCCGTGCCCGTCACGGTCGGCGCCGTGATGTTGGTGATGCCGTCAGAGGACGAGCGGCCGCTGTCCGACCCCGGCGTGTAGGACAGGGTCGGCGCGGTCGGCGCCGTCGCGTCGATGGTCAGCAGCAGCCCGCCCGACGCCTCGCTCTCCATGCCGGAGGAGACGGTTTTCGCCGTCATCGTCCAGGTGCCGTCGGCGAGCGCCGTGGTCGCCGTGATCGTCCACTGGCCGGATCCGTCGGCGGTTCCGCTGCCCAGCGCGGTGCCGTTGCCATAGAGATTGACGACGCTGCCCGCCGCTGCCGTCCCGGTCAGGGTCGGCAGCGTCGTGTTCGTCTTGAAATCGCCCGGCGTGCCGCTGTCCGAACCGGGGCTGAGAGTGGGGGCCGATGGCGCGGTCACCGCGACCGGGAACACCAGAACCCGCTCGGTGTTGCCGATCTCGATGGCTTGACCGCCCACGAAGACGGTATCGATCCCGGACACATAGACGGTGCCCGAGGCTTCCTCGAACCACACCACGTCGTTGCCGGAGCCGCCGATCAGCGTTTCGACCGCCGACACCGACATGGTCATGCCGTTCACGGCGGCAACGCCGGTCGCGGTCACGACGTCGACACCGGCGCTGCCGACCAGCGTTTCCAGCGCTGCGACCTTGACCGTGTTGCCGCCGGCGCCCAGCAGCACCGTTTCAGAGCCTGTTTTCCCGATGATCGTCTCGATCGCCCTGACGCTCATCGTGGCGCCTGTATTCCCGAGCACCATCAGCGCGTCTTCGCCGGCGGTGCCGATCACCGTCTCGAGCGCCTCCACCTGCATGGTGTTGCCGACGGTGTTCCAGGCGATGGGGCCATCGCCAACGATCGGCGTTCCATCCCGGAACGTCATGGTGACGACGTCCTTGCCGCCACTGCCGATCAGCGTGTTGAGGCTCGCGACCGTGACGGTGGTGCCGACATCCATCAGGATGGCGGTGTTGCGGGAACTGGTTCCACCGACGATGGTGTCGATCATCGACACGGAGACAGTACCGCCGCCCGACCTCAAGTCGATCGAGCCGGTCTTATAGCCCATCGTGAAGACATCGGTGGCGCTGCTGCCGATCAGCGTCTCGATGAAGCTGGCGCCGATGGTGCTGCCCGTGGAGCCGAGCAGGACGGTATCCCCGGCCTTGGAGCCGTTGCCGAGAAAGACCTCGATGCCTTTGACGTAGACGGTGTTGTTGCCGCCAGAGACGGTCGCTATGGCATCCACGCCTGACGTGCCGATCAGCGTCTCGACCGCCGTCACGACGGTGGTGGTTCCCACCTGGCCGCCGGCGCCGAAATTGATGACGTCCTTGCCGGCGCTGCCGACGAGCGATTTCAGATAGGCCACCGACATCGTGTTGCCGGCGTTGCTCGTCAGGACGATCAGGTTGGTGCCGCTGCTGGCGCCGATGAAGGTCTCGATCGACTCCACCGCCATGGTCGTGCCGGTCGATGTGCCGGTGACACGGTCGTTGCCGCCACTGCCGATCAGCGTCTCCAAACCCGAGACGGTGATGGTGTTGCCGCCCGCGCCCGCCAGTATGATGACGTCCTTGATGACGCTGCCGGGAGAGTTTTTGCCACCGGTGATGTGATCGAGGTTGGTGACCGCAATGGTGTATCCCAGGGAATTCAACACCGCGCCACGCGTGCCGAACCCCTTGATCCCGGACCAGGACTCCGTTTTGGAGAAAATATAGTCCGAACCAGCGCTCAGGGTCAGAGTAGAACCGGCAGGCATAACAGTCCCCACTTGAAAGCTTCCCGGCAGGAAGCTTGACGATCACGACTTCAAGACATGCATCGCGCGAAAAGATCCGTCCTTTGGCGTAGTCCGGAGTCGTTTAATTTTTCCCAAAGGACGGACCGTAGCAACCCTAAGAGGCGGCGCCCAAAGGAGTCCAGGCTTAAAGTCGGTCGATTTGTGACAATAAACTATATTAACGATTCATTAATGCATATTAACAAATATTAAAGAATGGATTCAATGGATCGGAACACAATAAAACTTCCCATCAGATTGCGACCTCTTGATTGAAGAATTGTATAGTCTATATTTTTTTTCAAGCGGGCAGGCGCGGACATGGGAGCAAGGAGGGAGTAACGTCTGCACCAAGCTGGCCAACAGGGCCGATCTACATCGTCCGGTTAGAGGGAAAGCGAGCAATACAGGAAGCGACCCGGCTCACAGCACACAACCCCGAAATGTGGCTCTATACTGTCCACATCAAGAAAAGCCGGCCGCTCCGGTGCATGTCTCGGCAAGGATTTGCGCCGGTGATCGAGGAGCTGGCCTTCGATGGCGCACCATCGAGCGCCATCGGGATCAAGGGCGAGTGCGCGACGTCCAACCGTGCCACATGGCCCGGTAAGCCTCCTCCACCGACCACGCGAAGCCACGGTGATCGAGGAGCGCCGAGCCCTCCAGCCGAGCCCGCATGCCGCGCCGCAGCCGGGAGAGCCTTGCGAGGTCAGCGGCCAACGCCGCCGCAGCTTCGACATAGCCGGCCTCATCCCGGCAAATCAGCTCTTCCAGTCCGCAACCGGCGAGCAGACTGGCGCCCACCCGCGCCACATGATGGCGGCCGGCGAGCGTGACGACCGGAACTCCCATCCACAGGGCCTCGCATGTCGTGGTCGTGCCGTTGTAGGGAAAAGGGTCGAGCGCCACGTCCAGCCGGTCATAGGCCCGCAGATGATCGGCCACGGACTCCGTCGGCGTCAGAAGCTCGATCCGCTCGGGCCGCACGCCCCGGCGGGCGAAGTCGTGACGGATAGCGCTCCGCACCCCGGCGTCCTCGAAGCCCACGCTCTTCAGCAGCAACCGGGCCGACGGCACCCGCGTCAGCAGGGCGGACCAGACCCGCACCACCTCAGGAGTGACCTTGGCCCGGCCGTTGAAGGAGCCGAAGGTGACGAAGCCGTTGGCGAGCGCCGGCGGTTCCCCGACCGGTCCGGCGCCGGCCGGCGGCTGGAAGGCGAGAAAGCAGCGCGGCAGCCGGACCAGTCGCTCGGCGTGCCAGCCGTCGGTTTCGCCCGGCGGGTCGGCGATGGCGTCGGTCAGCCGGCAGTCGACCACCGGCATGCCGGTCGTGTCCGGATAGCCGAGCCATGTGACCTGCACCGGCGCCGGCCGCCGCGCGAACAGCAGGGGCCGCCCGCCCGCCGTGTGGCCCGCCAGATCGACCAGGACGTCCACGCGGTCCTGCTCCACCAGCGCCGCCGCCGCCGCGTCGTCGAGATCGGCCAGCGAGCGCCAGCCGGCGGCGAGGGTCTCCATCCGCAAGGTCATGTCGTCCCGCCGCCGCGCGGTGGCGTAGCAGAGGACCTCCACCGCACCACGATCATGCTCGCGCAGCAGCGGCTCGATGAAACTGGCGCAGGCATGGTGGCAGAAATCCGGAGACACATAGCCGACCCGCAACCGCCGGTCTGGATCGCGGTCATTGGCGAAGCGCTTCGCGCCATCGTAAAGCGGCCGCGCGTGACGCTCGTTCCAGTGCGTATGCGCGCGGGCGATGACTTCGGGCGGAACCCAGGCGGAGTAATGGAGGGCGAACAGCAGGTTAGAACGCATCAGCGCCATATCCGGGTGATGCTCCAGCCCTTTCTGGAGAATCCCGATCGCCTCGGTGATGCGCCCCTGGTCCTTCAGCGCCTCCCCCAGATTGACGAAGGGCTGCGGCAGATCCGGCCGTGCCCGGATCGCCGCCAGATAGCTGTCCACCGCCTGCGTCAGCGCACCGTCTTCCCGTTGAGTGTCGCCGAGGTTGCTCAGCGCCTCGCCCATGTCCGGGTTCAGGCGGATCGCCCGCCGGTAGGCTGCCTTGGCGCTTTCACGGTTCTGCGCCGATTTTAGGAGATTTCCGGCATTGAACCAGGACCCGGGAGCCTCCGGGTTGAGCGCGAGCGCGACGCGGATGGCGGCCATCGCCTCGGCGACGTGCCCCTGGTCGCCGAGCGTGCAGGCGAGATTGCACCGCACGCCCGCGTCTTCCGGCCAGCCCGCCACGGCTGTGCGGAGGCAGAATGCGGCCTCCTCCCAGCGCCGCGCCCGGCGCAGCAGGACGGCCAGGTTGTTGTTGGCCTGCGGATGGCCGGGCTCCCGCGCCAGCACGGCGCGGTAGCCGGCCTCCGCCGCCGCGAACCGGCCGCCCTCATGCTCGGCCAGCGCGGCGGCGAAGGCCTCCTCCGTTCCCATCAGCGCAGCCCCGCCTCGTCGAGGATGGCCAGCAGCCGATCGGCCGAGCGCTCCCAGGTGAAGCGCCCGGCCAGACGGTCGCGGGCGGACGGCAGGCGATCGCCGCCCCGGATGATGCCCACCAGGATGGCGGCGGCGGCCTCCTCGTCCGGCACCCACCAGTCCAGCCCATGGAAGGGCGGGTGGAACCCCTCCCGCTCCGGCACGCGGGCGGGGCCGACGGACGAGGGGATCAGCCGTGCGTTCCCTTCGTCGAGATAGGCGAGATAGGCGGAGTGGGCGGGCGCGATCAACCCAAGCCCCAAGGCCCCGGCCTTGGTCATGGGCAGGTCCCACCCCTCGCCATGCGACAGGCTCCAATAATGGGTTGCGGCGCGGTGGAGCCCCGTCATCTCCTCGTCGGTGAGCAGCCGGTCGACCAGCACCACCGGCGCGGCCTCCGCCAGCCGCCGGCCCACCGCCCGCTCCGCCCCTTGCACCAGCGCGCCGAGATCCGCCCGCAAGGCCGGGCCGAGAGTGCGGCCGAGCTTCAGGATCAGCACGGCATCGTCGGTGGATGCGGTGGCGCGCAACCAGACCCGCAGCAGCCCGTCGATGTTCTTGCGCGGGTTGAAGTCCGAGACGTTGAGGAAGCGATGCCGGTAGCTCGACACCAGCCGTCCGCCGGGAGCGGCCAGGACCGGCACGCCTCCCGGCTCCACCGGATCGACGCCGAGCGGACAGATGCGCAGACGGTCCTCGGAAAAGCCCCGCTCCGCCCAGGCGAGGCGCGAGGATTCGGTCGGCACGATTATCAGATCGCTGAACTCGCTCATCCGCCGCCAAGCCGGCGGTATGCGGGTTCCCTCGAACATCGAAAAGGTCACGGTGGCCCGGCCCGGCACCCGCTCCACCGCCAGCGGGATGAGGCAGTTCACCACCGCCCGCGCCGGAACAGGCCGGTCGAGCGCGCCGCCCGGCCAGGATTCCGTACCGTTGATCCCGATGGCCTCCAACGGCACCCGCTGCCTTTCGCGCAACGTCCGGATGAGGCGCTGACAGAAATAGCCGTACCCCGTGGCGCTCTCGAAGGGTCCGCGGATCGCCACTCCGCCGGCCGGCGTGCCTGTGACGGCCATCATGGCGCGGTAGCGTCCGCAACGGGCCAGCCCGTACCCCGCGTTCGAAGCGGCCGGATCGAGCCTCAGCCCCCGCCGGAAGACCTCGGACGCCGCCTCGACCTCCCCCAGCCGCAACAGCATCTCGCCGAGCTGGACATGGGCGAGGGCACCGGCGGGATCCTCGGCGATGGCGTGGCGAAACCCGGCGACGGCGTCTGCAAACAGGCCGGCCAGCATGCGCACGGAGGCGAGGTTGAACCATGCCAGCCCGGAGCGTGGGTCGATCCGGACCGCCCGCGTCAGGGCATGGACCGCCCCGTCCAGATCGCCCTGCTCCTGCCGCAAGGCGCCGAGCCGGTCCTGGACGGGCCGGAAGGCCGGGTCCAGCAAGGCGAGCACGCCGAGATGCCTTTCCGCCGCCGCCCAGTCGCGCCGCTGCTGCTGCAGGTGGGCCAGATTGCTCCGAGCCGCAACATGGGTGGGGGCGATCCGCACCGCCTCCTCCAGCGCTCTCACTGCCGCGTCGCCGTTGCCGGTCGGGATGAGCGCCGCTCCCAGCAGGTTGAGGATGTCGGCGTCGCGCGATCCCGCCTCCAGAAGGGCAAGGCACGCGACGGCGGCCTCCGCCGGGCGGCCGGCCTGATAGAGCGCGATGGCATGGTCAAGATCGGGCACGATGAACCTTTTCCGCAACGGCTTCTGCCACCCGCGCCATGACCCCGTGCCAGTCGTTGCGGCGCGCCATGCGGAACAGCCGGTGCGCCGGATACCAGGGCGTGCGGTCGGGATGGTTCATCCAGCGCCAGTCGCCCAGCCAGGGCAGCGCCAGGAACACCGGCTTGCCCAGAGCCCCGGCAACATGCCCGACCACGGAATCGCACGCAACCACGAGATCCATGCACTCCGCAAGCGCGGCGGTGTCGAGGAACCCCTCCGCCCCGGCCCGCCGGCCCGGCAGGTCGATGATCCCGAACCGCTCGCCCAGCCGCTCCAACTCGTCCAGCCCGGTCGCTTGCTGCAGGCTGAAGAGCCGCGCCCCGGGAACCTGCGACAGGGCCTCGAAACACTCCAGCGGGATCGACCGGTTGCCACCGTCGGCACGCCACTGGATGCCGACGCGGAGGTCGCCCGGCCGTGCCTGCCCATAGACCAGTTCACGCCAGAAGACCGCCCGCTCCGGATCGGTCCGCAGATAGGGAATGTCCCGGGGGATCCTGTCCGCCCCGGTGCTGCAACGGTAGGGGAGGCTCATCAGGGACAGGCAGCAATCGAAATCCGGCAGAGTCTCCCCCCGCGCCACCAGCGCGTCGATGCCGGGGGCGGAGGCAAGCAACCGCTTCAGCACCGGCTGACACTCGAAGACGGTCCGCGCGCCCATGGCCTTGAGCAGCGGGAGGTAACGGACGAATTGCACGCTGTCGCCCAGCCCTTGTTCGTAATGGACGAGGATGGTTCGGCCGGCGAGCGGACCGCCGTCCCAGACCGGCTTGCCCGGGTAGGACCGGTTCCATTGCCAGACCGCTTGGCCCATGCGCCATTCATATTCGCGAAAGCCCTCCTCCAGTTCGCCGCGCATGAGCTGGGCGATGCCGAGATTCTTGCGATGCTCGGGCCGGGACGGGTCGATCCGGATGGCGCGCCGGAAATGCCCGAGTGCGACTCCCGGCCGCCGCTGCGCCATGATCGCCGCCCCGAGATTGTTGTTCACCGCCGCGCCATCCGGCTGCAGCAGCGCCGTCAGCAGGAAGGCGCGCTCCGCCTCTTCAGGGGCGTCGAGCGCCATCAGCGCGCCGCCCAGCGCAAAGGCTGCGCCCTCGTGGCTTGGCCGCAGGGCAACCAGGCGCCGCAAGGCCGGCAAGGCCCGGTCCGGCCACAACAATTCCAACTGGACGGAGGCAAAATGGAAGAGCGTGTCGGGATGATCGGGCCGCAGCCGGAGCGCCGCATGCAGCGCCGCCAAGGCCTGTTCCGCGCGGCCCATCGTGCGCAGGGTCACCCCCAGCAGGAACCAGACCACCGGATGCTCCGGACGCATGGCGGCGGCGGCCCGGAAGCTCGCCACCGCCTCCGGCAGTCTCGCCCCCTCGACATGAAGCAACCCTTGATTGAATCGCTGAAGAAAGGCATCCTCGCCCACAACGGTCCCCTCACGGACGCCACCGAAAAAAGCGCCATCCGGAAAAGCCCTGTCGGCGGGCCGGCGGCCAATGCTAACCATTGTCGGATGGAAGCCGTTCCGCCGCAAGGCGCCATCACGCTCGCCGACGCCCTCGACCGGGCGTTCACGCTCCATCAGGCCGGTCGCGCCGAGGAGGCGGGCGATCTCTGCCGCTCGATCCTGCGCGCCCGGCCGGAACAGGCGGAGACCCGCTGCCTGTTGGGCACCATCGCGTTCGGGCAAGGCCGCTTGGAAGCGGCGCGCGCGCTCTTCACCGCCACGGCGGCGCTGGCCCCCGGCTTCTTCGAGGCTCGCCGCAACCTCGCCATCCTGGAGCAGGCCGCCGGCCGGCTGCCGGCAGCCTGCCACCATCATCGGCGCGCCCTGGCCCTGCGGCCCGAGGACGGAGCGACCCACCTCGCGCTGGCCCTGCTGCACGGCCAGATCGGCGACGAGCCGGAAGCGGTCTCCTGGCTGCGGCGGGGCGTGTCGCGGGCTCCCGGCTTCCTTCCCTTGCGGGAGGTCTACGCGGGCTTCTGCGAGCGCGCCGCCGTTCGCGCGTTCGGCGGCGGAGACCTGGAGGGCGCCGCGCGTTTCTGCGAACAGGCGCTCTCCCTCCTGCGGGGGGCGCCCGCCGTCACACAAGCCCTTCGCGACCTGCTGGAACGGCTCGTGCGGGTGGCGCTGCTCGTCGAGCGTCCGGCCCTCGCCATGGAGCTTCTCGCGATCAAGGACCCGCTCGACTTCCCCGAGGTCCCGCCCCTGGACATCGACCGCTTCCCTCTGACCCTGCTGCCCTTCCGGGCCTGGTGCGCCGCCGCCGGCTTCCGCCACGAGACATGGCGAGCCCCGGCCCAGGAGCCCGACGAGACGCTGGCATCGGCGAGCCCCGGTTGGCTGCGCCCCCAGATCGACCGGCTGTCGGCGCTCGCGCGGGAACCGGTTGGCGTGGCGCTCGCCGCGGAGATCGAGGTCGTTCAGGGTTTCTACGTCAAGGACAACTACGAGAGCCACCTGCTGGCCGGCCGGCGGTTCCTTCTGCGGGAGGTGGCCGACACGGTCGTGCACGGCTCCCGGGTGCCGCTGGTCGCCGTGACCCCCGGCGCCACGGCGGGCGCCTTCCGCCTGCCCCGTCCGCTCTACCGGACGGTGGCGATCGACCGCCCGGTGCTCTTCCTCCCCTCCACGCCCAATTACTGGCATTTCCTCGTGGAGGTGCTGCCGAGGCTGATGGTGCGGGAGCGCGGGGCCGAGACACGCTCCCTGCCGGTGCTTCTCTTCGACGTGCGTCCCTATCATCGGGAAATGCTCCAACTCGCCGGCCTGCCGGCCGAACAGGTCATCGACGCGCGGGAGTTGGCGGGTCCGGACAGCGCCCAGGTCCTCTACCGTCTGAGCCGGGCGGCGGTCCCATCGGCCATTCCCTATCCCGTCGCCTATCGCTGGCTGCGGGAACGGCTGCTGCCGCACCGGCGCAGCGGCGGGCCGCCGACGCGGCGCCTCTACCTGTCGCGGCGCGGCGCGGCGCCCAAGCACCGCATCGCCAACGACTCCGAGGTCGCGGCCCTGCTGGCGGAACGGGGCTTCGAAACATTGCAGCCGGAACGGCTCGGCGTGCTGGAAACGATCGAGCTGATGGCGGAGGCGGAGGTGGTGGTGGCCCCGGTCGGGGCGGCCACCGCCAACCAGGTTTTCCTGCCGCCGGGCGGGCGGTGGGTGCATCTCTGCAATCCCGATTTCTTCCATCCGGACTCCCGCTGGAACCCGCAGATGGGCGTGCAGATCCCGCTGCTGGGCCGTTTCCACCATCTGGCCGGCGGGTTCACCGACGATCCTGCCACCCGGCCCGACGATCTGCTCGCCCGGCTCGACGTCCCCGTGCGGATCGATCCCGACGCGCTCGGCAGGCTGCTGGATGAGGTTCTGGCTCGCCCGCCCACGGGATCAGGGACGGGGTGAACCGTCGCCGAGCTCCCTCCCCTGGTCCTGCCCCAGCAGCAGCGCCTCAATGCAATCCAAGCGGGCCAGGGCCTGCTCGAAGTTCCCCGCCTCCACGATCTCGACGCCGGGCAGCGGAAACAGCAGCTTGGTGCCGCCCATCACCGTCGCGCGTTCGCGCTCCAGGAACTCGCGGCGGAAATGCCAGGGCAGCACGAGATAGAGGTCGGGCCTGAGCGCGCGGGACTCCGCCTCCGAAACGATCGGGATGCCGGTGCCCGGCGTGACGGCGCCGACCTTGTCGGGGTTGCGGTCGGCGGCGCACTCGACGAGATCCCGGCCGATGCCGCACCATTGCAGAAGGACGTTGCCCTTGGTGGAGGCGCCATAGACATGGACGCGCCCGCCCGCATCCCGGACGGCGTGCAGATGGTCGGCCACCTCCTCCCGCAGGGCCTCCGCCCGCGCTTGGAAGGCACGGTAGGGACGGTCCGTCGCCAGCCCCATCGCCGCCTCCCGCCGCCGCAGCGCCTCCAGAAAGGCCCGATCCTCCGCCGTGCCGAACCGGTCGTTCGCGGCGTGGCAGGCGAAGCAACGGATGCTGCCGCCGTTCATCCCGTTGACCTCCGCCCGGAAGATCCGCAGCCCGGCCCGCCGCGCGACAGTCTCCAACACGGCGAGGCTGTAATATTCCAGATGCTCGTGGCAAACCGTGTCGAAGGCGTTCCGCAACAGCATGAGCGGCAGGTAGGACAGTTCCAGCACCCACAGCCCGTCCGGAGCAAGCAACCGGGAGATCGCCGCCGCCGCCCCGCAAGGGTCCTCGATGTCGTAGAACATGGCGATGGAGGTCACGATGTCGAACCGGGTGCCGGCGAGTTCCGCCAGGGCGTCGTCGGACGGGAAGAAGGCGTTGACGACGGTGACGTCGCCCTCGAGCCCGGCGGCGATGTCGGACGGATCGACCCCGACCCGCAGCGACGCGGCAGGGTAGGAGAGGAGCAGGGTGCCGTCGTTGCAGCCGATGTCGAGCACCGCCGGCACCGGCCGGCCGGCCAACAATCCGGCCAGCGCCCCGGCCTGTTCGGCGATGCCGCGCAGGTGATCGCGCATCGTCGTGTTGAGACCCGACCGATACCAATAGGTCCGGTACAGCAGTTCGGGGGGCACGCTGGCGGCGGTCTGCAGCAAGCCGCAGGCCGCCGGGTCCCGGTCGGCGCCGCAGCGCACGAGCCGCATGGGAAGCGTCACCTCGGCCGGCGCCGGCCGTCCCGGCTTGGCGAAGGCCCCCTGCAGGACCTGCAGGCCGAGATCGATGACCGGCAGCAGGATGGGCGAACCGCAGACCCGGCAGGTCTGTCGCAGGCGAAAGGGCATACCGAGACCTCGGACGAGCGTGAACCCAGGGACAAGGGACCATGGGGCGGAACACGCCGCCAAGGCAAGGCGCCCGCGGGATTGCCAAGACCCGGCCGATGATGCAGGGTCCATGCCCTGATCGATGGACGGAGGGGACGAATGGAACACAGCGCCGGCTCCCGCTTCGAACAACCCCTCGTCCTTCCCCAGCCCCTCCCCCGCCGCGGGAGAGGAATGCCGGCCGGGAGCTGACCGGTGCATCCCTTCGCGATTGCGACGGCCGGCGACGACGCCTATTTCCCGCTGCTCCAGGGGCTCGTCCGCTCGATCCGCGCCTTTCCACAAGGCGCCGGGGTTCCCATCACCGTCCTCGATCTCGGGCTCGGGGTGGAGGAACGGCGCTGGCTGACCGGCAAGGGGGCACGGCTGGCGGTCCCCGGCTGGGACCATCCCTTCGGCCGGCCGATGCCGGAGTATTTCAAGGCGATGGTGTCGCGCCCCCATCTCCCGAGCCATGTTCCCGACGCCACCGTCATCCTGTGGCTGGACGCCGACTGCTGGGTGCAGGACTGGTCGGCAATCGAGCTGCTGCTGGCCGGTGCGGCGGCGACCGGCTTCGCCATCGTGCCGGAGCTCGACCGCGCCTACACGCCCTTCTACGACGGCGCGCCCTACGCCCATCACCTCCATGACTGGTACAAGGCCTGCTTCGACGAGGCCACGGCGCGCCGGCTCTTCGCCTACCCGCTGCTGAACTGCGGGGTCTTCGCCGCGCGCCGCGACGCGCCACACTGGGCACTCTGGGCGCGCCTGCTGGCGGAGTCCCTCCGCCGGACCGTGCTCTTCGTCAGCGAACAGGTTGCGTTGAACCTAGCCCTGCGCACCGGCGGGCTGCCGTTCAGCCAGTTGCCGGCGCGCTGCAACTGGATCTGCTTCCGGGCCACGCCCTTCAGCTCCGCAGACGGCCGGCTGCTGCTGGAACCGGAGCTTCCCCACGCCCCGCTCGGCATCCTGCATCTGGCGGGCTATCCCCTGCCCCGCAAGCTGGACCCCCGCACCCTCTCCACGCCCGACGGCGGCACGGTCACGCGCCCGCTCAGCCACGGGTCGCCGGCCGGAACGCCGCATTCCGGGCCGGAAGAGGCGCTGGGCCGGGCTTTCGCCCTCTACCAGCAGGGAAAGCCGGAGGAGAGCAGCGTGCTGTGCCGCGCGATCCTCGCTGCTTCGGCCGACCAGCCGGCGGCGGCCTTCCTGCTGGGGGTGGTGGATTTTTCGCTCGGGCGGCTGGAGGAATCGCGGCGGCACTTCGCCCTCGCCATCGTCCTGCAGCCGGACCTCGCGGATGCCTTCAGCAATCTCGCCCTGCTGGAACGCACTGCCCGCCCCCGCCTCGCCGCGATCCTGATCCGGCGCGCGCTGCGCCTTCAGCCGGACGCCCTGCTCTTCACCCGGCTCGGCACCCTGCTCCGCGACGAGCATCGCGGCGACGAGGCGTTGGACGCTCATCGGCGGGCGCTGGCGCTCCAGCCGGAGTCGGCGGATGCCTGGCACGAGACCGCCCATACCTCGCGCGCGGCGAAGCGGATGGCACAGGCCGTTCAGGGCTACGACCACGCCCATCGGCTTGCTCCGGAACGGACGGAAACGCTCTGCAATCGCCTGTTCGCGAGCCTGTCCCTCTGCGACTGGCGGACCCACGAGGAGACCTGCCGCCGGCTGGTGGAGGTCATCGACCGCGACGAGGGGCTCGTGCTGCCGCTGCTGAGCCTGCTCATCGGGACCAGCCCGGCGCAGCAGGACCGCGCGGCCCGCCATTTCCACCGCGCGACCGTCGGACCGGTCTCACCGGCCGCGGCCGTGCGACGGCCCGTCTCCCCAGGGGGGCGGCTGAACGTCGCTTACCTCTCCGCCGACTTCCACGAGCACGCCACCGCCTACCTGACGGCCGAACTCTTCGAACTGCACGACCGGACGCGCTTCACCGTCTTCGGCTATTCCTACGGCATGGACGATGGAAGTCCCATGCGGCGGCGGCTGGAGGCCGGCTTCGACCGCTTTCGCGACCTGCGGCACGCCGATCCCGACACGGTCGCGGCGCTGTGCGCGGAGGACAACATCCACATCCTGGTGGACCTCAAGGGCTACACCCAGCACGCCCGGCTGTCGCTGCTGGCGCGGCGTCTGGCGCCCATCCAGGTGGCCTATCTGGGCTATCCGGGACCACTGGGCGCGGATCTGCTGGATTATGCGATCGGCGACGGCATCGTCACGCCGCCCGAGCACCAGCCCTTCTACCGTGAGCAATTGGTGCGGATGCCCGACAGCTATCAGGTCAACGACCGCCGCCGGCCGGCCGACGCCCCCGTGCCGACGCGCGCGGCCTGCGGCCTGCCCGACAAAGGCGTCGTCTTCTGCGCCTTCCACGCCGCCTTCAAGATCTCTCCTGCCCTGTTCGGCCTCTGGATGCGCATCCTGCGCCGCGTGCCGGGTAGCACGCTTTGGCTCCTGGAGGCGGGAAGCGACGCCACCGCCAACCTGCGGAGGGAGGCGGCGCGCCATGGCGTCGAACCGGCGCGGCTGGTCTTCGCCCCCCAGCGTCCGCAGGCCGGGCATCTCGCCCGCTACCGGCTTGCCGATCTGGCGCTCGACAGCTTCCCATACACCGGCCACACCACCACCTCCGACGCCCTGTGGATGGGGCTGCCCGTCCTGACGATGCAGGGCCAGACCTTCGCGTCCAGGGTTGCCTCCAGCCTGCTGCACGCCGCCGGCCTGACGGAGACGGTCACCCACTCCTTCGCGGAGTATAAGGACCGGGCGGTGCGGCTGGCCGGAGAGCCGACGACGCTCGCCGCCTTCCGCCGCCGGCTGGAGGCCGGGCGCACCACGGCGCCATTGTTCGACAGCCCTCGCTTCACCCGGGCTCTGGAGCGCGCCTACAAGATCATGTGGGACCGCCACGCGGCCGGACTGCCGCCGGAGGCCTTCACGGTGGAACCGAATGCCCACCCGGTTCAGCGGTGAAACAGGCGTGGGTCAGATGATGCTTTCCAGTGTCCTGCACAGCCGCGCCACGACCGCGGTCCAGTCGCCGCGCCGCTCCTGCCGGAACAGACGCATGGTCGGGTACCAGGGCGTGCAGACGCCGTGCTCCAGCCACCGCCAGTCGGGCGCGAAGGGCAGCACGGTCCAGACCGGCCGGCCGAGCGCGCCGGCGAGATGGGCCGGCCCGGTGCAGGAGCTGACGACGAGATCCATAGTCTCCATGATCGCCGCCGTATCGGCGAAGTCGGCGATGTCCCCGCCCAGGTCGACGAAGCTGGCCGGTAGCGGCCCGCACCGCTCCAGATCGCCCCGCCCCGTCCCCTTCTGAAGGCCATAGACCGAGACTCCCGGCAGATCGAGCAGGGGCCGGAAGGCCGCCAGGCCGGGGGACCGCAGCCGGTCGCCCTTGAACTCCGGGTTGCCGGCCCAGACCAGCCCGATGCGCAGACCGCGCCGCGGACCGAGCCTCGCGCGCCAGCTCTCCACCAGTGCCGGTTCGGCCCGCAGATAGGCGAGCGGCGCGGGGATGGTGTAGAGAGTGGCGCGCAGCAGGTAAGGCAGGCTCGCCAGCGCCACATGGAAATCGTGCGGCGGTGCCGGATCGTAGCGGGGAACGACGCCGGCAATCCCCGGCATCGACGAGAGCAGCCGGACGAGTTGCCCGTTGCAGTCCAGGAACACCCGCGCACCCTGCGTCTGGAGCAGTGCGGCGTAGCGCGCGAACATGATCGTGTCCCCCACCCCCTGCTCGTCATGAACGAGCAGGGTGCGGCCAGCAAGCGGGGATCCGTCCCAGACGGGCGAAGCGAAGTCGCGGCGGGGCGAGGAGAAGTCCGCCATGCGGGACCGCCATTCATACTCCGCGAAACCCTCACTGAACTCGCCCTTGATCAGGAGGCCGTGGGCCAGAGCCGTGTGCGCCTCGGCCAGCGCCGGCTCCAGCCTGGCAGCGCGGCGTGCCAGCGTGATGGACTGGTCCACCCGCATCTCGTCGCGCGCGACGAGACCGAGGTTGAGATGGGCGTGGGAGCCGTCCGGCTGCCCGGCGATGGAGAGGCGGAAACAGGCGGCGGCCTCCTCGTAACGGCCGAGATCCTGAAAGGTGATGCCAAGGTTGTTGAGGGTTCCCGGTTGTCCGGCAGCGAAGCCCAGCGCGCTGCGATAGGCGGCCATCGCCTCCTCCACCCGCCCGAGCCGGCGCAGCGCCACGCCCAGGTTGGTGTATCCCGCCACCGACAGCGGCGTCATGCCGAGCAGCGTCATCAGCGTCTCGACCGCGTCCTCGTTCCGGCCGGCGAGGAGGAGCGCGTGGGCGCGTTGCAGCCTCGGTTCCGTCTGCCACGGGTTGAGCAGCAGCAGACGGCCGAGCGTGTCCGCCACGGCACCATGCTCCCCCCGGTCGGACAGGATTTCGGCAAGGGTGTCGAGGCCGTCGTAAAAGCCGGGATCCAGCGCCAGCGCCACGCGCGCGCTCGCCCGCGCCTCTTCGAGCCGACCAAGCTGGCGCAAGGCGCCGGCGAGATTGGAAAAGCCGGCCGCGTTGCCGGGGTTCTGCCGGATGGATTCCCCGATGCACTGCACCGCGATCGCCGGCCGGCCATGCTGAAGCGCCAGCACCCCCAGCAGATGCAGGGCGTCGGGATGGCCCGGATGGGCGGCCAGCACCGCCCGGTATGCGCTCTCCGCCTCCGCCGCGCGGCCGGCGGCATGGTGGACGAGACCGGCTTGCAGCGCGTCGGGGCGGCTGGCTTCCATCGTCACAGCAGGACCGGAGCGGACCAGGGGGCAAAGGGAACGAGCGCCTGCCGGGTCCTGTCGGGACGGACGGTGCTTCGGGCACGCCGGTTCAGCATGGTCGCCACGAAGGAGAAGCTGCTGTTGGACACCGCCACCAGATCGGCCTCGCACAGGACATGGAAGTCGGTGAGGAACTCCGCCCCGGGGACCGGCTCCGCCAGATCACGGGCGCAGAGCGGCCGGTAGGCGGCGAAGGCGGAGAGGCAGCGCGGATCGTCCGTCGCGACGTAGAGAGCCGGCCGGTCCAGGCTGGGCCAGACCGCGTCCAGCCAGCGCAGATACCAGGATTCCGGCGCCATCCAGAAAGGGCCCCAGCCGAAGTCGCCGCGCCGGATGTGCAGCGCCACCACCGTGCTGCCGGCCGCGCGCAGGCGGGTGGTCAGCGCGTCCGCCCAGGGCCGGATCTGCGGTCCCGGCGTGAAGACGCCGCGGAAGGCCTCCCGGTAAGGTGCCAGGAAGCCGGTGTCGCCGCAGAAATAGGCGGTGACGTCCCGGTCGGCCAGCACCTCGCCTCCCACGCCGCCGAGCGACGCCATGACGCTGGCCTCGACCTCCCGCTCCGGCAGGCGGGGCAAGGCCGGGCCGGGGAGCGGATCGTCCAGCCCGTAGAGATGGCGCCCCGGCCAGGGCGGCACTTCCAGGGTGAGACCATGCCGCGCGGCGTACAGGCGCAGGACCCCATATTGCAGAAGCTGGTTGCCGAACCGGCCATGCCGGCCGAGCAGGGTGGAGGCAAGCCGGCGCCCCGCCTCCGCCCTCGGCGCCGGCAGGGGCGGAGGCCCGTACCGCCGGGTGAGCAGGTTGACGGCACGCCCGGTAAAGCCCTCCGCCCGGCCTGGGTTGCTGCGGATCGCCCGCTCCCAGCCTCCCAGCGCCGCATCCGGCCGGCCGAGCGTCTCCAGGGCGCCGGCAAGGGCGGAATGGCCGTCGAACAGGTCGGGCGCCAGGGTCAGCGCACGCCGGGCATGCTCCACCGCCCCCGTTGCACGGCCGAGATCAAGGCCGAGATCGAGGGCCACTGCCGCCAGTTCCGCGCGAATTTCCCCCCGGTCCGGTTCCACCCGGACGGCCCGGTCGAGAATCCCGCGCGCGACACCCGCCTGTCCCCGCCGCCGCTCCGTCCGCCCCAACAGGAACAGGGTACCGCCATGTTCCGGCCGGAGCGCCAGCGCCTCCCGCAGAGTGCGGGCGGCCGGATCGAAGGCGCCCTGCTCGAACCGCAAGGAGGCAAGGTTGAAGCGCGCTCCTCCCGCATCCGGATGAAGGCTTGCCACCGCCTTGAACGCGCGGAGCGCCAGGCCGTCACGCTTGAGCCGGTTCGCCGCCAGCCCCAACTCGAACCAGACCGTCGAATTGGCGGGATCGAGGGCCGCCGCCCGGACCAGCGCGGCAATCGCGGGTTCCGGCTGCTGGCCGCGGATCAGTTCCTTCCCCTTCTCCAGCCAGACGGCAGCATCGACCGGCGGCGGCGGTGGCCTGGGTCCGGCATCGGTCGCCAAGCTGTAGAGGCGGCGCTGGGTCAGCAGTTCGATTGCCACGAAGCGGTTGTCCGGCCGCTGGCGCTCCGTCGAAAGGGCGCCGCCGGTCATCTCGGCCCGCTGCCGCTCCAGCGCGTTGCCCGGCCGCATCGTGTAGTGGACGGTCTTCTCGGAAAGCTTCAAGCCATCGAACCGGCGGTGCAAGGCGCGGCCGTAAGCCACATCGTCGGCCACCGCCGGGTGAAACGGCGCTTCCTCCGGAAAGCCGCCGATCCGGTCGTGGCAGTCGCGCCGGACGCAGAGATTGCCGGGATAGCAGTTTTCCGATGCCTGCCGCCAAACCGGAGTCACCTCGGCGTCGATGCTGTCGAAGATCATCCCGGTGCGGACGAATCCGATTTCGGGGGCCTCGTCCAAAGCCTGGATCGTCAGGAAGAGGTGCGGTTCCAGATAATGATCGTCGGCATCGAGGAACCACAGATAGCGGCCCAGCGCTGCGGCGGCGCCCACGTTGCGTGTCCGCCCTGCCCCCCGGTTGCGGTTGTTGGCGATGATCGCGACGCTCAGTTCGGCATGCGCCCGCGCCCAACGCAGCGCCCGTGCCGCGGAATCGTCGGGGGAGGCGTCGTCCACGACGCAGATATGGACCTGCGCGTCAGCTTGGCCGGATCTTGCGCGATGATAGCGGACCGCCGCCAGGACGCTGTCGAGCGCCCGCTCGATCGTGTCCTCCATCCGGTAAACGGGAATGACGACCGTGCCGATGAAATCGTAGTCGGCACGGTGGCGGGCGATCCCGGCCAGGGCGACGCCAAGGCCGCTCTCCTCCCTCCGGGATGCCGCGTGCAAACGCGCGGCCTCGGCGTCGCGTCCCTGAACCAGCCGCAGAACGCCGAGAATATGGGCGAAGTCGTCACGCGGCGCGACGATTTCGCCCAAAGGCTCGATGAGGGCGGCAGCCTCGTCGACCCGCCCGCTCTGCATCAACACCACGGCCTGGTTGAGGGCAGGCGTGATCACCCCCTCGATCTGCCGTTCCAGGGCGGCGCCGTCTCCGTGCAACCAGGCGGCGCGGATGAAAAGCGACAGGGCCTGCGGCCCCTTGCCGGCCCGGTACGCCTCCAACGCCAGGCGCTGCCAGGACACCGCTTCCGCCGGATCGGCGGCCAGCGCCCGTCGATGCGTGTTCACCCAATCGAGATCGTCCGTCATCGGCCGGTTGCCGCCTGCCCGGTGATCCCGCGCTCGCCTGTCAGCGTCGCACGTCGCAAAAGCCTATGACCTTCATGCCGGTGGTTGCGGGTGCTATGATGCAGGGTTTGCTGCCCAAACGGTTCCATCGCCTATGTATTTAGCGCCCGCTCCCCTCGGCCTTCAAGGCATGATCGCCACGCGTCCAGGCATCGTGACAGTCTTGCGCAATATGGTTCACTATGCACATCGAAGCGGATGACGCCGGCAAGGCGCGCAATCAGGATGACCGGGAGGATGACCGGCTCCGCAGGGCCGCGGAGGCGGCGCTCGACGCCGATCCGTCCGACGCTGAGGCGTGGAGCATCCTGGGCCTGTTGTCGCGCCGCGCCGGAAAGCCGGAGGAATCCATCGCCTGCCACCGTCGCGGGCTGGAACATGCGCCCGACAACGGCGGGATCTGGACCAATCTCGGCAACGCGCTGACCGAAGCCGGACGCCTTGCCGAAGGAGTCGCGGCGCAGGAGGAGGCCTTCCGGCTGGAGCCCCGCGGCCGGACGGTCCTGTTCAACCGCGTGGTCGCCTTCCGCAAGGCGGGACGGTATGCCGAAGCCCTGGCGGCGATCGATCTCGCCATCAGCGAAAACGGTGGGCCGACAGCGCTCCTGCGGTGGGAACGGGCGCTGACGCGGTTGCAGATCGGCGACTATGTGCACGGCTTCGACGATTACGAGGCCCGACGGCAGATTCCGTCCTATCGGGCACGTCCACCCTCGGCGACGCCGTGGAACGGGGAACCCCTGAACGGGCGCCGGGTCTTCGTGACGACCGAACAGGGCTTCGGCGACGCCCTGCTGGCGGCCCGCTACCTGCCGATGATCAGAAAGGCCGGCGGCCGGCCGATTTACGAATGCCATTCGGAATTGCGGCGGGTGCTGTCCGGGCTCGACCTGGACGAATGGATGGCGTGGGGAGCCTCCGCGCCGGCCTGCGACGTCGAGATATCGCAAATGTCCCTGCCGATGCTGTTCCGCACGACGCTCGCCTCCGTGCCGCCGCCGGTTCCGCTCACCGTTCCGGCGGAGGCCCGGGAGAAGGCCGCGCGGCTGCTGGGGAACCGGGAGCCGGGAACGCTGCGCGTGGGCATCGTCTGGTCGGGCCGGCCCAGCTTCGCCGACAACGCCCGGCGCGCCACGCGGCTGGCGCCGTTCCTGGGCCTCGCCGAAATTCCGGGGGTACGGCTCTACAGCCTTCAGAAAGGACCGCAGGAGGCCGAACTGGACGCGCTCGGCCCGGCGGGCCGGCTTGTGGTGCCGCTCGGCCCCCATCTGGAGGATTTCGCCGATGCGGCTGCGATGATCGAGCGGCTGGATCTGGTCATCATGACCGACAGCGCCGTCGCGCATCTGGCCGGCTCGCTCGGCACCCCCATCTGGAACCTCGTGCAGCATGTGCCCTACTGGGTCTACGGCTTCACCGGCGAGCGGACACCCTGGTATCCGTCGATGCGCCTGTTCCGCCAGGGGCCGGAGCTGGACTGGGCGCCGGTCTTCGCAAGCGTCCGCAAGGCTCTTCACGACGAGGTCCGGCGGCGCACCGCGCATGACGCCCTTTAGCGTGACGCCTCCCTGACCATCCGCTCCAGCGCGGTGCGCAACTCCGCCACGACGTCGCTCCAGTCGCCCGCCCGCCTCTGCCGGAACAACCGCATCGTCGGATACCAGGGACTATCCGTGCGCTCCAGCATCCATCGCCACTCGGACTCCGCACGCACCATGGTCCAGACCGGCCGCCCCAGCGCGCCGGCGAGGTGGGCGACCGCGCTGTCCACGGAGATGACCAGATCAAGTTGCGCCACGACGGCCGCGGTGTCGGCGAGATCGCCCAGCTCGTTGCCGACATCGCGAAAGCCCACGGGCAGCCGACCGCCCAACCGCTCCAGATCGGCCCGGCCGGCGCCCTTCTGAAGGGAGACGAAGACGACGCCGGGAAGGTCGAGAAGCGGCAGCAGGGGTTCCAGCCCCGGCGAGCGCTTCGGATCGTCGGGAAGGTCCGGGTTGCCGGCCCAGACCAGCCCGACGCGCAGCCCCGCCCGCGCCGGCCCCAGCCGGTCCCGCCACCTCTCGACGAGGGAGGGGTCGGCCGCGAGATAGGGCACCTCCGACGGGATCGTCGCCAGGGTCGTGCCAAGGAGATGCGGCAGGCTCATCAGGGCCGCATGACCATCATGCGCCGGTGTCGGGGCGGAGCGCCCGACCACCTCCGCCACGCCCGGCAGCGTGGCGAGGAGCCGCGCCAACGCGTCATTGCACTCCACGATCACATGGGCGCCGCGCCGCGCGAGCAACGGCGCGTAGCGCGCGAACTGGATGCCGTCGCCAAGCCCCTGCTCGTCGTGCAGGAGGATGCGCCGGCCATCGGGATCGCCGCCGTCCCACAGCGGCGTCGGCAGGCCGCGCGCCTCCACCTGCCCATCGGCCAGCCGGGTGCGCCATTCATAGGCGCGGAACCCCGGCGCGAGATCGCCCCGCATCAGCAGGCAGGTCGCCAGCAGCGTGTGGGCACCGGCTTCGTCGGGCCGCTCCGCGATGAGGCGGCGGCATTCGGCCTCCGCCTCATCCAGCCGGAGCAAGCCGCGCAGGACCAGCGCGCGGTTCATCCGCGTGTCGGCACGGTTCGGCTCCAGGACCAAGGCGTGCGACAGGGCGCCGGCCGCCGCCTCGTTTCCGCCGATCCGCATCGACAGAGCCAGTCCCAGGTTGTTCAGCAGGCCGGCATCGGCCGGCATCAGCGCCAGCGCCCGGCGGCCGACCGTCACCGCCTGTTCGTACAAACCGAGATTCTTCAGCGCGACCGCGAAGTTGCCATGTGCGCGATGCTCCTCCGGTTCGCGGCGAATCAACTCCCTCAGGATCTCTGCACCCTCCCGGTACCGGTGGAGCAGGAGCAGGCTTTGGGCGAGCTTGAAAAGGTGGAAGACCCCCTCGGGGTCCAGCACGCTGCAGCAGCGCAGGGGCTGAAGCGCCTCCGCCGTCGCGTTCCGCGCGAGCAGCCGCTCGGCAAGCGCGTGGAAGGCCTCGATGTCGGTGGGATCAAGGGCAGCCGCCAGGCGCCAGGCCGCCTCCGCCGCAGCGCCCTCCCTCCGCCTCTCCCGCGCCCGGCCTTCCTCAATCAGAGCCTCCGGCGCGGGCTCCGCCTGAGGGGTGATCCAGCCGAGACGGCGGAAATCGGCAAGCTCGTCCCGGATGCGGGCTGGATAGCGCTCGTCGATGGTCACGCGCCGAAGCCCCGTCCACATGCCGGGCAAAGCACCGTCGTCGAAGCGGCCGGTGGCGTAGAAACGGTCGAGCCGGGCTTGGTTGATCTGCGGATCGCGCTCGAAGCCGGCGATCATCTCGCGATGGGCGAAAGCCTCCAGCTTTGCACGGAAACGGTCGGCGCCCCCCATCCAGGTGAAGTGCCAGCCGGCATCCGGAACCGGCCGCCCGATCCCCTGCTTGGCCAGATAGCGGGCGCGATTGGCGCCGATGCGACGAATCAGCTCCCAGGGTGCGGCAGCCACCGAGACCCAGGGGTCGGGCGCCTTCAGGTCGAGGAAGTAGAGGAAGATGTCTAGATGGGGAGCGAAGAGCGTGGCGCCCTCGTCCGGCTCCCAGCGCAGCCGCTCGACAACCGGGACGCGCAGGATCTCGTCGGCGTCGGAGATGAGGATCATGTCGCTGGGCCGGCAATCGCCCAGGCCACGCAGGATCGCGTCCCTCTGATGCGCCTCGCGGTTCCAGGCGAAGCCGCCCGGATCCTCGGCAACCACGATATGGATGATCTTGTCGGCATAGGCCGCGAACCGTGCCCGGTTGTCGGCATAATGCAGCGGCTTCGCCGCGCCGGCATGGGTGTAGGTCGCCTCGACCAGGACGAAGCGGTCCACCACGGGGTAGAGTTCGGCCAACCGGACCTCCAGCAGATCCAGTTCATTGTAGAACTGGAAGCAGTCGAAGACCCGGCGCCCACCGGGCGGCAGCGGGGACGGCGGCAGCAGCTCGGGCAACGCGGTTTGGTAGGAAAGCCAGGCGTCATAGCCTCGCAGAGCCGCCCAGATGCCGGTACGCGCCTCCTCGTCGTTGTGATCGAGGCGAAGCGAACGCTCCACCAGCTCGATCATCGCGCGCGCCTCGGCCAACCATGCCGGGTCGGCCAGCCGGCGGTCGCCCCCGGAATTCAGATGGGTGCCCAAGGCCTCCATGAGGTGCTGCTGGGCGGAAGCGATTTTGGCGGTGATCGCCGCGGCAGCCCTCACCGGAACCGGCGCCCGCAGGTCTTCAAGCCAGGCGATCCAGCCTTGCGCCCGCACCGCCCAGGAGGTCTCGGCGTTCGCGTGGTCGACCTGGGCACGCAGGCGCAGGCCGGCTCCGGACCCCTTCCGCAGGTCGGTCAGGGCGGCCACCGCCGCCTCGGCGTAGCGCCGCGCGTGCTCCTGCGGATTGTCCGGCACGGGTATGAGGCGCGCGAACCCGGCCCCGCTTTCCGGCAAGGCGCCCAACCGGCTCGACACCACCAGGCAACCGGCGGCCAGCGCCTCCAGCACGGCAATGCAGGAGGTCTCGGCGAAGCGGTTGAGATAGGCAAGGCAGGTCGCCTCCCGCAACACCCCGGCCAGCGCCACCTGACCGAGGCCGCCGAGATACTCCACCCCTTCGGTCTCGCGGCAGCGCTGATACAGAGTGGTGTAGGGATCCCGCTCGCCGGAAACCTGATAGGCTTCGAGGCTCGAACAGACGCGCAGCCGGGTTCCCGGAATCGCGGCCCGGATCAGCGGGAAGCTGTCCAGCAGCACGTCGAGACCACGGAACGGCGTGCTGGTGTAGGTCAGCACCGGCGGCCAGGGCTTCGCCGCCAACACATCCTCATCCGGCCCGAACAGGCCGGCGAAGGCCGGGGCGATCCCGTTGCGCATCACCCTGCAGCGCGCCGGATCGATGGTGAAGGCTTTCAGATACCCTTCCATCTGCCATTGGCTGACGAAGGCGATGCCGTCCAGGCAGTCACGCACCTCGACCTCGGCCAGGTCCGCCACAGCCGGCTGGTCGACGGCGTGCTGGGTCCAGAGGATCAGTTTGCACTCTCCGCCCAGCTTGGTGCGCAGGCGAAGCAGCAACTCCCGCTCACATCCGTTGAGGACAACCACGACATCGAAAGCGCGCAGATCCTCAAGGCTCACCGAAGCGATGGGCAGGCAGCGCACCCCGCGCACGGTGACAGCCGTACGCGTGCCGTTGATCACCGTGACCGGATGACCGGCGGCGGCCAGCACCTCTCCAAGATAGCAGAGTGCCGATTGCGACCCGCCAAGCGGCTGATGGCGCGGCGTCTCGGGGGTGTAATCTCCCTTCGCCGGGTCTATGAATGCGATCTTGACGGTCATGCCTTGAAGGTCGAGGTGGGCCGGCGCTTAATAATGGACCGGCCGGATGCTGGAACTTCTTGCTGCATAGCACCAGCCGCCGGCAGGAAGGTCAACCGGCATTTGCGCCATGCGTTGAAAGGCCAAGCGTGGAACAGAATTTTGCGTTGACTTGGCAGCTTTCGGAAATCCATGGCTGGGGTCTCGTTGGCGTACACACGGCGCTTTACCTGTTGGACCAAGGCCGCCCGCCGCTTTTGCTGGAACGGCCGCTGCTGACCACCCTCCGACCGGAGAATCGGGCGAAGCTGACACCCCTGTTGGCCGGACATGAGCGCATCACCGTCATCGCCGACCGGGTTCCGGACACGGTGGTGGTCGTCAAGGGTTGGACACTGCTGCACGCGCTGGCCAACGGCTTCAACGAGGGGCCGACCTCCGTGCGTTTCCGCGGCAGCCGCAACGTCGGCGTGATCGCCTTCGAAGACAGCCGCTTCGACGCCGCCACAGTGGAACGCGCACGCAGCTACGACAGGATCGTGGTGCACTCGACCTACAACAGGGACTTGCTCCTCGACCAAGGACTCCCGGAGGTCGGCTGCGCTTTCCAGGGCGTCGATCCGGGTGAACTCCCCGCGCTGCCTCCCACCGGCCGGTTCGGCGACCGCTTCGTCATCTTCTCCGGCGGCAAGCTTGAGTTCCGCAAGGGCCAGGACATCGTGCTGGCGGCCTTCCGCCGTTTCCACGCGCGGCATCCCGATGCGCTGCTGGTCACCGCCTGGCACAATTACTGGCCGCATACCTCCGCGACGATTGCCGAATCCCCATTGACGCCGGCGCCACCGATGATCGGCGAAAACGGAAAGCTGCGGATCGTCGAATGGGCGATGGCGCACGGCGTGCCGCCGGAGGGCTTCGTTGACATGGGCTTCATCGCGAGGAACCAGATCGCGGCGATCCTGGCCGATTGCCACGCAGCCGTTTTTCCCAACCGCTGTGAAGGCGCCACCAACCTTGTCGCCATGGAAGCGATGGCCTGCGGCGTGCCCGTGGTCCTGTCGGCCAACACCGGCCATCTCGACCTGATCCGCGAGGGAAATTGCCTGCCGCTCCGCACCCAGACCCCGGTGATCGATCCCATCGGTGCCCGCCGGGGGTGGGGCGAATCCGCCGTGGACGAACTGGTCGAACGGCTGGAACAGCTCTACAGCGACAGGGAGACCGCGCGCGCCTGCGCCGAGAGAGGGCGGGATTTCGTCTGCGGGGAACGGAGTTGGCGCAACTTCGCTCAATCCTTCATAGGAGCAACCGTCTGAATTGTGCGGGAGCGCCCTGAGGCACAACCCGGATGCCGGGTAGAAATCATCGCACGGACAAGGTCCGCCGCGAAATCCCTGACGAGCGCGTATCACAAGCAATGCTGGCTTTGCCGCCGGAAAGCGCTATCTGTTACTGGAAATTTCCCGGCGCCACGGAGATGAGGTAAGGACATGGGCCAGCCGGCCTGCAAGCCTGAGGAGGTGAGGGACCGCGCATCGGCAGCGTTGCCCGACGTGCGGTCGATGCTCGCCTCGGCGGTGGCCCGGCACAGGGCGGGGGAAGCTGCGGCGGGCGATCTGTACCGGACCATTCTTTCGGCCGAGCCGTCGCATGGCGATGTCCTCCACCTGCTCGGCGTGACCGCGCTGCAAGCCGGGGCGCTGGAGGTGGCTGAAGGCTGGCTGCGCCGGGCGCTCGCGGTCGACGGAACGCAGGCCTACTACCGCAACAGCCTTGGCGAAGCACTGCGTGCGCTTGGCCGGCCGGACGAGGCGCGGGAGCAGTACCGCTTGGCGCTCACGCTCAGTCCAGCCTATCCGGAAGCGCTGGCCAACCTTCTCAGGCAACCCCGGCCGGGCGACAACGCGTCGACACTGCTGGAGCGGTTCTGCCGGCTGCGCTCGGCAACGGCGAACGAACTCCTGGCGGTTGCCGATTCCCGACTGTTGGCGGGGCGCCTGGCCGACGCCGGCCTCGCTTATCGGGCGGCGGTGGCGCTGGAGCCGGCAACGGTGCAGGCCTACGTCAATCTCGGCGCGACCGCCTCACGGGAGAAGGATTATGCGAAGGCTGCCATAGCCTATCGCCGGGCCCTGCGCCTGTCACCTGACCATCCGGGGGCTTGGAACAACCTTGCGAGCGCCGTGTGGGAGTTGAACGACGGCCCGGGCGCCACCGGATTCTGCCGCCGCTCCGTGGCGCTCAAGCCCGACCATCCCGACCCCTATGCCAACCTCGGCTATGTCCAACGGTCGCAGGCCCAGGACGGCGACGATTTCGCCGAGGCGGCGACACTGTGCCGGCGGGCCCTGCGGCTAAACCCGACGCATGTCTCGGCGCTGAACAACCTCGGCATCGTCAACCTCGATCTCGGCCGGCTGGACGAGGCGGAGCGCCTGTTCCGCCGCACGCTGGAGGCCGAGCCGAAGCATCCCGACGCGCGCTTCAACCTGTCGCTGGCCCTCCTCAAGGCAGGCCGGCTCCGCGAGGGCTGGGAGCTTTACGAAGCCCGCTGGAAGACGGGTCAGCTTCCGGCGGTGAACGCGCAGTTGCGGGCCTGGCAGGGCGAGCCGCTGAACGGCGCCACCATCCTGCTGCATGCGGAACAGGGACATGGCGATACCTTGCATTTCGTCCGCTACGCTCCGCTGGTCGCGGCGCTGGGCGGGCGCGTGGTGCTGGCGGTCCAGCCGGCGCTGAAGCGTCTGGTCGCCGGCATGCCCGGTGTGGCCGCGGTCCATGCCCTGACCGACGCCTTCCCGGCGCCGGACTTTCACTGCCCGCTGATGAGCCTTCCGCGGCTGCTCGGCACCGAACTGGACACGATCCCCGGCAGCATCCCCTACCTTTACCCGCCTGCCGAGGCGATCGGCAAATGGCTGGGCCAGCCCCTGCCGGGCAACGGACTGCGGGTCGGGCTGGTGTGGTCGGGAGACCCCCGCCCGGGACTGCTGCGCGCCAATCTGACTGACCGGCGGCGCAGCATGACCCTGCGCGACTTGGCGCCACTGGCCGAGGTCCCGAACCTGCGCTTCGTGAACCTGCAGATGGGCGGGCCGGCAGCGCAGCTTGCCGATCCGCCGGCAGGGATGGACATTCACGACCCGATGGGAGCCGTTGCCGATTTCGCCGACACCGCGGCGCTGGTCCTGCGCCTGGATCTTGTGATCACCGTGGACACCTCGGTTGCCCATCTGGTAGGAGCGCTCGGCAAGCCGGTCTGGGTCTTGTCGCGCTACGACGGCTGCTGGCGCTGGCTCCTGGACCGCGACGACACGCCCTGGTACCCGACGATGCGTCTCTTCCGCCAGACCATGCCGGGCGACTGGACCGACGTGGGGCGGCGAGTTGCGGATGCCCTGCACGCCTTGTCCCGAAGCCGTTGATTATCGCGGCAAGGTTGGTTCCGGCCTGACAATATCCATTCCCGGCATTTTATATAACTGACATGGACGGAGCAGGTGCAGGTCAGAACCTCGGCCGCGCCGAGCCTCTGTCGCAGGAACAGGCAAGACTTACCGACGATCCGGCAACATCGCAGCCGCCCGGTCGACGATAGTGTGGTCATCGCAACGCTCACCTCGACAGGGGGTATCGATGACCAGCATCTCGATCGTCACCGGCGGCAGCCGCGGTCTTGGCCGCAACACCGCCATCAGCATCGCGCGCCATGGCGGTGACGTCATCCTCACCTATCGCGACGGCGCCGACAGGGCGATGGCCGTCGTCGCGGAGATCGAAGGCCTCGGGCGCAGGGCTATCGCCTTGCAACTGGACGTCGGCACCCTTTCCTCCTTCCCGGCCTTCGTCGAAAGCGTCCGTTCGTGCCTGAAGACGAGTTGGGGAAGGGACAGCTTCGATCATCTCGTCAACAACGCCGGCCATGGCGACATGGCCGGGATCGCCGAGACGACCGAGGCGCAGTTCGACAGCCTGTTCAACGTGCATGTCAAAGGCGTGTTCTTTCTGACGCAGGCCCTTCTGCCGCTCCTTGCCGACGGCGGCCGGATCGTGAACTTCTCCTCGGGCCTGACCCGGATTGCCTATCCGGGTTTCTCCGCCTATTCGGCGGCAAAGGGAGCGGTGGAGGTTCTGACGCGCTACATGGCCAAGGAACTCGGCAGCCGCGGTATCACCGCGAACACCGTCGCACCGGGAGCGATCGAAACGGATTTCCTGGGCGGGGCCGTGCGGGACACCCCGGCCTACAACGAGGCCTTCGCTGCGATGACAACCCTCGGCCGCGTCGGATTGCCCGACGACATCGGTCCGGCAGTCGCAAGCCTTCTCGGCCCCGACAATCGCTGGATCACGGCGCAGCGGATCGAGATATCGGGCGGCCAGAACATCTGACCGCGAACAGGCGCTTCCAGGCCGCGAATTTCATGCAGCCGGCTGCATCCGCGTCCTGGCCGCCTTCATGTCGCGGGCGGGAGGGAGCCCGAACAGGCGGCCATACTCCCGTGTGAACTGGGAGACGCTCTCATAGCCCACCGCATAGGCGGCGTTGCTGATCGTCTCCCCGTCCGCCAGCATCATCCGGCGGGCCTCGATCAGCCTGAGCTGCTTTTGAAACTGGAGCGGCGTCAGCGAGGTGAGCGCCCTGAAATGCTCATGCAGCGTGGACGGACTCATGCCGGCCACAGCCGCCAACCGTTCCACCCTGAGTGGCTTGGCGAAATCGGTCCGAATGAGCGCCACCGCCCGCGCCACGCGCCGCGCGTGGCTGTCGACCACGCCCAGGCTGCGAATGGCGCCGCCATGACGGCCGCACAACAACCAGTAATGCATCTCACGGATCAATTGCGTCTGCAGAATCGGCACCGCCGCCGGACGATCGAGAAGACGCAGCAATCGCAAGGCGGCGTCACCGACTTCCCTGTCCGTCGGATCGACCCGGACCGGCGCGCCGGCGGCAAACGGCACCGATCCGATCTCGACGACGAGACTCTCGATCACCGCCGGGTCGAGATCGAAAACGAGCGAGAAATAGGGGGTCCCGCCGGTGGCACGGGTGATCTGGCTGACCGTCGGAACATCGGCGGTGATCAGCAGGGACTCGCCGGCGCCGAACTCGAAGGTCCTGCTGCCCATCGTGACCCGCTTGGTGCCCTGGAGCACCAGTGCCACCAGCGGCTTGTTGATGGCATAGTGCAACGCCGTCACGGACATCTCGCGGATGAGTGTCAGGCCCGGAATCGGCATCCGGACGACGCCGCTCCGGTCCGCATGTGCCCGCACATATCGGCGCACCGTGTCGAGCAAGGTGTTGTCGAGCAAGCTATCGGTCATGACCGGATCCTAGGTCGCACCGATCGGCACCGCAACATCGGCCGGAGGATCAGGCAAGAAAATCCTGGTTTCCGGCAAGCCCCCCAGCCCTTCCCGGCTGCGTTGAGGCAGGGCCCGCCCCTTCGCCGTTGCCGGGCCACCCGCGGTCAGATGGTGCGCCCGCCATCCACCTCCAGCACGACGGCGGTTATGAGATTCGCGTCGCCCGACGCCAGATAAAGCCAGGCGTTGGCGATGTTCTCCGGCTGCGAGAGGCGACCGAGCGGGATCGTGGCGAGGAGCTCTGCCCGGTTGTCCGGCATGTCCGGACCCCCATCAGCGGCTCCAGCAAGTTGATGGCACCGATCACCGGGGCGACGCAGTTGACCCGGATGCGGTCGGGTGCCAGTTCGGCCGGCATCGAGCGGGACATCAGGTTCACCGCCCCCTTGGAGCCGTTGTACCAGGTCGGTCCCGGCCGCGGCCGGATGCCCGCGGTCGATCCGATGTTGAGGATCATGCCGCCGCCCTGTCTCTTCATCACCGGAACCGCCGCCTGGGTCATCAGGAAGATCGAACGGACATTGACGGTGAAGACGCGGTCGAATTCCTCGCCGGGGACCTCCAGCAGGGGCTTGTTCCTGTGGGTCCAGCCGGCATTGTTGGCCACGATGTCGAGCCCGCCCCGAATTCGACCGAGGTCTCGACCGCGCGGGCGAGATCCTCCGCGGATGTGACGTCGCCCTGGACCGCCGTTGCCGCGTCCCCGATCGACGCGGCGACCGACCTCGCGCCGTCGCCGTTGAGGTCCATCAGGACGACCTTGGCCCCTTCGCGGGCGAATGTCCTGGCGATGCCGGTTCCGAAGCCGGACGCCACCCCGGTCACGAGGGCGGTTTTGCCTTGCAGGCGCATGGAACTCTCCAGTGGAATCATAGGGAAAGAGAGCTTCAGGCTGGACGGCGGAAATCGTGGGAAGTCGCCGTCCGAGGTTCAGTTGAGGTAGACGCGCTGCAACCGTTCCTCGGTCATTTCCGATTGCGGGGCGTGCATGACGAACCGGCCGCGGGAGACGACATAGACGTCGATGGCGAGCTTCAGCAGCTTCGGCTTGATCATATGATCGCCATGCCGATGACCAGCATCTGGAGCTGCCCGCCGGACAGGACGCCGGCCGGTCGAGCATCTCCTTCAGGAAGGGGAAATAGTGCGGCACCATCTCCAGCCGGTCGGCAGATCCCGCGCGGTTGGCCAGGGAAGCGGCGTGCAGGTTCTCGGCGATGGAAAGTTCGCGGAAACACTGGCGCCCGTCCAGCAGCAGGGTCCTGACCTTCTGGCCGGCAATGCCGCCCTTGAACTGGTGGAGATATTCGAAATAGTCGCGAGCGCCGTAGCTCATGCCGTTCAGGATGGCGTCGGGCCCGGTGACAGTTCCCCAAAGGCACACCGCTACATCCTGGGCGGCCGCCGCGGTCTGAACATCGCCGAAGGTGAGTGCGCCGACCGTCAGGACGGCGCCGGCCAACGCCCTCGCCTTCAGGCTCTGGATGATCGACCTGGGTTTCCTCCTTATCGTCTCTTGTCTTGGTTGTTTTGGGAGTCAGGTGACGTTGGTTGTCGCGGCCAACGATTTGTCGCCGGGCTTGGAACTGGCGGGCTTGGAACTGGCGGGCTTGGACGCGGTCAGCCAAAGCCGCAGCTTCCGGAAGACCGCCATCAGGCCGAGCGGCTCGAAGATCAGAAAGAGGATGATGAGCATCCCGAAGGCGAGTTCGCGCAGCGCCGACAGCACCGATGGGATGTCGAAGAATTCACCGACACGCTGGATCGCCTCCGGCAGAAGCGTGACGAAGGCGGCCCCCAGCAGCGGGCCGGTCAGCGTCCCCTGAGCCGCCCTGGCGTCACCAAAGCTTAACGGGAGTGAACAGGCACTTGGGCGTAGAGAGGCTTCCAGTGCCGGGGCCGCGGCGACCGACTGTCCCGCGCACCGAATACGCCGTTCCAAGACGCCCTTTCACCTCGCCCTTTGGACCACGGGAGCTTCACGATGATCCGCCGCAACATTCTGCTTGGCACCTGCGCGCTGGCCCTGCTCGCCGCCGTCACGTCCGCCTCCGCGGCCGGGGCCGCCACACGCCTGACCGTCTATACCGCGCTGGAGAACGAACAGCTCGCCCCCTACAAGAAGGCGTTCGAGGCCGACAATCCCGGCATCGAGATCGAATGGGTGCGCGATTCCACGGGTGTCGTCACCGCCAAGCTGCTGGCCGAGAAGGACAACCCGAAGGCCGACATGGTGTGGGGCCTCGCCGCCTCCAGCCTGATGATCCTCGACGCCCAGGGCATGCTGATGCCCTACCAGCCGAAGGGGGCCGAGGCACTGAAGGCCAGCTTCCGCGATGCCAAGACCCCGCCGGCCTGGGTCGGCATGGATGCCTGGATGGCCGCCATCTGCTTCAACACGGTGGAGGCCGAGAAGAAGAAGCTGCCGAAGCCGACCTCCTGGGCCGACCTGCTGAAGCCGGAATACAAGGGCCAGATCGTCATGCCGAACCCGGCATCCTCGGGCACCGGCTTCCTCGCGGTGTCGGGCTGGCTGCAGACGATGGGCGGCGACAAGGGCTGGTCCTACATGGACCGCCTGAACGACAATATCGCGCTCTACACCCATTCGGGATCCAAGCCCTGCAAGATGGCGGCGGCCGGCGAATATCCCATCGGCATCTCCATCGAATACACCGGCGCCCAGCAGAAGACCAAGGGCGCGCCGATCGACGTGATCCTCGCCTCCGACGGGGTCGGCTGGGAAATGGAGGCGACGGCCATCGTCAAGGGCACCCGCCATGTCGAGGCGGCGAAGGCCCTGGCCGACTGGGCGGCCAGCCGCAAGGCGAACGAGCAGTATGTGAACTTCTATCAGGTCACCGCGCACCCCGGCGTGACCAAGGAGACGCCGAACTATCCGAAGAACGCGGAAGCGGCGATGATCAAGACCAACGACTTCGCCTGGGCCGCCGCCAACCGCGACCGCATCCTGGCGGATTGGGAGAAGCGCTACGGCGCCAAGTCCGAGCCGAAGAGCTGAGATCGGCGGGAGCCGAACCGAGCCGTCGGGCGGGTGCCTCGCGCACCCGCCCGTCATTGCCGTTTTCCGCCGGGAACACTTGCCGATGACCGCCGCGCCCTATCTCCACCTCGACAGCATCGTCAAGACTTTCGGAACCTTCGCCGCGTTGAAGGGCGTGTCGCTCGACATCCGGCGCGGGGAGTTCGTCTGCTTCCTGGGCCCGTCGGGCTGCGGCAAGACGACGCTTCTGCGCGTCATCGCCGGGCTGGACCCGCAAAGCGGCGGGCGGGTATGGCTGGATGGGCGCGACGTGTCACGGCTGCCGCCGTCGGCGCGCGATTACGGCATCGTCTTCCAGTCCTACGCCCTGTTCCCCAACCTGACCGTTCACAGGAATGTCGCCTACGGCCTGAAGCTGGGCCGCGCCGCCGAGCGGGCGCGGGTGGAGGAACTGCTGTCGCTGGTCGGCCTGCCCGAGGCCGGCGCCAAATACCCGACGCAGCTTTCCGGCGGCCAGCAGCAGCGCGTTGCGCTGGCCCGCGCGCTGGCGCCTTCCCCCGGCCTGTTGCTGCTGGACGAGCCGCTGTCGGCGCTGGACGCCCGGGTACGGCTGCATCTGCGCCGCCAGATCCGCGACCTGCACTGCCGGCTGGGCGTCACCACCATCATGGTCACGCACGACCAGGAGGAGGCGCTGACCATGGCCGACCGCATCGTCGTGATGAACAACGGCGTTATCGAACAGGTCGGCACGCCCGGCGAGATCTACCACCGCCCGGTCAGCTCCTTCGTCGCCGACTTCGTCGGGGCGATGAATTTCCTGCCGGGCGTGCTGGAGGCGCCGGGCCTGGTGCGGCTCGGCGACCATGGCTTCGAGTGCGACGGCGACCATCTGGCCTCTGCGGCGCCCGGCGCCGCCGTCACCGTCTGCCTGCGGCCGGAGGACGTGCAGGTGCGCGCCGCCGGTGGCGCCAACACGCTGGAGGCGGTGATCGAGAGCCTGGAATTCCTCGGCCCCTTCCACCGTGCCCGGCTGGCCGCCGACGGGCTGGGCGATGCCCGCGTCACCGCCGACCTGTCGGCCAATCTGGTGCGCGACCTGTCGCTGGACCCCGGCCGCCGGCTGGCGGTCACCCTGCCGCGCGAGCGGCTGCGCGTGTTCGAGGCGGCGCGATGAGCGCGACGAAGACGGATGCGCTGAAATCCTCCCTCCTCGCCATCCGGCAGACCGGCCGGCCGGTGGAGCGGGGCGAGCGCTGGATGTTCGGGTTGGGGATGGGCGGGATCGCCCTGTTCCTGGCGCTGTTCGTCCTGCTGCCACTGTGCGCGCTGTTCCTGCGCAGCGTCTATGACCGCGACGGTGCCTTCGTCGGGCTTGCCAATTTCGCCGCCTTCCTGGAGGCGCCGGCGCTGACCCGGTCGGCGGTCAACAGCCTGACGCTGTCGCTGCTGGCCACGGCCATCACGGTGACACTGGCCTTCCTCTTCGCCTTCTGCCTGACCCGCACCCATATGGCGGGAAAGGGGCTGCTCCGGCTTCTGGCGCAGATCCCCCTGCTTGCACCGTCGCTGCTGCCGGCCATCGCGCTGGTCTATCTGTTCGGCAACAAGGGCATCCTGCGCGGCCTGCTGATGGGCGAGAGCATCTACGGCCCCATCGGCATCGTGATGGGCGAGGTCTTCTATGCCTTCCCCCATGCGGTGATGATCCTGACCGTGGCGCTGTCGACCTCCGACGCCCGTCTGTACGAGGCGGCGGAGGCGCTGGGCGCCGGAGCCTGGAAGCGCTTCGTCACCATCACCCTGCCGGGCGCGCGCTATGGCCTGATCTCCGCCATCTTCGTGGTGTTCACGCTGGTGATCACCGATTTCGGCGTGCCCAAGGTGATCGGCGGCTCCACCAACATGCTGGCGACCGATGTCTACAAGCAGGTGGTGGGGCTGCAGAATTTCGGCATGGGCGCGGTGGTCGGCATCGTCCTGCTGCTGCCGGCGGTCCTGGCCTTCGTCGCCGACTGGCTCGGCCAGCGCCGGCAGATGGCGCTGCTGTCCGCCCGCTCGGTCCCGTTCCAGCCGCGCCTGAACCCGGTCGGCGACCGGCTCGCCTTCCTGTTCTGTGCGCTGGTCGGCGGCCTGCTGCTGGGGCTGCTGGGCGTGGCGGGCTTCGCCTCCATCGTCACCTTCTGGCCCTACGACCTGACGCCGACGCTGGCGAATTATGATTTCGCGCAGTTCGACGCGGCGGGATGGGGCAGCTACGCCAACAGCCTTTCCCTGGCCTTCTGGACCGCGCTGGCCGGCACCGCCATCGTCTTCACCGGCGCCTGGCTGGTGGAGCGGGCGCCGGGCCGCGCGGCGATGAAGGGGATGGTGCGGCTGATGGCGATCCTGCCGCTTGCGGTGCCGGGGATGGTTCTCGGCCTTGCCTACATCTTCTTCTTCAACGCGCCGTGGAACCCGTTGGGCTGGCTCTATCACGGCATGGCGATCCTGGTCCTGGCGACGGTGGCGCATTTCTACACCGTCAGCCACCTGACCGCCGTCACCGCCCTGAAGCAGCTGGATGCCGAGTTCGAAGCGGTGTCGGCCAGCCTGAAGGTGCCGGTCTGGTCGACCTTCCTGCGGGTGACGGTGCCCTTGTGCCTGCCGGCCATCCTCGACATCGCCATCTATTTCTTCGTGAACGCCATGACCACGGTGTCGGCGGTGGTCTTCCTCTACTCTCCCGAAACCAAGCCGGCCTCGGTCGCCGTGCTGAACATGGACGATGCCGGCGAAGTGGCGGGGGCCGCCGCCATGGCGATGGTGATCGTCCTCACCTCCGCCGTGGTGCGGGCACTGCATGCCCTGCTGTCGCGGGCGCTGCAGGCGCGGACCCAGGCGTGGCGGCGGCGCTGAGGCCGCCGACCACACAAATGAATTTTACCGATCAAGAATAAGGATGTTTGATTCCGGATTCAACTTCAGCAGAAGGTTATCGTAGAACCATCCCGCAAGAAAGGCTGCGAACGAGATCGCAAGATAGATAAAAGGAAGCCAAGCCGGCAGCTTATTTTCTCCATCGCTCATGCCTCCTATGATCAATAGAGCGACGAACGTAACCATGCAGAGGCCGCCAATAATTTTCAGGGAAATTTTCAGGAACGGCCTGATGAACATAAGAAGATAAAAAGCGACAGATTTCATGGGAAGAACTCGCTATCAGCTTGTGGGCAAGATTACCATTGCCGCATAGGTAGAAAATCTCAAGAAGTTTGATGCTTATCACCGCTTTCCCGCGCCAGATCGAGGAAGGCGCGCACCACCGCCAGCCGGCGGCGTTCGCGCAGGCAGACCACATATTCGTCCATCTCGATCCCGGCCCCGGATATCGGCAGCAGGACCAGCCGCCCGTCGCCGGTGAATTCGGCCGCCGAGGTGAAGCCGATGCCCAGACCGGCCACCACCGCCTCCACCACCGCCTCGCGGCTTTGAATCTCGATGACCGAGGCGGGCGTGACCTCCGCCTGGGCCAACGCACGCTCGACCAGCCGGCGGGTCATCGATCCCGGTTCGCGCAGCACCAGCCGTTCCGCCGCCAGATCGGCCAGCGACACCGCCCGCCGCCGCGCCAGCGGATGCGCCTTCGGCAGCAGCGCCCGCACCGGATCGCGCCGCAGCGGCAGCACATAGAGCCGCGAATCCCCGGGCACGTCGGCCAGCACAGCCACGTCGATGCGCGTTTCCATCAGCCCTTCCAGCATGGCGCGCGAGTTGCCGACCGCCAGCGTCACCGTCGGCCCCGGATGGGCACGGGTGAAGCGGGCGATCAGCGGCACCGCATGGAACGGCCCGTCGGCGCCCACCGCCAACGTGCCGCCGTCCAGATGCCGCACCCCGGCCAGCAGCTCCATCGCCTCCTGTTCCGCCGCGAGCAGGCGGCGGGTGACGGCGAACAGGGCGGTGCCGATCTCGGTCAGCACCACCTGGCGGTTGGAGCGGTCGAACAGGGTGACGCCATAGGTCTCCTCGAGCGCCTTCACCTCCTGCGAACAGGTCGGCTGCGTCACGTTCAGCAGGCGCGCCGCCTTGGTGAAGCCCCCCTCCGTCGCCACCGCGTGGAAGGCGCGAAGCTGGGCGAAGTTCATTGATTTCATCTATGGACCCATAGGCCGAATGGATTGGATTTATGATAGGCGAAGCGGCGTCATGAGGCCATTCCGACAGTCGCGCTTCCCCTTCTCCTTCGGGATTTCCCCTGATGCCTGACACTGCGCCCTATCTGCTGACCCCCTATCTTTTGACCCCGGGCCCGCTGACCACGTCCGCCACCGTCAAACAGGCGATGCTGCGCGATTGGGGGTCGCGGGACGGCCGTTTCATCGCACTCAATGCCGGCATCCGCGACCGGCTGGTGCGCCTTGCCGGCGGCGGCGGCGACAGCCATGTCGCGGTGCCGGTCCAGGGCTCCGGCACCTTCGCGGTCGAGGCGATGATCGGCACCCTCGTGCCGCGCGCCGGCCGGCTGCTGGTGCTGGTCAACGGCGCCTACGGCACCCGCATGGTCCGCATCGCCGAGGTCGCCGGGCGATCGGTCACGGCGCTGGTGACGGCGGAGGATCAGCCGGTGTCGCCCGCAGCAGTGGCCGGAATGCTGGATGCCGATCCGGCGATCACCCATGTCGCCGTCGTCCAGTGCGAAACCACCTCCGGCATCCTCAACCCGATCGAAGCGGTCGCCGAGGTCACCCGGTCACGCGGCCGCGCCCTGCTGGTCGACGCCATGAGCGCCTTCGGCGCGCTTCCCCTGGACATGGCGGCGCTTGGGGCGGTGGCGGTCGCCGCATCCTCCAACAAATGCCTGGAGGGCGTGCCGGGCATGGGCTTCGTCATCGCCCGCCGCGATGCGCTGGAGGCGACGAAGGGCAACGCCCACTCCCTGTCGCTCGACCTGCACGACCAGTGGCGCGGGTTCGAGGCGAACGCGCAGTGGCGCTTCACCCCACCCACCCATGTGGTCGCCGCCTTCGCCCAGGCGCTGGACGAGCATGAGGCGGAAGGCGGGGTCGCTGGGCGCGGGGCGCGCTATCGCGGCAACGCCGCCATCCTGATCGACGGCATGCGGGCGCTGGGCTTCGAGACGCTGCTGCCCGACCATTTGCAGGCCCCGATCATCGTCACCTTCCGCATGCCGGCCGATCCGGCCTTCGTCTTCGCCGGCTTCTACGACCGGCTGCGCGAGCGCGGCTTCGTCATCTATCCCGGCAAGCTGACGGTGGCCGACAGTTTCCGCATCGGCTGCATCGGCCGGCTGGGGGCGGCGGAGATGACCGCGGCCATCGCCGCCATCCGCGCCACGCTGGCCGAGATGGGCGTCGCTTCCGGCGCTCCCTGACCATTCCTTTCGCTCGAAAGCCAGATCCGATGAGCCCCACCCCCATGAACTTCGTCTATTCGCGCCGCTACACCGGCCCGCTCCAGGCCGTCATCCTCGATTGGGCCGGGACCACGGTCGACCATGGCTGCCTCGCCCCGGCCGGCGCCTTCATGGAAGCCTTCCGACGCTCCGGCGTCTCGATCACGCTGGAGCAGGCCCGCGCCCCGATGGGCATGGCCAAATGGCACCATATCCAGGCGATCACCCGCATGGCCCCGGTGACCGATGCCTGGACCGAGGTCCATGGCGCCGCCCCGGCCGACGCCGATGTCGACCGCCTCTACGACACCTTCCTGCCCCTGCAGGTGGAGGTGGTGGAGCGGCATTCCAACCTGATCCCCGGCGCGGCGGAGACGGTCGCCGCCATGCGGGCGCGCGGGCTGAAGATCGGCTCGACCACCGGCTATCCCCGCCCGGTGATGGATGTGGTGCAGCGCGTGGCGGCGGCACAGGGCTACCAGCCCGACATCACCGTCTGCGCCGGGGAGACGCCGGCCGGGCGTCCCGGACCGGCGATGGCGCTGCGCTGCGTCGTCGAACTGTCGGTCTCGCCGGTGGAATCCTGCGTGAAGATCGGCGACACCGTGGTCGATGTCGAAGAGGGGCTGAACGCCGGGATGTGGACCATCGCGGTGGCCGACACCGGCAACGAGGTCGGCCTGCCGCTGGCCGACTGGCAGGCGCTGGCACCTGGACGGCGCGACGCGCTGCATGCCGCGGCCTCCGACCGGCTGGCGCGGGCCGGCGCCCATTACGTGGTCCGGTCGCTGGCCGAGGCGATGCCGCTGCTCGATGCCATCGAGGCCCGGCTGGCCCGCGGCGAGAAGCCTTGACCGCACCCCCTGCCGCCGCTCCCGCCAACACCGAAAGCGCCGACATCGTGGTGGTCGGCGCCGGCATCCTGGGGCTGGCGGTCGCCTGGGCCCTGGGGCAGGCGCTGGGACGTGACGGCGGCCGGTCGGTTCTGGTGGTCGACCGCCATCCGCCGGCCACCCAGGCGACGGCGCGGGCGGCCGCCCTTCTGACCCGCGCCCGCGGCGATGCGGCGACGGCGGCGCTGGTGCGGGACACCTACGCCGCGATCGCGGCATTGGAAGGCGAGTTGGAGGAGGATCTCGGCCTGCGGCGGGTCGGCACCCTGCATGTCGCCGCCGGTGCCGCGCGTGTCGAGGCCCTGCGTGCCCTGGTCGCCGGCAACGCCGATCCGGGCGCCGATCCGGGCGCCGATCCTGTCGAATGGCTGGACGGCGACGGAGCCGCCCGCCTCGCCCCCTGCCTGTCGGGGGAGGCGGTCGAGCGCGCCGCCTTCATGCCGCTGGACGGCTTCATCGATCCGGTGCGGCTGGCCGATGCCTACCGCCGTTCCGCCCGCCGCTCCGGCGTCCGGATCAGGAATGGCCTGTCGGTGCGGGCGATCCGGGTGGAGCGCGGCCATGTGGCGGGCATCGACACCGACCACGGCTTCATTGCCGCGCCGGTGGTGGTGAATGCAGCCGGCGCCTGGGCGGCCGGACTGGCGTGGTCCGCCGGGGTCGGCCTGCCGCAGGCCCCGGTACGCAGCCAATATTGGATCACCGAGCCGCGGCCCGACCTGTTCCCCCGGGATCTGCCCGTCCTGGTCATGCCCGATGCCGGCGCCTATGCCCGCCCCGAACTGGGCGCGCTGCTGTTCGGGCTGCGCGGACGCCGGTCGATCGCCTTCGACCCGGCCCGGCTTCCCGCCGACACCGCCGGACTGGAACTTGCCGACTCCGATGGCGGGTGGGAGACGCTGGAGGAGGGCTGGCATACGCTGGCGCGGCTCTGTCCGCCGCTGTTCCAGGTCGGCATCGCCCATTACGTCTCCGGCCTCTCCACCTACACCGCCGACGGCCGGTTCGTGCTGGGACCGGTCCCGGAGGTGGAGGGGCTGTTCATGGCGACCGGCTGCTGCGGTGCAGGCATCGCCGCATCGGGCGGCATCGGCCGGTCCGTGGCGGCCTCCGTCCTGGGCCGGCCCGAACCGGTGGAGCTTTCCCCCTTCGCACCCGGCCGGCTTGGCGCCGTCGATCCCTTTTCCCCGGCGCTGCGCGATGCCTGCGCCGCCGCACGCTCCGGCAAGACCGCCGGCTGACAGAAGGAGGCCCCGATGCAGGCCGACCGTTCCGAAGGCGACATCAACCTCGGGCCGCGGCGCGCGCGCTGGATGGCCGACATGCTCGGCCCCCGGTCCCGCGCGATGGTGGAGCGCGATGCCGCCGCCTTCCTCAGACAGTCCCTGTCCACCCCCTGCCTGTCGGCGATCCGCAAGGCGGAGGGCATCTGGATCGAGGACATGGACGGCCGCCGCTTCATGGATTTCCACGGCAACAGCGTCCATCACATCGGCTATGCCCATCCCCGGCTGGTGGCGGCGCTGAAGGCGCAGATGGACGATCTGACCTTCGCCCCGCGCCGCTTCGCCTGCGAGCCGGCGGCGGAGTTGGCGGAACGGCTGGCGGCACTGGCCCCGACCGGCCCCGGCAGCCGCGTGCTGTTCGCGCCCGGCGGGTCGGAGGGGATCGAGATCGCGCTCAAGCTGGCCCGTGTCGCCACCGGCCGCTTCAAGACCGTCTCCTTCTGGGACGCCTTCCATGGCGCCGGCTTCGGCGCGTCCGGGGTCGGCGGCGAGGCGCTGTTCCGCTCCCACGGGATCGGGCCGCTGCTGCCGGGGACCGAACATGTGGCGCCCTTCGCCTGCGCCCGCTGTCCCTACGGCTTCGATCCGGCTCCCGGTGGCGGTCCGGACCTGGATACCTGCCGGATGACCTGCGCGCGGATGCTGCGCTATGTGCTGGAGAAGGAGGGGGATGTCGCCGCCGTGGTGGCGGAGCCGGTGCGCGCCGTGCCCTACGTGCCGCCGCCGGGCTTCTGGGCGGAGGTGCGGCGGGCCTGCGATGCAGCCGGCGCCCTGCTGATCTTCGATGAAATCCCGACCGGCCTGGGCAAGACCGGCAGCCTGTTCAGCCACGAGCCGTTCGGCGCGCGGCCGGACATCCTGGTGCTGGGCAAGGCGCTGGGCGGGGCCATGCTGCCGTTGGCCGCGGTGATCGCCCGCGCCGGGCTGGATGTGGCCGCCGACCGCGCGCTCGGCCATTACACCCACGAGAAGAACCCGCTGCTCGCCCGCGCCGGCCTGACCACCTTGGACATCATCCGGGACGAAGGGCTGGTGGAGCGCGCCGCGGTTCTCGGTGCCCATGCCATGGATCGTCTGCGCGAGCTGACCGCCGCGCTTCCGGGCATCGCCGGCATCCGGGGGGCCGGGCTGTTGATCGGGGTGGAGCTTGGCGATCATGACGGCCGCAGCGGCGCGGATCGGGCGGAGGCGGCCTTTTACGCAGCGCTCGCCGGCGGCGTCAGCCTGAAGATATCGCAAGGGACGGTGCTGACGCTGTCCCCGCCCCTGACCATTGCCCGCACCGACCTGGAGCGGGCCCTGGCGGTCATCGCGCGGGCCATCGCGGATAGCAACAACGGCCCTGTTCAATGACCGCCGCTATCAGACGGCGCCGGGCGCCGGCACCTGCGGCGTCAGGACGATCCGCTCCCCCGGCCGGGCGAGGAGCACCCGCGGATCGGCGGCGCAGGCGGCCGCCAGCCGCTCCCGTTCCCCCATGCGGACATGGTAGAGCCGCATCGCCCGCACCCCGAGCCGGGTGGGATAGTCCGCAAGCTGGCCGTGGGCGGCGTGGAAGGGCTGGGTCGGATCGGCCTCCACGGTGAGGCACTCGTGGAACAGCAGGTCGGCGCCGCGGAACAGCGCCTCGGACTCCGGGGTGGCGCGGCCGTCGCCGGAATAGGCGAAGGCGACGCCGCCCGCCTCCAGCCGGATGGCGCGGTTGGGCATGGAGTGCCGGGTCGGGGCGGTGCGCAGGCGGAAGGGGCCGAGCGTCCCGTCCTCCGGCGTTTCGACCCAGCGCAGGGGAAAGGAGAGCGACCGGTCGGGATCGGTGGCGCCGGCTTGGAACAGCAGGGCGAGTTGCTTCCAGCCGCCGGCGGTGGTGACGATGTCCAGCGGCTTGCTCCGGCGGTCGTCGGTCCAGCGGATCAGCGCCGGCACCAGGCCGAAGCAATGATCGGGATGGTGATGGGTGAAGTAAAGCGCGTCGATGGCGTCGGGATCCGGCATCTCCCGCCACAGGACGGGCGGCACCGAATGGCCGCAGTCGATCATCAGGCGGAAGCCGCCGGCCGCGACGATCAGCGAGGAATTGGCGAAGGAGGGGTCGGCCGCTTCGCCGACGCCCAGCACCTGGATGTCCATGGAGGTCAGTGTCCGACTTTGGCCAGCACATCGGCCTTGAGGAAACGTTCGATCACCAGCATGAAGCCCACCGAGGGAACCAGCAGGATCAGTGCCGTGATGGCGGCGATCTGGAAATTGCCGCCCATGCCCGCGTTGAACATGAGCAGCGGCAGGGTGGAGATGTCGGGGACGCCGACGAAATAGGTACCGGTGAATTCGTCCAGCGATTCGAGGAAGACGAAGATGGAACTCGCCATCACCCCCGGTGCGGCCAGCGGCAGGGTGATGCCGAAGAAGGTCCGCAAGGGACCGGCCCCCATGTCGCGCGCGGCCTCCTCCAGCGAGCGGTCGACGGCGGCGAAGGCGGCTGCGGTGATCCAGACCGAGAAGACCAGCCCATGGACGGTGTGGACCAGAACCACCCCGGCCACCGTGCCGTTCAGTCCCAGCGTGTAGAAGATGCGCGCCACGTTGATGTAGACGGCGACGCTGGGAAATGCCTGGGGCAGCAGGAAGGCCAGCAGGATCGCCCCGCGCCAGGGCAGCCGCAGCCGGGCCAGCGCATAGCCGGCGGGAACCGAGACGGCGAGGCAGGCCGCCACCGTCAGCAGGGCGATGGTGACGCTGGTCGCCAGCGACGCCATGGCGTTGGAGCGCGGGGCGAACACCCGCTCCCAGAAGGAGAAGCCGTATTGCAGCGGCAGCGTGTGGGGGAAGTACCATTTCTCCGCCACCGCCCACAGCCCGAGATTGGTCAGCGGCCCGAAGATGACGAAGGCCAGCAGCCCCAGGGCCAGCCCGCGCGGAACCCAGGCGAGCGCCCGCGCCGCGCTGGCAGGAAACGGGCCGCTCATCGCGCACCGCCCTGGCGCACGCCATGCCGCAGGTAGAACCAGCCGACCAGGCCCGCCATCAGGTAGGACACGAAGCCCAGCGCGTTCGCCACGCCATAGTCGCCGTGGGCGTTGATGCGGTAGGCCATGTCCACCGTGATCATGGTCGGGCTGTTGGGGTTGATCATCATCGGCACCGACATCACGGACAGCATGGTCACGAAGCTGAGGATCAGCCCGACGACCAGCGTCGGTCTGATCTGGGGAACGACGATCTCCGCCAGGATGCGCAGCCGTCCGGCGCCCAGGTCGCGCGCCGCCTCGATGGTGGAGCGGTCGAGGGAGGCCATCGCCCCCGCCACCATCAGCGCGACGAACGGCGTCTGCTTCCACACGAAGGTCACCACGATGCCGCGCCAGTCGAGCAGGCTCGCCGCCTGCAGCGGCTCGATGATCCCGCTGCCGATCAGGATGTTGTTCATCAAGCCGTTCTTCGCCAGGAAGGACCGCATCATCTGTGCGGCGACGATGAAGGGAATGAACAGCGGCCAGCGGTAGAGCCAGCGCAGCAGGGTGACCGCCACCCGGTTCCCGCCGAGCGTCAGATAGCCGCCGATCGCGACCGACAGCAGCGCCACCAGCGCCGAGGACAGCAGCACGATCGCCAGCGTGAAGGCCATGTCGAGGCTGTAGAGCTCGAACGCCTTGGCGACATTCGCCAGCGTCCAGCCGCCGTCGCGGCCGTGGAAGGCGCTGACCGCCGAAAGACCCAGCGGATAGAGGAAGAACAGCGCCACCATCGCCAGCGCCGGCATCACCAGAAGCACACCCCACACCCGGCCGGCGGGAGATGCGGCGGCAGCCAGGGCAGGGGTGCCGCCTCCCCCGCCTTCGCGGGGGAGCGGCGCCGGCCGGCCGGCCGGCTCAGTTGGCAACGATACGCTCATAGGCTTCCATGATGTCGGTGAAATAGCCCGCCAGCGGGAAGGGCTTGCCCTTGCTCGCCAGCTCGTCCGGCTTCACGTCGGTGAACAGCTTGGCCCAGGTCTGCGCGTCCAGCTTCGGCTGCACGTAATTGGCGTCGATGCCCGGATACCAGTTGAAGCGCTTGACGATGCCGTCGGCCTGCACCTCGGGGCTGGTCGCCATTTCGATGAATTTGCGGGCGGCCTCCTG